>JAPLCM010000146.1 GCA_026392275.1 Actinomycetota bacterium | reverse complement strand
CCACACGTGTGCGCCTCGCGGTCGACCACGATGGGCCGCCGGCGCTGCCCCGTCGCTGGTTCGCCAAGCTGCCCTCGCTGTCGCCGCGGGCGCGCTGGATCACCACCCTGCCGCGACTGCTTCACGCGGAAGCGCGCTTCTACGGAGAAGTGGCGCGGGCGATCACCGTACCCCTTCCGCCGGTCCTGGCGACGCAGAGCCGGTGCGGATGGGGCGCGACCGTGGTGCTTGCCGACGTGACGGAACGCGGGGCCGCCGCCGGCGACCCCGGGGACGCGCTGACGGCCGCGCAGGCGGCCCTGGTGGTCGAGCAGCTGGCCCGGCTCCACGCGCTGATGTGGAGCGCGCCGAGTCTCGACCGGGAGTATCACTGGCTGGCCGGTCGCGTGCGGCGCTCCGAAGACCGGCTGGGGTCTGCCCTGGCAGTACCGCTGATGCGGCGAGGGCTGCGGCGCGCCGGGAGCGCCGTGCCCACGGCCCTCCACGGCCCCGCGCTCGGGTACGCGCGCCGGCGCCGTCAGGTCATGCGTTTTCTCGCGGACGGCCCTCGCACCCTCGTCCATCACGACGTGCACCCCGGCAATCTCTTCTGGCGGGAGTCGGGACCGGGGCTCCTCGACTGGCACCTCGTACGCATCGGGGAGGGCATCGGCGATGTCGCGTACTTCCTGGCCACGGCGCTCACGCCGGAGACCCGACGGATGCATGAAGCGGACCTCCTCGCGCGGTATCGGCGGGTCCTCGCGGAGCACGGCGTCGGGGCGCGCGATCTCGTCAACCTCCGGCAGAGATACCGCGCCCACCTCGTGTATCCGTTCGAGGCGATGGTGGTGACGCTCGCCGTCGGCGGCATGATGGCACTGGAGAGCAATCTCGAGCTCATCCGGCGGGCGGCGGCCGCGGTCACGGACCACGAGGCCTTCGCGGCCGGACCGATCGGCGCGGCGGCGGCGATCTAGACCCAGCCGCGCTCCTCGTACAGGCGATAGCCTGCGGCGAGCGCGGCCGCGACCTGTTCGACGAGCTTGGGCGCGAGGTGCTTGAGGTGGAAGCACGACGTGCCCTTCAGCGTCGCCAGCAGCTCGGGCCCGGACACGGTGCGTGGATCGCCGTCGGCGTAGACGGGCATGAAGAAGGGCCGTTCTGGTGTCTCCCCGTCGCGGGCAGGCGTAGACTCACGGTCCGGCAAACCCGATCCGCGAGGAGAGACCGATCGCTCGTCCGGCCGAATCGAACCGCCCCGGCGCGCTCGCGCGCCGCACGTTCCGTGCCCTGCGCCTGTACAACTACCGCCTGTTCTTCGTCTCCCAGATCGTTTCGATGAGCGGCACCTGGATGCAGGCCGTGGCGCAGAACTGGCTGGTGCTGCAGCTCACCGGCAGTGGTGTTGCCCTGGGCATCACCGTCGGTCTGCAGTTCGGCCCCGTGCTCGTCCTCGGCGCCTGGGCGGGCGCGCTCGCCGATCGCGTCGACAAGCGGCGCCTGCTCATGGCGACGCAGACGGCGGCGGCGTTCTTCGCGCTCATCCTCGCTGCGCTGACGTTCACCGACGTGGTGACCGTCTGGATGATCTGGGTGCTGGCGGGGCTCACCGGCGTCGCCACAGCACTCGACATGCCGTCGCGGCAGAGTTTCGTGTACGAGATGGTCGGACCCGACGATCTCGCCAACGCCGTCGGTCTCAATGCCGTGATCATCAACTCGTCGCGCATCATCGGGCCGGCCATCGGTGGCCTGCTCATCGCCGCCGTCGGGGTCGCGCCGTGTTTTCTCTTCAACGCCGTGTCGTTCGGCGCCGTGATCGCGGCCTTGGCCGTGATGCGCACCGGCGAACTGCGCCCCAGCAAGCCGGTGCCCCGCAGACCCGGCCAGGTGCGCGAGGGGCTGCGCTACGCGTGGCGCGCGCCGGAGCTGCGCGTCCCGCTGGTGATGATGGCCGTGGTGAGCACGCTGGCCTACAACTACTCGGTCGTGCTGCCGCTGCTCACCAAAGACGTGTACGGTCGCGGCGGCGGCGCCTACGGCGCCCTCTCCGCGGCCATGGGCGTGGGAGCGCTCGCCGGCGCCCTGCTGATGGCCAGCAGGGCGCGCCCCTCGAGGCGCCTGCTTGTGGCCAGCACCTTCGCCTTCGGCGTCGTCACGGTGCTGCTCGCCCTCGCGCCCGGCTATGTGTGGGGCATGGTGCTCCTGGTGCCCATGGGAGCTGCCGGCGTCCTCTTCATCAGCACCGTGAACTCGCTCCTCCAGCTCAACGCCGACGACGCCATGCGCGGCCGCGTGATGGCTCTGTGGGCGGTCGTCTTTCTCGGCAGCACCCCCATCGGCGGGCCGCTGACCGGCCTCATCGTGCGCGGCTTCGGGGTGCGCGCGGCGATCGCCGTCGGCGGCGTTGCGGCGCTGGCCACCGCCGCCGGCGCCTACTGGGCGCTGCGGCGCCGGCAGCTGCGGGCTGGCTCCTGCGAAGCGCCCGTGTGCCTGCCCGACGGCCCGGCGGCCGGCGACGCCTTCTGCGAGGCCGTGCCCGTGAGCGCCGACGGCGCTCCGGCCGCGGCGGCGCACGCCTCGTCGTCGTAGTATTGAGAATCACCGTGCGTTGCCGATGTAGGAGACGGACGGCCGTCCACGGCGGGTCAACCGCGGAGCGAGGTGCGCAGTGCTTCTCCAGGGCAACCTGAAGGAGTTCAGTCTCCCCAACATCTTCCAGCTGGTGAAGATGAGCGCCAAGTCGGGGGCGCTCACGATCCGCCGTGGCGAGGAGTGGGGCAAGATCTTCTTTCGCCACGGCCTCATCTACTACGCCTTCTCGGTGCCGCAGCACCTGCCTCTCGGCGAACGCCTCGTGAAGACCGGGGCAATCAGTGGTGAGCAGCTCAAGACGGCGCTCGCTGCCCAGAAGAAGGCGGGGGAGGGCGCCCGCATCGGCGCCATCCTCCTCGCAAGCGGCATCATCGATCGCGCGACGCTCGAACAGGCGGTCCGCGAGCAGATCCAGGACACCGCGTTCAAGTTCTTCAGCTGGATGGAAGGCGAGTTCGAGTTCAGCGCCGACGAACAGGTGACCGACGAGGACATCCTCGTCGAGATGAACGTCGAGAACGTGATCATGGAGGGCTGCCGCCGCATCGACGAGTGGGAGCTCATCTTCGAGCAGCTCGGCTCTCTGGAGCGCGTGCCGCACCTCGCCTACAGCCAGCGCGTGGAGGATCGCGGCGAGATGTCGCTGACCGCCGAGGAGTGGCGCGTGATCGTCCACATCGACGGCCGTGCGGATATCAACGTCGTCCTGCGCGACTGCGGCCTCGATCGCTTCCATGGGGCCAAGGTCATCTACAGCCTCTATTCGAGCGGGCTCATCTCTGTCAGCGAGCCCGCCATCGAGGGCATCGGGCAGGGCCTCAGCGTGGCCATCCGCGGCCCGATCGACATCTACAACGAGGTGTTCCTCAACACGCTCACCGACTCCAACCTCGTCAAGCAGCTGCGCGTGGAGCTGATCGACGAGAAGGAGGTCGAGATCCCCGTGGTCGCCGGCCAACTGCCGTCCAGCAACGGCGACGAGGAGCAAGCCACGGCGGACGAAGCGGTCATCGTCTTCACGGCCGCCGCCTCCGTGCCCGAACAAGCCTGGCGGCGCCTCGCCGGCGAGAGCTCCGCCTGGGTGCTGCTGGCCAACGCCAACGACCAGGACAGCCTCCACGCCACGCGCGTCGATCTCGAGTTCGTGCACTCGTTGGGCGACGTGCCGCTGGTGGTGGCCACCTACGTGTCGATGGCCGACGACGAGCTGACCGCCAAGCAGGTGGCCAGGATCCTCGGCGTCGACGCCACGGTGCCGGTGATCCCGTGTCATCTGCGCGATCGCGAGTCGGTGACGGCGGTCGTCAAGGCGGCGCTGGAGCTGGTCAAGCGCTGAGGCGCCGCCGGTAACGGCGGGCCCGCTTGTCAACGCTCCTCCGGCGGGGGAGGATTGCTGGCGCACACGGGCTGGCAGCGGCCCCGTACGAAAGGACACGACCCCATGTACTACCCCAGCTATCGCATGCGACGCCTGCGTCGCACGCCGGCTATCCGCAACATGCTTCGCGAGACCACCCTCGCGGTCGACGATCTCATCTACCCGTTCTTTGTGATCGCCGGCGAGAACATCAAGAACCCCATCTCCTCGATGCCCGGGTGCTTCCAGCTGTCCATCGGCAACCTGCTCAGCGAGGTCCGCGAGGTCGTCGATCTGGGGATCCCGGCGATCCTGCTGTTCGGCATCCCCTCGCACAAGGACTCCGCGGCGACCGGCGCCTACGATCCCGAGGGCGTCGTGCAGATGGCCGTGCGCGCCATCAAGGACGAGTTCCCCGCGCTCGTGGTGATCACCGACGTCTGCCTCTGCGAGTATATGGACCACGGTCATTGCGGCGTGGTGCAGGACGGCGAGATCGTCAACGACGTCACCCTCGAGCTGCTCGCCAAGATGGCCGTTACACACGCCGAGAGCGGCGCCGACTTCGTCGCCCCCAGCGACATGATGGACGGTCGCGTGGCCACCATTCGCAACGCCCTCGACGACGAGGGCCTCCCCGACACCGCCATCATGGCCTACTCGGCCAAGTTCGCCTCGGCCTTCTACGGCCCGTTTCGTGAGGCCGCCGAGTCGACGCCGGCGTTCGGCGACCGGCGCACGTACCAGATGGACTCGGCCAACGGGGAGGAGGCCATACGTGAGGCGCTGCTCGACATCGAGGAGGGCGCCGACATCATCATGGTCAAGCCGGCTCTGCCGTACCTGGACGTCATCCACGCCGTGAAGCAGGAGACCAAGTTCCCACTGGCGGCCTACAACGTGAGCGGCGAGTACGCCATGATCAAGGCGGCGGCGGCCAACGGGTGGCTCGACGAGGAGCGCGCCGTCATGGAGACCGTCACCGGCATCAAGCGCGCCGGCGCCGACCTCATCATCACCTATCACGCCAAGGACATCGTGCGCTGGATCGGATGACGGCGCCGAGCCCCCATGGCATGGATGCGCGGCCCGGCGACGCCACAGGCGTCGCGCCGCCGCGCGTCATCGCCTGGGAGATCACGCGCAGCTGCAATCTTGCCTGCGTGCACTGCCGTGCTTCGGCCGTGCACGGGCCCTACGAGGGCGAGCTCAGCACCGCCGAGGCCTTCACCCTCGTCGACCAGATCGCCTCGTTCGCCAGCCCCATCCTCATCCTTACCGGCGGCGATCCGCTGATGCGCGCTGACGTCTTCGACATCGCCGAGCACGCCATCGGCAAGGGCCTGCGCACGGTGATGTCGCCCAACGGCACGCTCGTCACGCCGCAGGTCGCGCGCCGCATCAAGGACGTCGGCATCGCCCGCGTGAGCATCTCGATCGACTTCCCCAACGCCGCGGAGCACGATGAGTTCCGCGGCGTCCCGGGCGCCTTCGACGGCGCCGTGCGCGGCGTGCGCAACTGCCTCGACGCAGGCGTGGAGGTGCAGATCAACAGTACGATCACCAAGCTCAACGCGCACTATCTGCCGGCCCTGCTGCAGATGGCGGAGGATCTCGGCGCCGTGAGCTTCCACCCCTTCATGCTGGTGCCCACCGGGCGCGGCAAGGAGCTCGAAGAGCAGGAGCTCCCGCCGGAGGAGTACGAGCGCGCCCTGGAGTGGATGTACGACGCGCAGCAGGAGAGCGACCTGTTCATGAAACCCACCGACGTGCCGCACTACTGGCGCGTCATGCGGCAGCGGGCCACGGCGCAGGGTCGCAAGATCGAGGTGCACCCGCACAGCCACGGCGGCATGAACACCCTCAGCCGCGGTTGCCTCGCCGGCATCGGCTTCTGCTTCATCAGCCACGTCGGCGACGTGCAGGGCTGCGGTTACTTCGACAAAGTCGCCGGCAACGTGCGCGCGCAGGCCTTCCCCGACGTGTGGCGCGACTCGCCGCTGTTCAACGAGCTGCGGGACTTCGACGGCCTCAAGGGCAAGTGTGGCGCCTGCGAGTACAAGAAGGTCTGCGGCGGCTGCCGCGCGCGGGCCTACGAGGCCACCGGCGACTACATGGCCGAGGAGCCTTACTGCGCCTACGTGCCCAAGGGCTGGTGCATGCCGGCCACGGGCTGAGAGACGGACGAAGTCTCACCCTCAGGTAAAGCAAGAGACTTCTTGTATGCTCAGCACTCGATGTGCTTCTCGAGCAGCACCGAAGCCTCCGTGAGGCCCACGTCGAAGTAGAGCTTCTGGGCGGCTTCGTTGGCCGCCGCGGCGCTCACCGAGATCTCCGCGCACCCCGTCTCTTCGAGGAGCCGCACGGCGGTCTGCAGCAGCTGCCGCCCGATGCCTTCTCCACGGCGGCCCTCCGCGATCACCAGAGACTCGATGAGACCCGAGTCGGCGGCGTGGAAGAGGCCGGGGACCATCGCGTAGCTCAGGAGGCCGACGGTCGCGTCGTCGTCGACGGCCAGGATGATGTCGCTGACCGGCGAGGCCAGAAAGTGGCGCACGTAGTGCTCGTCGATGGTCGTGGGGTAGTCGAAGGTGGTGGCCAGCTCCTGAACGAGCTCGACGACGGCGGGCTCGTCTCCGGGGCCGGCGTGGCGGATGATCACGGCCATGGCTTCACTCTCCTGCTCGCGGTTCTCGCGGGGCCCGCGTAGTATATTCAACCTTTCTCACAGGATTTGTCTTTCCCGGGAGGGTCGAGTGAAGACAGAGATCTCTGCGCGTCTCTTCGAAGAGGCGCAGCGGTACATCCCCGGCGGTGTCAACTCGCCGGTGCGGGCGATGAAGAGTGTCGGTATGCCCCACCCGCTGTTCGTCGCGCGCGCCAAAGGCGCCCACATCTGGGACGCCGACGGCAACGAGCTCGTCGACTTCGTCTCGTCCTGGGGACCCATGATTCTGGGCTGGGGCCACCCGGACGTGATCGGTCGGCTGCGCGTCCAGCTGGACCTGGGCACGAGCTTCGGCGCCCCCACCGAGCTCGAGACCGAACTGGCGCGCCTCATCTGCGAGGCGATGCCGTCGGTCGAGATGGTGCGCATGGTCAGCTCGGGCACCGAGGCCACGATGAGCGCCGTGCGCGTGGCCCGCGGCTTCACGAGGCGCGAGAAGATCGTGAAGTTCATCGGCTGCTACCACGGCCACTCCGACGCGTTTCTCGCGGCGGCCGGCAGCGGCGTGCTCACGCTGGCGCTGCCCGACAGCCCGGGCGTGACCCATAGCACGACCGCCGACACGCTGCTCGTCGAGTACAACGACGTCGAGGCGCTGTCCGCTGTGTTCGCCGAGCGTGGCGAGGAGATCGCGGCGCTCATCGTCGAGCCGGTGGCCGGCAACATGGGCGTCGTGCTACCTGAGCCGGGCTTTCTCGAAGCCTGTCGGGAGCTCTGCACCAGAAGCGGTGCTTTGCTCGTCTTCGACGAGGTCATCACCGGTTTCCGTGTCGGCTGGGGTGGCGCCCAGGAGCGTTTCGGGGTGCGTCCCGACCTCACGACCCTGGGCAAGATCATCGGTGGCGGCTTGCCGGTCGGGGCTTTCGGCGGCCGCCGCGACGTCATGGAGACGGTCGCGCCCCTGGGCAGTACGTATCAGGCCGGTACGCTGTCGGGCAATCCCCTGGCCATGGCGGCCGGGGCGGCCACGCTCCGCGTCCTCGCGGAGCCGGGCGTCTACGAACGGCTTGAAGCGCTCGCTCACACCGTCGCGGCCGGACTCACGGATGCCGCGTCGGCGGCGGGGCGCCCGTTCACGCTCAACCGGGTCGGCCCCATGATGACGCTCTTCTTCTGCCAGGGTCCGGTGCGCAGTTTCGCCACGGCCAAGCAGGCCGACACTCAGCTGTTCGCAGACTACTGGATGCACATGCTCGAGAGCGGCATCTATCTGGCTCCATCGCAGTTCGAAGCGACCATGATCTCGCTGGCCCTGAGTGACGACGACATCGCCCGCGCCGCCGCCGCCGCGGCGGCGTTCTTCGGCGGCTGAGAAAGGGGGAGCCGTGCGCAACGTCGACAAGAAGAGCGTCCCCGCGGTCACCGTGCCGCGCCTGGCGCTTTACCTGCGCAAGCTCCGCGAGGTGCGTGCCCGCGGCGTGGAGCGCGTCTCCAGCAAGGATCTCGCGGAGATGATCGGTCTCAATGCCGCGCAGATCCGCAAGGACTTCTCGTACTTTGGGGAGTTCGGCACCCGCGGGGTCGGTTACGAGGTCGCGCGTCTCGTGGACGAGATCTCGCACTGCCTGGGGCTCGACCAATCCTGGAACGTGGTCATCGTGGGAGCCGGGCTGCTCGGCACAGCTCTCGCCCGGTATCGTGGCTTCTCAGAGCAGGGCTTTCGCCTCGTCGGCATGTTCGACAGCTCGGGGACGGTGATCGGCGCCAGCTACGGCACGGGGCGCGTGCGGAGCATCGCCGATCTCGAGGACTTCTGTCGCGCCGAACGTGTGGACATCGCGCTGGTCACGGTGCCGGCGGGAGAGGCGGACGGCACCGTCGCGCGCCTGGCCGCGGCCGGCGTCAAAGCCGTGCTCAACTTCGCGCCCATCAAGGTGCACGCCCCCGAAGGCATCCTGGTCCGTCAGGTCGACCTCTCGAGCGAGCTCATGTCACTGACGTTCTACCTGGACCGGGAGCCGGACTGAAGTGGTCGACGCGGCGGCCGTCACAGCGCGATTGGGCGCCGCAGGGCTGGCCTTCGGCCCGCCGCCGGCCACCCCGGCGGCCCTGCGCTGGGGACCTCTGTTCGACGCGCTCGACGACGGCCACGACGACGACTACGTGACCGCCGTCGAGCTCATCTACGAGGGCTACCTCCTGCACTACCGCCACAGCCGCGTGATCGCGGCGCCGGCGAGCGCCCGCGAGACCACGCTGCTCGCCGGCGACTTCTTCTACGCGCGCGGCCTGCGGCTCATCGCCGCACGCGGCGACACCGACGCCGTCGGGCTGCTGGCGCGCCTCATGACCGCCTGTTCGCAGCTGCGCAGCGTCGGCGGCCCGTTCGCCGACGACGACGCGCTGTGGGCCTTCACGATGGGCGGCCTGGCGGCGCTTCGCCGGGGCACGCCGGCGGCGACCGTCGCCGGCCTCTTCGAGCGCTTCGATGCCGCAGCGGCCGGCGGCGCACCGTTCGACGTGCGCCGCATGGCGCGTGCCGAGGCGCGGCGCCTGAAGCTGCGCGACGCCGCGCCCCTGGAGCGTGAACTGAGCGGTGACGGCGCCGCCGGTCTTCGACCTTCGCGCCGTTCCGCCGGCTCGGCGGCGGCCAGAGCTGCCGGGAGGTGAGCGTGGACCTGCGTGCATTCATCGACCTGCTGGAACGCGAGGGCGAGCTTGTGCGCGTGTCCGCCGCGGTCGATCCGTATCTCGAGATCGCCGAGATCGCCGACCGCGCCAGCAAGGCGCACGGTCCCGCGCTGCTCTTCGAGCGGCCGCAACGGCCGGGTGTCGGAGTGGGTCCGGCTCCGTCCGTGCTCATGAACCAGTTCGGCTCGTACCGGCGCCTCGAGCTCGCTCTCGGGGCGCCGCTCGACGAGATCGCGGCGCGCATCGCCGGCCTCGTTGAGCTGCAGGTGCCCAGCAGCCTCATCGGCAAAGTCAAGGCGCTCGGCCAGCTGCGTGAGCTTGCCTCGTACGGCCCCCGGATCGTCAAGAAAGCGGCCTTCCGCGACGTGGTCGTCGAGCCGCCCGACCTGGCACGCCTGCCGGTCCTCACCACGTGGCCCGCCGACGGCGGCCCGTTCATCACGCTTCCGATCGTGGTCACCAAGGACGCTCAGGGCCGCCGCAACGCCGGCATGTACCGCCTGCAGGTGTACGACGGGCAGACCACCGGCATGCACATCCACGTCCACCACGACGGCGCCACCAACTTCCGCGAGGCCGGCGACCGCATGGAGGTCGCCGTGGCGCTCGGCACCGACCCGGCGGTGACCTACGCCGCCACGGCGCCGCTGCCGCCGGGCATCGACGAGTTCATGTTCGCCGGCTTCCTGCGCGGCGCGCCCATCGAGCTGGCGAAGTGCGCGACCGTCGATCTCGAGGTCCCCGCCGACGCCGAGATCGTCCTCGAAGGGTACGTCGAGAAGGGCGAGGTGCGCCGCGAAGGCCCTTTCGGCGACCACACCGGCTACTACTCGCTGGCCGACGACTACCCCGTCCTGCATCTCACGGCGATGAGTCACCGCCGCGATCCCGTCTATCCGGCGACCATCGTCGGCCGCCCGCCCATGGAGGACGCCTATCTCGGCAAGGCCACCGAGCGTCTCTTCCTGCCTCTCTTGCAGCTCGTGCAGCCCGAGATCGTCGACATGGACCTGCCCATCGAGGGCGTCTTCCACGACTGCGCCATCATCGCGATCCGCAAGACTTACCCCGGTCAGGCGCGCAAGATCATGAACGCTGTCTGGGGCATGGGCCAGATGATGTTCACCAAGTTCGTCGTGGTGGTCGACGAGCACGTCGACGTGCACGACTACAGCGAGGTCACGTGGCGGGTGTTCAACAACGTCGACCCTGCCCGGGACACGGTCATCGTCGCGGGCCCGCTCGACGTGCTCGACCACTCCAGCCCCCTGGCACGCTATGGTTCCAAGATGGGCATCGACGCCACCAAGACATGGCCCGAAGAAGGTCACGGGCGCGAGTGGCCCGATGAACTGGAGATGGACCCGGCCGTGAAGCGGCGCGTCACGGCGCGCTGGCAGGAGTTCGGACTGCCGTTCGCGTAGATTCGGACGCCGCAGCGCTTTACGGCGGCGCGGCGCGCTTCTACACTGCCACTACGGTGGCGACCGGCCGAGACCGCGAGGAGGCTCACGTGCGAGACAAGCACATACGGCGCAATCTCTTGATCCTCTCGCTGGCTAACTGGGTGGTCGCCATCATCGCCTGGACCATCAGCGCCTATCTCGGCATCGCTCAGCCGGCCAGCATCTTCGTGTACACCGTGTTGTTCGTGGTCGGCATCTTCGCCGTTATCGTCGCCGTGGCCAGCTTCGTGCTCGAGAAGTTCGCCCACGAACCAGGGTTCGTCGAAGCGGCGGCGGAGCCCGCCGCCGCCGAGCCGGCCGGCGACGCCTGACGCCGGCGGCCGTGGCCACCTCCGGGGGCGCCGCCGGCGCCGCCGTCTCCAAGCCCACGCTCTTCGCGCGGCTCATCAGGATCGAGCACAGCGTGTACGCGCTGCCGTTCGCCTATGCCGGCGCCTTTCTCGCCGCCGCCGGCATGCCGTCCTGGAACGATCTGCTCTGGATCACCGTCGCCATGGTGGGCGCGCGCAGCGCCGCCATGGCCCTCAACCGGCTCATCGACGCGGAGCTGGACGCGCGCAATCCGCGCACCGCGGCGCGCGAGCTTCCCGCCGGCCGGCTCGGGCGCCGCGAGGTCTGGGTGTTCACCGTCGTCTCGGTGGCGTTGCTGGTGCTCGCGGCCTTCAACCTGTCGACGCCGTGCCGCTACCTCTGGCCCATACCGCTGGCAACCTTCGTGCTGTACCCGTACACGAAACGCTTCACCTGGTTCTGCCACTATGCCCTGGGGCTCACGCTGGGGCTCGCCCCGGCGGCCGCCTGGGTGGCCGTCACCGGCGGCGTGGCGCCGCAAGCGTGGCTGCTGTTCTTTGCCGTCGGCCTGTGGGTGGGCGGCTTCGACGTCATCTACGCGATCTTCGACCTCGACTTCGACCGCGTCCACGGCCTGCACTCGGTGCCTGTGGCCGTGGGCGAGCGCGGCGCTCTTGTCGTGGCCGCCGCGTCGCACGCGGCCACCGTCGCGCTCCTAGCGGCCGTGGGGCTGCTCTCGGGCCTCGACTGGATCTATTGGTACGGCCTGGTGGGGGTCGCCGCCGTGCTCGCCTGGCCGCACGTGGACATCGCGCGCCGCGGCCTTGGCCGGGTGGGCATGAGCTTCATGACCGTCAACGGCGCCGTGGGCCTGCTGTACGGCGCCGTGGTCATCGCCGCCGTGCTGGTGGACTGAGCGGCTCGCGGTCCCCGCCGCCGTCAGATCGTTGAGCTGCCCGGCCGCTGAGCCTGTGGTGCGGGCGCAGCGTACTCGCCGCCGTATACCCGGGATGGTACAATTGCGGCGCTCGATGGGTAGTCGCGGAAGGGGCGCCGCCCATCGTCGCCGACGCAGCGAGAGCAGCCGAGGGGGTTCGTCCGATTGCCCGAACGCGGTCACCGATATCGGCCAGAGCCTCGCCGGTGGTACCGCGCGCCGTGGATCGCGGTGCTGGTCGTCGTGGGCTTCATCGCCGTGCTGGCCGTGGTGCTCGTGATCCCTGTGTGGGCCACCGACACCCCCACATACTGCATGTCGTGCAAGGCCACGAAGCCTGCCGGCCTCGCCTGGCAAACGTCGACGCACGCCCAGGTCTCGTGCACCGAGTGCCACGTGCCTTCCGGCGTCGGCAACGCCGTCAAGTGGCGCCGCCGCGAGTGGCTCAACATCTGGGCCGACTATCTCAACGTGCCGCGCGCGTCGAGTAAGGGGCAGCGCCCCGGCAACGACAACTGCCTCAAGTGCCACCCGCTCGACGGGATCCCCAGCCAGAGCGGCGATATCCGCATGCCGCACGAGGTCCACGTGGATCTGCGCAACCTCACCTGCGCCGATTGCCACAGCCAGGTCGCGCACCCCAAGCCGGGGAGCTCCGGCGCCAGCGTGCCGATGGCAGTGTGCTCGATGTGCCACAACGAGAACGGCGCGCCCGCCGAGTGCACTGTCTGCCATGTCACCCCGCCTCCCACCGACGTCCATCCCAAGGACTACCTCACGACCCACGGCAAGCAGGCGCTCGCCGATCCTGAATCGTGCATGCGCTGCCACCACAGCCAGGCGGAGTTCTGTGACCCTTGTCACGCGAAGCCGACTCCCGATCACTTCTCGGGGACGTGGCGGTTTGCCCACGGTCCCACGGCCACGAGGGATCCTTCGTCATGCACGGGGTGCCACGACGCGGACACGTTCTGCGAGCAGTGCCACAAGGTGCGACATCCGTCCGACTGGGTGCAGACACACAGCGGCGTTGCCGCCCAGAGCCCGGGGGCCTGCCTGGTGTGCCACCCGCAGGGCATGTGCGCGGACTGCCACCAGAAGATGGGCGTGAAGCCGTGACGCGCCGCCGCGCCGCCGCCCTCGCTGCACCGCTCGTCGTTGCCGCCCTTCTCGGCTTGGCCGCGGCGGCTCTTCTCGGCTTCGCCGGCCCGGCCGCCGCGGCTCCATCCACGGCCGACTCGGCGCTCAACGCGCGCAGCAACGACGCCTGCTTCCGCTGTCACGGCCAGCAGGAGGCACGAGATCAGACCATCGTTGTCGACGGTCAGCAGAAGAGCCTCTTTGTCGACCGGACGGTGTACGAGGCCTCCCGCCACGGCAAGCTGTCGTGCACGAGTTGCCACATCGGCTTCAAGCCGGGTTCACACGACGCCGGCCAGACGCAGGCGTGGCTGGTCACGGCGAAGCTCACGGCCTGCAATAACTGCCACGCCGACGTGTTCGACATGTACCGCGGCTCGTTCCACGGCAACCTGGTATTCGGGGAGTCCAGCGGCAAAGCGCCGGTGTGCGCCGATTGTCACGAGGCGCACAACATCATGCCGCCCGACTCTGCCGAGTTCCGCGCCGGCATCGACGGCCTGTGCGCCCGGTGCCACGCCGACGCCCTCAGGACCTACCTCGACAGCTACCACGGCAAGGCCTTCTACCTCGGCGATGCCCAGACCGCCGTCTGCAGCGACTGCCACGGCGGTCACAGGATCCTTCCGCCGTCCGATCCCGAGAGCATGGTGTCGCCGCAGAACCTGGTCAGCACGTGCGCCCAGTGTCATCCCGGGGCCAACGAGAACTTCGCCGGCTTCATGGTGCACGTCGACCCGCAGAACCCGAGCTCATCGTTCGTCGTGTGGACGTTCTACGCGCTCTACATCATGCTCATCGCTGTGGTCTTCACGTTCGGTTTCGTGCACACGGCCCTGTACATCTACCGGGGGATCAAGGATGGCCTCTACAGGCGAGACCGTCACGGCTGACGTCGCACCCAGCAAGGTGCGCACGCGCATCGAGTACCAGCGGTTCAACGTGTTCCACCGCTGGATGCATTTTCTCGTCTTCATGAGCTTCACCGTGCTCGTTTTCACGGGCATGCCGCTCAAGTACAAGGACACCGAGTGGGCACGCTGGTCCATGGACCTCTTCGGCGGCGTCACGGCGGCCGGCGTCTACCATCGCATCGCCGCTATCGTCACGGTCTTCTACTGGACTCTCGAGTTCACGTTCATGGTCGTCATGGTGCTGCGCAGCCGGGGCAAGCTGCTGCGCAGCCCCGGCTCGCTGATGCCCAGCAAGAAGGACCTGGAGGACATCATCGGCATGTTCGCCTGGTTCTTCGGCAAGGGCCCCAAGCCGCAGTTCGACCGCTACACGTACTGGGAGAAGTTCGACTACATGTCCCTGATGGCCGGCACCGTCATCATCGGGATGACCGGCTTCATGATGTGGTTCCCTCTCTGGTTCACGAAGGTCCTGCCGGGCGTCTTTCTCAACATCGCCCTTGTCATCCACTCCAACGAGGCGTTGCTGGCCATGGGCGTGATCTTCATCTTCGTGCACTTCTTCAGCGCTCACGCGAGGCCCGAGAGCTTCCCGCTCGACAAGGTCATCTTCACCGGGTCCCTACCCGTCGAGCACTACAAGGCGGAGCGCCCGCTCGAGTTCGCGCGTCGCGTGCGCGAGGGCACCCTCGACGAGGTCCTTGTCGAGAAACGCATCACCTGGCGGACCTACGCCGCCGATGTCCTTTGGTGGAGCATCACCGCGTTCGCCGGTTTCTGCGCTATCCTCATGACGGCGTTCATCATCTGGTCGGTGTTCGATTGACGGATCTGGGGGCCACTGGGGAGTACTGCGCCGTCCTGAAGGCGGCGGGGAGGTGAGGGCGGTGGCAGGTCACCGTGAGCATGTGTTCCGGGCCGTCGTCGTCCTTGTGCTGGTGTGCGCCGGTGCGGCCGCGGCTATGGCCTTCTCTGCCGCGCCGGCCTCGGCCTTCGACGGCTGGACGCATGACGGCGCCTCCACCTGCGCCTCCTGTCACAACGGCCAGCCGCTCACCGACGCCACCTGCACCACGTTCTGTCACGGCAGCCGCTACAAGAGCTTCCCCGGCAAACAGTGCTGGTCGTGTCACGTCCCCGGCGAGGACACCACGCCGCTGTCCACTCCAAGCCTGGCATGCAGCCAGGGCTGCCATCTGTGGACCGCGGCCGTGCGCGACTACACGACGCCCTTCACGCACGGCGTCGTGCCGCACGACGGCGCCGCCGGCTACGGCAAGACGTGCCTCGACTGCCACCAGACCAGCATCTCCATCGTCGATCCGGGCGGCAGCCCGCACCACAGCGGCGTCGAGACGCCGCCGCCGACCTGCGAGAGCTGTCACAACGGCGTCGACGCGAGCGCCCAGGTCACGCACGACGGCAACCCGTGCACGTCGTGTCACGCAGGCATGAACCTCCCGCCGGTGCCGGCCACGTGCAACCAGTGCCATCCCGCCAAGACCTTCGGCACACCAGACTGCCTCGCGTGCCACGCCGCGCAGGTGCACAACACCGACCCGCAGGCGCCGGCCTGCTCCGGCTGCCACGGCGACGGCTACAAGAAGCACGCCGGCAAGGTCGCGTGCCTCACCTGTCACACCGGCATCGCCGCTTTCCACCACGGGCAGTCCCAGACCACCACCCAGAGGACCTGCCGGTCTTGCCACGCCAAGAAGCACGCCGGCAAGAAAGTCGCCGAGAGCAAGTGCGCCACCTGCCACAAAGGTACCGGCACGGGGCCGGCCGCCAAGGCGCAGCACTCCACCACCGTGACCAAAGCGAAGACCTGCTCGGCGTGCCACTCGCAGAGACTGCACGCCAGCGCTCTCGGCTCCGGCATCACGAGCTGCGGCACGTGCCACAAGAGCAAGTTCCACGCCGGCCAGAGGTCGCCCGGCAACAGCGTGTGCACCGGCTGCCACGGGCGCGCCGCCCGGCACACCAACGGGTACAGCTGCGGGCTTTGCCACAGAAGCTCGATCCACAACGCGCGACCGTCCATTCCAAGGATCCGCGGCTGACGCATGGGCTTCCGGCTGACCACACGTGGCCTCACGGCCGCCGCCGTCCTCCTCACGGTGGTGGTGGTGGGCATCGGCGTCGCGCTCGCCGCGACTTCGACGCCGCAGTTCTGCGCCCTCTGCAAGAGCCACGTGCCGTACGTGGAGGAGTACAAGAAGTCGGCGCACAGCGATGTCAACTGCGAGCAGTGCCACAGCAAACCGGGCCCGTTCTTCTTTCTCACCGCCAAGCTCGAGGCCCTGCAGCAGCCCATCGCCCAGATCACCGGCGACTACGAGAAGCCCATTCTCGGCTACGTGCTCAACCAGTCGTGTCGCCGCTGTCACAACAACGATCTGCTGTTCCACCCGGTCTCCAAGAACGGCATCCGCGTGCAGCACAAGCACCTCATCGAGGCGGGCTTCCTCTGCATGCGCTGCCACTCCACGCAGGCGCACGGCACGGCGGTGCCTGAGGGTTCACGGACCTATCCGTCGATGGACCAGTGCCTCATCTGCCACAACAACGAGTACCGGGCGCCCGATGGCCAGGTAGCCACGTCCCGCTGCGACCTCTGTCACACACTGAGGGACTACGGCGCCGTGCCCGCGACGCACAAGGAGCCCGACTGGCCCACCCGGCACGGCGCCGTCGGCATCCTCTCGACCTGCAGCGCCTGCCACATCAAGAAGGACGCCTGCTCCAAGTGCCACAACGGCATCCTCATGCCGCATCCCACGGCATGGATCTCCAAGCACGGCCTCACCGTCGATGAGCGCGGCGACAGCAAGGCCTGCGATCAGTGCCACGACACCAAGCAGTACTGCAGGACCTGCCATCAGGTGCGGATGCCGCACCCTGCGGACTGGATCCCGGCCCATCCCGTGGTCACCGCCCAGAAGGGCGCCGAGACCTGTTTCAACTGCCACGTACTCGCCAATTGCCAGGCGTGCCACGAGCAGCATCAGAGCGGTGAACCGCGGGCTCACAAGCTGCTCGGCGGCGTGAAGTACTCGCTGCCGCCCACGCCGGCGCCGACGTCGTCGCCGATCAGCGGGGGCGGGTGAGTCGTGGCCGAGCGCAAGCCCGCCAAGAGCCGCGTTCTGCTGGAAGGCCGTATTCCCGGCCGCTGGATCCTCGGCGTGCTCGCGGCGCTCGGCGTACTCTTCGTGGCCGCCGTCATCGGCTTCTCGGCCGTGAACCGCATCGGCACCTGTGAACTCTGCCACGTCATCAAGCCCGAAGTGGCGACCTACAAGCTGACCGCGCACTATCGCGCCGGAGTGGGCTGCCAGAAGTGCCACACCAAGCCGGGCGTGTTCAACTACCTCATCCGCAACATCCAGGGCACCAGCAACCTCATCCTGTACGTCTCCAACCAGTACGAGCGTCCGATCACGACCTTCGTCGGCTCGAACAACTGCGTCCAGTGCCATCCCAACGAGCAGATCGAGAAGGATCTGATCGTCGGCAACATCCGCGTCAATCACAAGGGTCTGCGCGAAGCCGGCTACCAGTGCCTCACCTGCCACGCCAACATCTCGCATCCGGGTACGCAGCTCGAGGTGGCGCGGGTCTCCCAGAACACGATGTCCATCTGCGCGCGCTGCCACGACGGCACGCAGCTCCCCGACACGTGCAGCACCTGCCACATCAGCGGCGTGCCGGCGACGGCGCCCAAGGTCGCCATGCCTCTGCGCCTCGATGCCACCCAGTGCCGCGGCTGCCACGAGAAGAGGACCTTCTGCACAGAGTGCCACAACGGGCTCGAGATGCCACACCCCAGGCGCTGGAACCAGATCCACGGCGGCGTGGTCCTCGATCGTGGCAAGACGATCTGCGTGCCGTGCCATCTCAAGAGGGACCCCACGTTCTGCATCAAGTGTCACGGCCTGCCGATGCCGCATCCGGGCAGCTGGTGGTCGGGGCACGGCGGCTTCGCGCTGGACCACCCCGAGAAATGCGTCAAGTGCCATGGCGAAAACAGTTGCATCAAGTGCCACGGTTTGCCGATGCCGCATCCCGCCGGCTGGGTCGGCGCGCACCCGAGCACGGCGCGCACGTCGCCGGGCCTCTGCACCAAGTGCCACAGCAGCTCCTTCTGCACCGCCTGCCACGGCGTGGAGCTGCCGCACGGCAGTGCCTTCATCGCCGACCACCCAAACCACGTGTACAACAGCGGCAGCGTGTGCATGAAATGTCACGGCAACGGCGGTACGGGCCCGCAGGGCTGCTGGGGTGGCCAGTGCCACACCGGCTCCATCAACTGACGACCGGCGGTCCGCACCGTCACGGGGAGCCTCCATGATCCAGACGCCTCCATCCTCGGTCTTCGTCGGCGTGAGCGGCGCCAGCGGGGCGCCCTATGCGCTTCGCCTCGTGCAGGCTCTCGCGGCGGCGGGCTGCGCGCTGCAGCTCTGCGTGTCCGACAGCGGCGTGCTCGTGCTGGAGCACGAGCTGGAGCTGGCGGCGCAGGGCCGCGACGCCGTCACTGCCGCCTTCCTCGAGCGTGCCGGCGTGACCGCAGAGGTGTACGCAGCCGACGACCTCGCGGCGCCCCCGGCCAGTGGTAGCAGCTTCCCCGACGCCGCCGTGATCTGCCCGTGCTCGGTGTCGACCGTGGCGCATATCGCCCTCGGCACCACGCGCACGCTCATCCACCGCGTCGGCGACGTGGCGCTCAAAGAGCGGCGGCCGCTCGTGGTCGTACCGCGCGAGACGCCGCTGACGCAGATCCATCTGCGCCGGCTGCTCGAGCTCGCCGAGGCCGGCGCCATCGTGCTGCCGGCGATGCCCGCCTTCTACTCGCGGCCGCGGACACTGCAGGACGCCGTCGATCACGTGGTCGGAAAAGTCATCGCTGCGCTGGGCTTTGCGCAGACCCTGTTCCCACCGTGGGACGGGGGTCGGCGCTGACGCCCGCGGGAGCGGCCGCGGGCGCGCCCGCCGGCCGGCACACCCTCCCGGTCGACCGCGACCCGCGGCGCATCGCCGCCATGTTCGGCGGCATCGCGCCTCGCTACGACCTCATGAACCGGCTCATGACGGGCGGCCGCGACGGCCACTGGCGCCGCATCGCCGCGCGACAGGCGGCGCCGTCGCCGGGGGACCGCGTGCTCGACGCGTGCTGCGGCACCGGCGACCTGTCGTTCACTCTCGCCGATCAGTGCCCCGGCTGTGAGGTCGTAGGCCTCGATTTCACGGCGGCGATGCTCGCCCTCGCCCGCGAGAAGGCCGCGTTGCGGCAGGACCGCGGCCTTCTCGCGCCGGCGTTCGTGCACGGCGACCTCCTGGATCTGCCGTTTGCCGACGGCGAGTTCGCCGCGGTCACCGTCGGCTGGGGGGTGCGCAACGTGCCCGACGTGCCGCGGGCGTTCGCCGAGATGCGGCGCGTCACCCGTCCGGGCGGTCGCATCGTGTGCCTCGAGTCGACCCAGCCTCCGGACGGCGCCGGGAAGCACTTCCATCGCATCTGGATGGGCCGGGTGGTGCCATTTCTCGGGTGCGTGGTGACCGGTGACGCCACCGCGTACGCCTACCTTCCGGCCTCCGTTGAGGCCTTTCCGCGGGCCGGGGAGCTCGCGGCGATCATGGCCGCCGCCGGCTTCACCGCCGTGCGCTACCGGCGCCTCGGCTTCGGCGCCGTGGCCATCCACGTCGGCGACGTGCCTGTCGCTGCGGCGCCGGGGGCGATGCGCTGAGCAAGCCGGCCCTCACGTGGCGCTCTGCCCTTCAGAAAAGGCGCTACTCGCGCGGCATGGAGCTCGTCGAGGAGCGGCTCACGGCGGTCGCCACGGGGTATCCGGGGCGGCTCGGCGAGGCGTGTCGCGCGACGCTCGCCGCCGGCGGTAAGCGCGTGCGCCCGCTGCTCACGCTGCTCTGCGCACGTCGCGACGTGTCCCTTGGCGAGCCTGTGCTCCGCGGCGCCACGGCGGTCGAGCTGCTGCACATGGCGACCCTGGTCCACGACGACGTGCTCGACGACGCCGAGCTGCGCCGCGGCCGGCCCACCATCGCTCACGCCTACGGCGTCGAGACTGCGGTCTCGGCCGGCAACTACCTGCTCGCGCGTGCCTTCCAGGAGCTTGTGGGAGCCGGTGACGCGGCGGCGGTCGACGTGCTCAGCGCTACCGCCGTGGGTCTTTCGCAGGGCGAAGTCCTGCAGCGCGACGATGCCCATCGCCTGACGGTGACGCAGGCGGAGAACGAGCTTCGCTGCGAGCGCAAGACCGCCGATCTGTTCGCCGCCGCCTGCCGGCTGGGCGCCATGCTCTCGGGCGCCGGGGACCAGGCGGCCGCGGCGCTTTCAGAGTACGGCCGCCTTATCGGTCTGGCCTTCCAGGTGTTCGACGACATCCTCGATTGCAGCGGCGACGAGGCCGACACCGGCAAGCGCCCCGGCGCCGACGTCCGCGACGGCACCGTCACGCTGCCGCTCATCTTCGCCCTGGAAGTCCACCCCGAGCTGGCTTCCCTGCTCTTGCGAGGCGGGCAGAGCGCCGCCGATGTGGCGATCGTCCTCAGGACGATCGCGGCCAGCGGCGCCCTGGCGCGTGCCCGCGGCGTCGCTTTGGGGTACATTGAGGAGGCCCGCAGGGTCCTCGCAGCCTGCCCCGACCTCGTCGAGCGCGACCTGCTCGCCGAGGTGGCGGCGCAGGTCGTCGACCGCTACAGCTGACACGTCTGGAGTCGATCTCGTGAACCCCAGTGACATCTCCTCCCTCGCCGCGCGCGCCGGCCTCGAGGGCATCTGGAACAGCGTCGCCGCCGGGGAGCGTCTTGCCGCCGCGCAGGCCACCGCGCTGCTCGAGAGCCACGACATCCTCGCCCTGGGGGCCATGGCCGACTTCGCCCGCGCCCGCGTCGTGGGCGACGAGGTCTTCTTCATCAGCAACCGCCACATCAACCACACCAACGTGTGCCGCAACCGCTGCCTGTTCTGCGCCTTCAGCCACGACGAGGGTGACGCCGACGCCTATACCCTCTCCATCGACGAGGTCGTGGACAAGGCTCGCGAGACCCTGGCCGTCGGCGGTATCACCGAGATCCACATCGTCGGCGGCGAGCACCCCGACCTGCAGTTCGCCTACTACCTCGAGATGATGCGTGCTCTCAAAGAGCTGGCCCCCGACGTGCACATCCAGGCGTTCACCGCCAGCGAGATCGCCCACTTCGCCAAGATCAGCGGCAAGGGCGTGGGCGAGGTGCTGGCCGAGCTCAAGGAGGCCGGACTCGGCTCGCTGCCCGGCGGCGGCGCCGAGGTCTTCAGCGGCCGCGTGCGCGAGCTCATCTGCGAGCAGAAGATCAGCGGCCAGAAATGGCTCGACGTGATGCGCGCCGCGCACGGCGCCGGGCTCAAGTCGAACGCGACCATGCTGTACGGGCACGTGGAGACGCCGGCGGAGCTCGCCGACCACATGCTGCGCCTGCGCGAGCTGCAGGACGACACCGGCGGCTTCAACGCTTTCATCCCGCTGTCGTTCCAGCCGGCCAACACCGGGCTCAGCGAGTTACCCGGGCCCACCGGCTTCGACGACCTCAAGATGCTCGCCGTCGGCCGTCTCGTCCTCGACAATTTCCGCCACATCAAGGCCTTCTGGATCAACGTCGGGCTCAAGCTGGCCCAGGTCTCGCTGGTGTTCGGCGTCAACGACCTCGACGGCACCGTGGTCGAGGAGAGGATCAGCCACGCGGCCGGTGTCGACACGGGGCAGGAGCTCAGCAAGGCCGAGCTGGTGCGCGTCATACGCGCCGCCGGGCGCGTGCCGGTGGAGCGCGACACGCTGTACAACGTGGTGCGGCGCTACGATGACGACGCCTGACGGCGCGCCCCGCGCGGGCACGCCCGCGGACGGCGCGCCCCCCGGCCCGGTGCGTGTCGGGCGCATCGAGTTCGTCAACTGCTTTCCGCTCTACCACCACTTCGCGCGCGAGCTGACCGCGCGCGGCGTGGCGGCCGCCATCGTCGAAGGCTACCCGTCGGCGCTCAACGAGATGCTGGTGAGCGGGGCGATCGACGTGGCTCTGCCGTCCTCGATCGCCTTCGCCCGCAACGCCGCCGTCCTCTCACTGCTGCCGCAGGTGTCGATCAGCTCGTTCGGCGCCGTCGACTCGGTACAGCTGTTCACGCGCGTGCCGCTGGACGACGTGCGCCGCATCGCCCTCACCGAGAAGAGCGCCACCTCCATCTGCCTGCTCAAGGTGCTCTGCCGGGAGTGGGGTCTGGAGCCTGAGTTCGCGCCGCGCCGCGGGTCGCTGGCAGAGGTCCTCGCCGATTTCGACGGCCTGTTGCTGATCGGTGACGAGGCCCTGTACGTGCTGCGCGCCGAGGTGTACCCCTATCACTACGATCTTGGCGCGGAGTGGCAGAAGGCGACCGGCCTGCCGATGGTCTTTGCGGTCTGCGCCGCGCGCCGCGAATTCGTGGCCGCCAGGCCGGCGGCGGCAGCCGCCGTGGGGGCGGCGCTGCTGGCCTCGCGCGACGACTGCGCCGCGCACCCGGCCGAGACGGCCGCCGCCGCGGCGCAGCGCTACGACTTCAGCCGGCGCTACCTCATGGAGTACTTCGACCAGCTCAAGTTCGGCTTCACGCCGGAGTACCGCGCCGGTCTGCGCGAGTTCTACCGGCGCGCCGCGGCCGTCGGCGAGCTGGACGTGGTCCCCGATGTGGCGACGACGGCAGACGTCGCCTGAGCACGCCTTTCGGCAGACTCGCGCGACCAGAGGAGGACGAGACCGTGGACGAGGGACGCAGGACCAACGCCCAGCGCTTGACGTGGCGGACGGCCGAACCAGAGGACGCCGTGCCGGTGCGCGTCGCCCTGGACGGCTGGTGGGAGAAGCGGCTTCACCACTGCGTCCAGCCGCAGCTTTTCGAGCACTACGGGGATACTACGCTCATCGTCGAAGCCGACGGCGATCTTGTCGGCTTCCTTGTCGGCTGGCTGTCGCAGCGCTTCCCCGAGGTCGCGTATGTCCACTTCATGGGCGTGCGGCACGACTATCGCCGCTGCGGCCTGGGCCGCGAGCTTTACCGCCGCTTCGCGGCCATGGGCCGCGCACGCGGCCGCACCGTCCTCAGGGCGGAGACGGGGGCCTTCAATCACCGGTCCATCGCCTTCCATCGCAGTATCGGTTTCACCATCGAGCCCGGTGACGAGATCGTCGACGGCGTCGCCGTGCACCACGACGCGATCGGCATCGGCGGCGACTACGTGGTGTTCTCGATGGACCTCAGCACGGGGCCGCTGTGAGCTGCAGCGGCCTCACGTTCCGCCGGCCGATCCCGGACGACTGGAACCGCGTCCAGGCGGTCATGCCCGAGTGGTGGGGCGGCCGCGACCTGCGGGCCATGCTGCCGAAGATTCTCTTCGAGCACTTCCGCAGCACGTCGCTGGTCGTGGAACACGAAGACGAGCTCATCGGCTTTCTCGTCGGGTTCCTCTGCCCGGACCACGACGACGAGGCCTACATCCACTTCGCCGGAGTGCACCCGGCGTGGCGCCGCGCCGGCCTGGCCGGCGATCTGTACCGGCGCTTTTTCGCTCTGGCTCGCGCCGCCGGACGCCCGGTCGTGCATGCCGTCACCGGGCCGGCAAACGCGGGCTCGATAGCCTTCCACACAGCCATCGGCTTCGCCATCCTTCCCGGCGACGAGGAGATCGACGGCCTGCCCGTCACCGTCGACCACGGCCCGCAGGGCGACCATGTGGTGCGCCTCGAGCTGCGCCTCGACGAAGCGCGACCCGAGGCGGCGCCGGCGTGAGCGGCGGCGCCCCCGCGGCCGCAGGCCGCCTCGGCGACGCCGAGGCTCTTGCCCTGCTCGAAGGCGGCGACCTGCTGGGCGTCGGCGCGCGCGCCGACGCCGTCCGTCGCCGCCTGTACCCCGGCGACGAGGTCACCTTCATCGTCGACCGCAAC
>JAPLCM010000017.1 GCA_026392275.1 Actinomycetota bacterium | reverse complement strand
GGCGCGTACATGCAGCGCGCAGCGCTCCTCGTCAGCCTCCAGCCCTTCGACGCAGAAACGCCGCAGGATCTCGTCGGCGTGGGCGAGCAGCGACAGGCTCTGCAGCAGGCAGTCGGCGATGAGCGGGAAGAAGGCGTTGAGCTCCAGGCTGCCGAGGCCGGCGGCCATGGCGATCGTGGAGTCGTAGCCGGCGACCAGGAGAGCGACCTGACTCACTGCTTCTGGGATCACGGGGTTGACCTTGCCGGGCATGATGCTGGAGCCGGCCTGGCGCTGCGGCAGCCGGATCTCGCCGAGCCCGGCCTCCGGCCCCGAGCTGAGGAGGCGCAGGTCGCCGCAGACCTTGAGCAGCGTCATGGCGTGCGCCTTGAGGATGCCCGACACCTCGACGAACACGTCGGCGTTCTGCGTGGCCTCGGTGAGGTTCTCGGCCCGAGCGAAGCCGATGCTGGTGAGCTCGCGGAGCGTGTCGACGACGCGGAAGATGTACTGCCGCGGCGCCGCGAAGCCGGTGCCGATGGCCGTACCGCCCAGGTTCACGACGCGCAGGCGCTCCTCGCACTTGTAGACGCGCCAGCGGTCGCGGCTGAGAGCCTCGGCGTAGGCGCCCATCTCGCGACCCAAAGTGGTGAGCACCGCGTCCTGGTACTGCGTGCGGCCGACCTTGACCACGTGCGCGAACTCCTGCTCCTTCTGCTGGAAGGCCTCCTGCAGGGTCACCACCTGCTCCTCGAGCTTGTGGAGCAGGGTGATGGCGGCCAGGCGCAGGGCGGTGGGGTAGGTGTCGTTGGTGCTCTGGTGCAGATTGATGTCGTCGAGCGGCGAGACGCGCGCATAGCTGCCGGGCGGCTCGCCGAGGATCTGCAGGGCACGGTTGGCCAGCACCTCGTTGACGTTCATGTTGGTGCTGGTGCCGGCGCCGCCCTGCAGGCGGTCGACGACGATCTCCGCCGCAAGACCGCCCTCAGCGAGCTCGCGACAAGCGCGCTCGATGGCGTCGGCCTTGGCCTCGCCCCCGGGCCCGGCCCAGGCGCCGAGCGTGCGGTTGGTGCGCGCGCAGGCGAGCTTGACCGTGCCGAAAGCGCGCGCCAACTCGGCGTGCACCGGCTCGCCGGCCAGGGGGAAGTTCTCGAGGGCGCGCTCGGTATGGGCGCCGTGCAGGCCTGCGGCCGGCACGGCCACCTCGCCGAGCAGGTCGCGCTCGAGGCGCACGTCGTCGCTCATACCGTGGCGATCCGTCGTCGGCCCCGGCCTCAGTGGCCGAAGAACATCTTCTGGACCTGCACGCCCTCGACCTCGTTCAGCTTGGCCATCATGCCCGTGGCCTCGTCGTCGCTGCCGAAGAACTCGATGAGCACGACGCCGCTCGGCGAGCACACGTTGGCGTCCACGTCGTGCAGGCCGACGCGCGTCTTGATGTTACAGCCGTACTCGGTGAAGACCTTCTGCACGTCCACGGCGTTCTTGAGACGGTTGGTGATGTGGATGCCCAGGATGATGTGGTCGTCGTTCACGTGGAGTCCTCTCGTCGTGGATGGGTTCAGCAGAGCACGTCGCGCTCGCCGGCGCGGACCTGGCCGAGCATCGTCTCGGTGTGCGCCCGGCGCACCTCGTCCATCTCGGCCACCTTGCGCGCGATGAGCGCGTCGCCCGTGGCACGCGTCTCGTCGCCGGCGTAGTCGATGAGGTACTCGAGGAAGGTGGCCAGGGCGTTGGGATCGCAGTGGTGCTTGATGTCGCCGGGCTTGGCAAGGTCCATGAAGTCCATCCCCGTGCGCCCCAGGCGGTAGCAGGCGGTGCAGAACGACGGGACGTAGCCGAGCTCGGCGACGTCGCGGATCACCTCGTCGAGGCCCCGGTGGTCGCCGAGCTGGAACTGCGCCGTGTCGAACTTCTCGTCCTCGGCGTAGCCGCCGGGGTTGGTGCGGCTGCCGGCGGAGATCTGGCTGACGCCGAGGGCGAAGGTCTCGCGGCGGATGTTGGCCGTCTCACGGGTGCTCATGATCATGCCGGTGTACGGCACCGCCAGGCGCAGGATGGCGACGAGCTTGCGGAAGTCGACGTCGCTCACCGGGTGCGGCGGCTCGTGGGCGATGTCGCTGCCGAAGGCCGGCTCGAGACGCGGCATGCTGATGGTGTGCGGGCCGACGCCGTAGGCGCGTTCGAGCTCGCGCACGTGCTGCATGAGGGCGAGCACCTCGAAGCGCCAGTCGAAGAGGCCGAAGAGCACGCCGATGCCGACGTCGTCGATGCCGGCCTCCATGGCGCGATGCATGCCGGTCACGCGCCAGTCGTAGTTCTTCTTCTTGCCGCCCACGTGCACGTCGGCGTAGGTCCGGCGGTGGTAGGTCTCCTGGAAGAGCTGATAGGTGCCGATGCCGGTGCCCTTGAGGTCCTTGAACTCGGCGATGGTGAGCGGCGCCACGTTGACGTTGACGCGGCGGATCTCACCGTTGCCGCGCTTGACGTCGTAGATGGTGGCGATCGCGTCGAGCACGTACCCGAACCCCTGCTTGGGGTACGACTCGCCGGCCACGAGGAGGACGCGCTTGTGCCCCTGGTCGACCAGCAGCTCGACCTCCTGGCGGATCTCCGCCTGCGTGAGGGCGCGCCGCTTGAGCTCGGTGTTCTTGACGCGGAAGGCGCAGTACAGGCAGTCGTTGGTGCAGAGATTGGACACGTAGAGGGGAGCGAAGAGCACGAGGCGAGCGCCGTAGATGGCGTCCTTGACGTCTTGCGCCGAGGCAAACAGCTCGCCGAGCAGCTCGGGGTCGCTCACCGAGCTCAGCACGGCGACCTCATTCATCTCCAGGCCGCCCAGCTCCCGCGCCTTGGTGAGGATCTCACGGACGCGGCCCGCGTCTTTGGTGGCCGCCGCGCGCAAGGCGTCGTCGATCGCCGGTTCGTCGATGAACGTGCCCTTGTCTACCAGTCCCGCTTTCATGTGCCACTCCCTTGTTCAGCAGCCGGCGGCTCCGCGCACTCTGGCGTCGCCGGTATCTCGAAGGTGAATTCCGCCCACTCGCCTTGCTTGGAGTCGGCGCTGATGCGCCCCCTGTGAAGCTGGATGATGCGCCAGGCGCTGTAGAGACCGACACCTGTGCCGCGACGCCCCTTGAGGGCCGGGTCGTCGAGTCTTGAGAACCTTCGGAACAGCTTGTTCTTCTGCTCCGCGTTGAAGCCCGGCCCCAGGTTGCGCACCGAGATCTTGAGCTTGGGCGCGTTGTCCCTGCGCGCCGGCGTGACTTCGGCCTTCAGCCGGATGGTGCCGTCCTCGTTGCCGTACTTGACGGCGTTGTCGAGCAGGTTGACGAGGACGATGCGCAGCAGCGTGGCGTCGCAGCAGATCAGCGGAAGGGGCGCGTGCGGCAGCTCGGTCACGAGCTGCACCTTGTGGGCCTCGAGCTGGGGAGCCACCAACGCCAGCGCCTCGCCGATGACCTGGTCGTTGACGTTCACGCGCGAGGTCGGGTCGAGCGTCAGCTCGCCGCTCTCGACGCGCGCCAGGTCGAGATACTCGTTGACAAGACCGAGGAGGTAGCGGCCTTTGCGAGCCATGCCCCCCAGTTTGGAGAGCTGTGGCTCCGTGAGGCCGCCGAGGTAGCCCTGGGACATGAGCTCGGCGTCGGTGACCATCGAAGCCACCGGGCTCTTGAGCTCGTGGCTCACGAAGGCGAGCATCTCGGTGTATGCATGATTGGCTTCCTCGAGCTGCTCGATGCGCCAGGCTTTCTCCACGGCTTGGCTGAGCCGCTCGCTGATGGCCATCTGGAGCTCGATGTGATGGGGGCGATAGGCGTGCGTGCGCCGCGAGCTGCGGAAAATGAAGCCCACGATGCGGCCCTCGACGCTGAGAGGGCAGGCGAGATTGGAGTGCACACCCTCCTGAACCAGAAGGCGGGTGGAACGGCTGCGCGGGTGCGCCTCGAGGTAGAGGTCGAGGTTGCCGATGATACGCGGTTGCCCGGTGCGCAGGACCTCGCTGAGCGACGTCTGCTGCAGCGCCTCGGAGTAGTCCTTGCCGATGGAGAGCGGCGCGTAGTCGGCGCGGTTGTAGTAGCTGGTGACGCGTTCGCCGCGCTCGTCGACGAAGGCCAGACCGATGCGGTCGCAGGGTATGAGCCCCTGGGTGTTCTCGAAGAGGTAGTCGACGATGGCGCGCAGCGAGGGCCTTGCCGCGATCTTCTGATTGACGATGCGCAGGATGGTGCGCTCGTCGCCGGTTATCGGCGCGAGAGCCTGGGGGTCGCGGAACGGGTCGACGAAGCGCGCTGTGGCCGGCGCTGGAGTCTGGTCAACGTGTTCGCCCATGCACCTCGTTCCGCCGCCGAGCGCGGGCGCGGGCGCGCCTCGCACCGTTTGCTACCCGCAGATAGTGTAATTCAAGCGGCGGCGGGGCGCTCGCGAGGGCACCCCGCCGCCGTGACCATGCCGGGCCGGTCTTACTTCTGCGGGATGTACTTCCCGCGCGCCGTGTAGGTGGTGTGGAGCAGTTCGTGGCTCTTGTGCCCGCAAGGGCCGTCGGTGAGGAACTCGGCGTAGGTCTGCGCGACCGCCGGGTTCTCGTACGACTTGCGCACGTCGTAGGCCTTGTCTTCGCTGTAGATGGCCCTGGCGCGCGCGGCCCTGATCTCGGGGGTGGTCGGGATCGGCTGGCCGCCGCCGCCCAGGCAGCCGCCTGGGCAGGCCATGAACTCGATGAAGTGGCACTCGCTGAACTTGCCGCCGGCCTTGATGTCGTCCATGACCAGCTTGGCGTTGGCGGTGCCGTGGGCGATGGCCACCTTGAGCGTGGCGCCGTTCAGCCACTCCCAGTCGGGCACCAGGTGCGCGAGGATCTCGGGCACGGGGCCGACCTGGGGGATGGTGAGCTCGGCGTACTTGACGCCCTCGAAGCCGCGCACCGGGATGATGTCGCCGTGCTCGTAGATGCTCTCGACTTTCAGGCCGGTGACCAGCTCGATGACCGTGCGCAGGGCGCTCTCCATGACGCCGCCCGTGGCGCCGAAGATGACGCCGGAGCCGGTTGCTGAACCGAACGGGTCGTCGAAGTCGCTCTTCGGCAGGCTCGGCACGTGCAGCCCGGCCTCCTTGAACATCTTGCCGAGCTCGCGCGTGGTGAGCCCGAAATCGACGTCCTTGAAGCCGGAATCGTGCATCTCGGGCCGGTTACACTCGTACTTCTTCGCCGAGCAGGGCATGAGCGCGCAGCTCACGATATTCGCCGGGTCGAGGCCGAGCTTCTCGGCGTAGTAGGTCTTGATGAGCGCGCCGAACATCTGCTGCGGGCTCTTCGCCGACGAGGCGTTGGGCAGGTACTCGGGGTAGAAGTGCTCGAGGTACTTGACCCAGCCCGGCGAGCAGCTGGTGAACTGCGGCAACGCGACGTCCTTGTCGCCGGTCACGAGCGCGCCGTACAGCCGCTGGATGAGCTCGGTGCCCTCCTCGATGATCGTGAGGTCGGCGCTGAAGTTGGTGTCGAACACCATGTCGAAACCGGCCCGGCGCAGAGCGGTGTTCATCTCGAAGGTCACCGGCGTGCCGGGCTCGAGCCCGAACATCTCGCCCATCGCCGAGCGCGGAGCGGGAGCCGTCTGGATGACGACATGTTTCGTCGGGTCGTCGAGAGCCGCCCACACGGCGTCGGTCTCGTCTTTGGCGTAGAGGGCGCCCGTGGGGCAGCGGTTGACGCACTGCCCGCAGTTGATGCACACGACGTCGCCCAGCGGCAGGTCCTCGAAGGTCGCGATGACGGTGTCGTCGCTGCGGTTGATGGCCTCGAGAACGCCCACCTCCTGGAGGTCGATGCACGTGCGCACGCAGCGCCGGCAACGGATGCACTTGTCCATGTCGCGCATCACGGAGTAGCTCGAGAAGTCGGGGTCGAACTGCGACGTCTCGGGATGCCCGAAGGTGAACGAGCTGATGCCGTACTCCTCGGCCAGTGACTGCAGCTCGCAGTTGCCGTTGCGCACGCAGCTGTAACACTCGCCGTAGTGCTCGCTGAGCAGCAGCTCGAGCACATGGCGCCGCGCCTTGCGCACCTTGCGCGTGTGCGTGTTCACGGTGAGGGTGTTCGTGATGGGGTAGACGCAGGCGGCCTGCAGCGTGCGCTGGCCCTCGACGTCCACTACGCACATGCGGCACACCCCGGCGACCTTGAGGTCGGGGTGGTTGCAGAGCGTCGGGATGTCGACGCCGACCGTCTTGGCGGCGTCGAGGATGGTCATGCCGAACGGCACTTTCGTCTCGATACCGTCGATGGTGACGGAGACGAGAGCACCGATGGCCTCGGGGTTGTCGGAGACCGGCACCGTGCTGCCGACCTGGCTGGTCGGGATGCGTGGGGCCTTCTCTTCGTTTCTCGGGGTGTCGGTCATGCTGGGGTCCTCGCGGTCTCGGCCTGGGCGGGGCGGCTCATGATCTCGTCGCCGAAATGATCCAGGATGGACATGAAGGCGATGGAGCTGGTCTGGCCGAGGCCGCACTTGGAGGCGACCTGCATGGTCCCGCTCAGTTCACGCAGCTCGGCGACGTACTCGGCCGAGCAGGTCCCCTCTTTGAGCTGCCCGGCGGCCGCGAGCATCTTGGTGTTGCCGACGCGGCAGGGCGTGCACTGGCCGCACGACTCCTCGACGAAGAACTCGAGGAAGTTCTCGGCCACGGCCAGCATGTCACGCTGCGGGCCGAACACCATGACCGAACCGCCCGTGGGGATGTCCTCAAAGGCCATCTGGCGGGCGAACTGCGTGCGCGGCACGCAGGTGCCCGAAGCGCCGCCGATCTGCACGGCCTTGGCGTCGTCGCCGCCGACTTCCTTGAGCAGTTCGGCGACCGTGATCCCAAAGGGGAACTCGTAGACGCCCGGCTTGGCGCAGTCGCCGCTGATGCTGAACAGCTTGAAGCCCGTGGAGCGGTCGGTGCCGAAGCTCTTGAACCAGTCCACGCCCTTGGCGAAGATGCAGGCCGCGGAGGCCAGCGTCTCGACGTTGTTGACCACGGTGGGGGCGTAGCGGTAGCCGGCCACCACCGGGAACGGCGGGCGGTTGCGAGGCTCGCCGCGGAAGCCCTCGAGAGACTCGATGAGGGCCGTCTCTTCGCCGCAGATGTAGGCGCCGGCGCCGAGGGCGACGATGATGTCGAAGTCGAAGCCCTCGACGCCGCCGACGTCGTGGCCCAGCAGGCCGGCGGCGCGGCGCGCCTTGATCACCGCGTTGAGCGAGGAGCGCAGGTACGTGTACTCTCCGCGCAGGTAGACGATGCCTTCTTTCGCGCCGATGGCGCGTCCCGCGATCGTCATGCCGGCGAACACGAGGTCGGCGAACTCGGTGAGGATGACGCGGTCTTTGAACGTGCCCGGCTCACCCTCGTCGGCGTTGCAGATGATGTATTTCTTTTCGCCCTTCTGGGCGCCGGCGAAGTTCCATTTCATGCCGGTGGGGAATCCGGCTCCGCCGCGGCCTTTCATGCCGGAGTCGGCGACCGTGTCGATGATGTCGGCGCGCGACATGGCGAGGGCGGCCTTGAGGCCGGCGTCGCCGTCGATGGAGGCGAAGGTGAGGGTGTTGCCCTGCGTCTGGATGCTCATACGAGGTACCCCTCCTGGCGCTCGGCCGTGCGGCCGCTGTACGCGGCGCGGCACTCGGCGGCGATCTCGCGCACCGTCTCGGGCGTGACGCGCGTGTACACGCGGTCGTTGACGAGCAGGGCCGGGCCCTGGTCGCACATGCCCATGCAGTTGGCCCACGCGAGCGTGAAACGGCCATCTTCGGTGGTCTCGCCGAAGCCGATGCCGAGCTCGGCCTCGAGCTGGCTGGCGATGGCGTCCTTGCCGGCCAGCTCGCACGACACGGTGCGACAGAGGCGCACGACGAACTCGCCCTGCCCGGCTGGACTCAGGAACGCATAGAAGGTCGCGACGCTGTAGACCTCCACCGGGTGGATGTCGAGCAGGTCGGCGACGATCTGCATGGCATCGGTGTCGATGCCGTGGTGGCGCCTCTTGACATCTTGAAGGATAGGTATGAGCGAGCTCCGGCCCGGACCCAGCTTGTCGACCAGGGCCGTGACGTCGGCGCGGAGCCGCTCCTGTTGTGTGACGAGCATCGGTGTCCTTTCTTACGGGAGCAGCTTCTTGACCTTGGCGATCAGCGTCTGCGGGTCGACCGGCTTGGACTGGAACTCCTCGACGGGGACCATCTCTTCGTCCTTGTCGATGTTGAGGCCCATGGCGGCGTTGACGCTGGTGAGCATGATGATGGGCAGGGTGTGACCGGCCCTGCGGATCTCGCGAGCCATGCGCAGGCCGTCGTCAGGCTCCTCCATCATCACGTCGAGGATGAGAAGGTCGGGCTTGACCTCCGCGATCTTCTTCATGCCTTCGGCGCGGTTCGGCGCGCTCTCCACCTCGTAACCCTCGCGCTCGAGGACCAGGCGGCCGGCTTCGACGATGTCCGGGTCGTCGTCAACGATCAGGATCTTCGGCACCACGTGCTCCCTCTGTCGTTTGCCGTTCCCCATGGCGCCACCGGGTGGTGCGCCACAGTGGTCGGGCCGCGGTCATCCCGTTGGCGCTGCCGTGATCCGCCGGCGATCGCCGGGCGGGGCGGTGACACACAGGGACGGACGAGCGGTGCCGGCCACGTACTTCATAGGCTCTGCATTGACTCAGCGTATGGTCGTTTCTAACGCATTTCGTCTGCTTGTGCAAGGCGTCACGAGGCATATAGGACAGTATCGCACATCTTCGGACACGGCGCGTCGCCGGCCGGCGAGGGCTGGGGCGAGACCGTTGTGGGCGGCGGTTACGCGAGCGGGGGTGGGGCGGCGGCCGGCGCAGCTTCGCCGCCGCCTGTCCTGCGCTCGCCGGCGACGGGCGCATCGTGCAAGGTCACCGTGAAGGTGCTGCCCACGCCGGGCTCGCTCTTCACGGTGGCCTCGCCGTCGTACATGTTGGCGATCTTGCGCACCGTCGAGAGCCCGAGGCCGCTGCCCAGAATCCTCACCGTGTGCTCGTTCTTGATGCGCATGAACTCGTTGAAGAGCTTGCCGGCCTCGTCGGGGCTGAGCCCGATGCCGGTGTCGCTGACGGCGATGCGCACGGCGTCGCCCCTGCGCCGAATCGCGACCGTGACCCGGCCGCCGTCGCGGTTGTATTTGACGGCGTTGGAGACGAGGTTGTTGAAGACGATCTCGGCCTCGCCGGCGTCGGCGAGCAGCTCGATGCCCTTGTCGGCGTCGAGCTCCATGGTGATGCCGCGACGCTCGGCGTCCCCGGCGAACAGGTCGAACGACGCGCGCGCGAGCTCCCCGAGGTCGAGCCGCTTGATGACGCGCTCGCGCTGACCGGACTCGATGCGGGTGAGGTCCAGCAGATCGCCGATGAGCTTCTTCATGCCGTCGACGCGCACGATGCTGCGCTCGACCATCTGCAGGTTCTGGTCTTCCTCGGTGGTACGCAAGATGTTGAGGTAGCCCTCGACCGCGTTGAGCGGCGCCTTGAGCTCGTGGGCCAGCACCGAGATGAAGTTGAAACGGACCTGGCGCTTTTCTTCGGCCAGCCTGAGCGCCTGCCTGCTGAGGATGAGCTGCTGCGTGGCCTTGCGCAGCGCGTAGCGTAGCTCGTCGGGGGTGAAGGGCTTGGCGAGGAAGTCGTAGGCGCCGAGCTTCGTCGCTTTGACCGCCGTCTCGAACGTGGCGTAGGCCGTGATCATGATGGTGAGGACCTGGCGGCCCTGGCTGCTCATGGCGTCGAGGACGTCCATGCCGCCGACGCCGGGGAGCTTGAGGTCGAGCAGCAGCAGGTCGACAGCACCGCCCTCGCTCAGGTAGACGAGGTAATCCTCGCCGCTGGTGAAGTAGCGAAACGTGTAGGCGGCGTCGACGAGCACGTCGGCGACGTGCACCTTGTAGCGTTCGATGATGCGGCGCACGCCCTGGCAGAGAGCCTCCTCGTCGTCCACCATCACGACCTGCAGCGTCGTCTGCTGCGGGTCCATGAGCGTCTCGCGCGGTGCGGCGTCGAGGTTCACGGCTCAGGCGCCCATTATCTCTTGCAGGCTGGCCGGCGCGTTGAGTTCGCCTTCGTAGCGCGGCAGGACCAGGGTGAAGGTCGTCTCGGTAGGCCCCTTCGACGGGTCGGCATTGGACTCCACCGTGATCTGGCCGCGGTGCATCTTGACGATGCCGTGCGTTACGGCGAGCCCGAGGCCGGTGCCCTTGCCGACCTGCTTTGTGGTGAAGAACGGGCTGAACAGCTTGTCGAGATGCTCCTTGGCGATGCCGGTGCCGTTGTCGGAGACCATGACGATCACGTTCTCCTCGGTGCCGTCCAGAGTGATGAGCACGCGCCCGCCGTCGGGCAGCGCGTGCTGGGCGTTGGTGAGCAGATTGGTGAGCACCTGGACGATCTGGTCGGCGTCGAGCTCGGCCATGGGGTCGGTGAGGCGGTCGTCGACGGTGAGCGTGACGCCCTCGTCGATGGGGATGGTGCGCAGCACCTCCTTGACGAGGGCGGGCAGGTCCGTGGGCTGCCGTACCACGCGGCTCTGACGGGCGAAGTTGAGCAGCCCGGAGATGATCTTCTTGCAGCGGTTGGCCTGATCGACGATCAGCTTGACGTCATCGGCCACCTGCGTGTCGTCCTCGCAGTCCTCGAGCAGCAGATTGGCGTGGAGCAGCAGGATGCCGAGGGGATTGTTGACCTCGTGGGCGATACCGGCGGCGAGCTGGCCCATGCTGGCGAGCTTCTCGCTCTTGACAAGGGCCTCCTTGGTGGTCTCGAGCGAGCTGTTGGACTCCTGCAGCTCGTCGACCGTCTTGCGCAACTCCTCGACGGCGTAGGGCAGGCACATCTCGACCTCCGCGAGGCCCTGCCAGATGGCCACCGCGTGAGCGGCGCAGCTGTCGTAGCCGCAGGCGCCGCAGTCGAGCTCGTCCTCGGCGGTGGACTTGTTCATGCGCGCCAGGATGTCGCGCAGTTCTGCCGGCGTGGGCATGTCGTCGAAGCGCTGGTCGAAGGGCGCGAATGTACGCGAGAGGTCGACGTCCGCGTACTCTGCGACGGCCGCTTCCCAGGTCGCCTGGTCGAAGAAGGCGCGGCGCGAGCGCGTCTCGCGGCTGACGTCCGAGCGGCGCTTGAACACCGGCTCGGCACAGCTGAAGCCGGCGCCCATGATGCAGCCCTCGCAGCAAAGGATGTCGAGGAGCCTCGCCTCGGTCTCGCCGTGCTCGAAATCGGTGATCGCGTGGGCCAGGTTGTGGCGTCCGTCGGCGGTCACGATGTCGCCGCTCAGCAGGTCCTCGTCGAGGTCGGCGGCCTGCAGCATGCCGCCCGTGATGGGGAAGAGGGCGCCCAGACTGCCGTGCGGCGGATCGAAGTCGTCGTCGGTGGCGGGCAGCCCGGCAAGTGCGATGCCTCGGCTCTCGAAGAGGGCGCGCAGCTCGACGTAGGTCAGCGCCGCGTCGACCTCGCCCTCGAACTGCTCGTACATGGCTTCGCCTTTCTTGGCGATGCAGGGGCCGATGAAGGCGACCTTGAGGTCTGGTCCGTACTTGACGTGAAGCACGCGGGCGATGGCGAGCATGGGCGAAACGACGGGCGCCAGCCGGTCGAGCAGGTCGGGATGGTACTTGCGCACGTAGCTGACCACGGCCGGGCAGGTGGTGGCGACATGGCGGCCCTCGTCCCGTTCGAGGAGACGTGCGTACTCGGCGGCCACCAGATCGGCGCCGAAGCCGACCTCGTGGACGTAGGTGAAGCCGAGTCTGCGGAGGGCGGCGACCAGCGTGGAGGTCTCGCACTCGGTGAACTCCGCGGGATAGCTCGGGGCGACGATCGCCGCCACCGGCGCAGGGCCGGCGAGCACGCGCTCGGTGTCAGCGATGCCGCTGAGCACCTGCTTGGCGTTCTGGCTGCACACCGTGACGCAGTTGCCACAGCCGATGCAGCGCGTCTGGATGACGCTCGCCTGGCCGTCGAGGATCTGGATGGCCTTGGCGGGGCACTCGCGCACGCAGGTGTAGCACGTACGGCACTTCTCGCGGATGGTCGTGACGAGCTGCTGGTGGGCGACGCGGTCGTGGTTCATGGGCGGTTCGGCGGTCGCGGCGGCATCAGCCAACGCGTTCCAGGAGCTCCTTGACCTTGGCGAGCAGCGACTGCGCGTCGATGGGCTTGTCGAAGTAGGCGTCGACGTGCATCTTGGCGAGGTCGGCGTCTGTCTCGGGGCGGAAGTTGAGGCCCAGCTGGCTGCTCACCGACGTGGAGATGATGATGGGCACGCTAGCGGTGCGCGGGTCGCCCTTGAGCTGCGCGGAGAAGGCGAAGCCGGCGTCGACGCTGGTCATCATGAGGTCGGTGATCACCAGGTCGGGGATCTGTGCGGCGATGCGCTGCTGCGCCTCCGCGGGGTTGGTGGCCGTGACCACGCCGTACCCTGCGCTCTCGAGGATGAAGCGGTTGATCTCGAGGAAGTCGTAGTCGTCGTCGACGATGAGTATGAGAGTCTGGTCGGCGGTCATGATCTGCCTTCAGTATAGCTGGTCTTGAGCCCTCGGCCTTTGGCCGGCGGCCCCGGCAGCGGCCCCGGTGCCCGGGGCCGCTGCCGCGACGGGCATCAGGCCCGCCGGGTCGCCGTATGGTGCCGCGCGTCTCAGACGCGGTCGTGCTCGAAGTAGTGCGTGTGCAGGAGGCGGTGCGAGATCTCACCGCACGGCGCCCCGAGGTACTCCTCGTAGAGGGCGCACACGGCCGCGTTCTCGTGCGACTTGCGCACCTCGCGGCCCTCGTCCTCGCGGTAGATGGCGGCGATGCGCGCCTTGCGCACCTCGTTGGTCGTGAAGCGCGGCTGACCGCCGCCGCCGATACACCCGCCGGGGCAGGTCATGACCTCGACGAAGTGGTACTCGGCCTCGCCGTTCCTGATCTGGTCGATGACCTTCTGGGCGTTGCCCAGGCCGTGGGCCACGGCCACCTTGAGGTCGGCGCCTTCGAGGAACGCCCAATCGCCTTTGGCGCCCTCGACCTTGACGGTCGCGGCCTTCACGCCTTCGAGCCCTTCGATGGGGGCGACGTGCAGGTCGGGGAAGGGGAACGGCGTCTGCGTGACGATCTCCCACGCGGTGCGCAGGGCCGCCTCCATGACGCCGCCGGTGTTGGCGAAGATGTCGGCGGCCCCGGTGCTGATGCCCAGGGGCGCGTCCATCTCCTCGTCGGCCAGGGCGCGGAAGTCGATGCCGGCCTGCGTGATCAGGGCGCCGAGCTCACGAGTGGTGAGCACGATGTCGACGTCCTGCACGCCACTGTCGTTCATCTCCGGGCGGGCCGCCTCGTACTTCTTGGCGGTGCAGGGCATGACTGAGACGACGATCATGTCCTCCGGCTTCACGCCGATCTTCTCGGCGTAGTAGGTCTTGGCGATCGCCCCGAACATCTGCTGCGGCGACTTGCACGTCGAGAGGTTGTCGAGCATGTCGGGGTTGAAGTGCTCCATGTAGTTGATCCAGCCCGGGGAGCAGCTGGAGAACTGCGGCAGAGCCACCTTCTCGCCGTCCACGAGGGCCTTCTTGAGGCGACCGAGCAGCTCCGTGCCTTCCTCCATGATGGTGAGGTCGGCGGTGAAGTCGGTGTCGAACACCGCGTCGAAGCCCAGGCGGCGAAGGGCGGCGACCATCTTGCCGGTCACCAGGGTGCCGGCCGGATACTCGAAGCATTCGCCGAGCGCGGCGCGGATGGCCGGCGCGGTCTGCACGATTACGGTCTTGGTGGGGTCCTCGAGCGCGTCCCAGACCTCGTCGATCTGGTTGCGCTCCTGGATGGCGCCCACCGGGCAGACGGCGGCGCACTGCCCGCACTGCACGCAGACGACGTCGCTGAGGTTCTGCGAAAAGGCCGGGCCGATGAGCGTGGCGAAGCCGCGGCCCTGAGCGAACAGGCCGCCCACTTCCTGGACCTCGTTGCACACCGTGACGCAGCGGCGGCACGAGATGCACTTGCCGGTGTCGCGGATCAGCGCCGGGGTGCTGTCGTCGATCATCTTGAAGGTCTTCTCGCCCTGGTAGCGCAGCTCGCCGATCCCGAGGTCGAGCGCCAGCGTGCGAAGCTCGCAGTCGGCGGAGCGGCCGCAGGTCTGGCAGTCGCCGTCGTGCTCCGAGAGGAGCAGCTCGACGACCATCTGGCGGCCGTCGCGGACCTTGCCGGAGTTGGTCTTCACGACCATGCCGTCGGCGGCGGGCTGGCTGCACGAGGCGACCAGGGTGCGCGCACCTTCGACTTCGACGAGGCACACGCGACACGCGCCGATGGACTGGACGTCGTCGAGGTAGCAGAGGGTGGGGATCTTCACGCCGGCCTGACGGGCCGCCTGAAGGACCGTGGTGCCCTCCGGCACCTCGACCTTGATGTCGTCAATGGAAAGGGTTGGCATCCTTCAGACTCCTTGCTTGCGGCCGTACTTGCCGTAGTCGCAACGCAGGCAACGCTTCGCCTCGGCGACGGCTACCTGTGCGGCCCAGCTCAGCTCGACCTCGTCGAAGCTCGTGACACGTGCTGCCACGGCCAGTTCCTCGACCTCGTGCCGCGGCATCTCTACCGGGTCGAGGTCGGGATCGAAGAACACGGGCGGCTCGATGTCGCGGCGCCAGAACGCGTGGTTAGCGCCGGTCATGAGCTCGTCCATTCCGGCCGCAGCACGCTCGCCGGCGCCGAGAGCCTCGACCACCGCCGACGGGCCGGTGGTGGCGTCGCCGCCGCGGAACACCCCGTCGGTCGAGGTCTGGCCGGTGTCGGGATCGGCC
>JAPLCM010000072.1 GCA_026392275.1 Actinomycetota bacterium | reverse complement strand
GGATGGCTCAGCCCTTGAGGCCGGCGGCGGCGCGCAGCGCCGCGGCTTTGTCGGTGCGTTCCCACGTGAAGTCGTGGTCGTTGCGGCCGAAGTGGCCGTAGGCGGCCGTCTTCTTGTAGATGGGGCGGCGCAAGTCGAGGTCGCGCAGAATGGCCGCCGGACGCAGGTCGAAGTGCTCTTTGACGAGCTGCTCGATCGTGGCGATGGAGACCTTCTCGGTGCCCTTGCAGTCGACCATCAGCGACACGGGATGCGCCACACCGATCGCGTAGGCCACCTGCAGCTCGCAGCGTTCGGCCAGGCCGGCGGCGACCACGTTCTTGGCCACGTAGCGGGCCGCGTAGGCGCCGGAGCGGTCGACCTTGCTCGGGTCCTTGCCCGAGAAGGCGCCGCCGCCGTGCGGTGCGGCACCGCCGTACGTGTCCACGACGATCTTGCGGCCCGTGAGGCCGCAGTCGCCCATGGGGCCGCCGATGACGAACTTGCCGGTGGCGTTGATGACGGTGATCTGTTCGAGCTTCGAGGTGTCGTAGAGATTCTTCGGCAGGATGGGCTCGACGACGTGTTCCAGGAGGTCCGGATAGATGATGCTCTGCAGATCGGCGCTTTCGGCGTGCTGGGAGGCGAGTACGACTTTGACGATCTCTGCCGGCTTGCCGTCCTCGTACCTCACGGTCACCTGCGACTTGCCGTCGGGACGAAGGTACGGCAGGATCTCGGCCCTGCGCACCTCGGCGAGGCGTCGCGCGAGCTTGTGCGCCAGCGAGATGGGCAGCGGCATGAGCTCCGGCGTCTCGGTGCAGGCGTACCCGAACATCATGCCCTGGTCGCCGGCGCCCTGCGAGTCGAGGACGTCGTCGTCGTTGACGTCGGTGCGCACCTCGAGGGCATGCGACACGCCCTGGCTGATGTCCGGCGACTGCTCGTCGATGGCGACCATGACGCCGCAGGTCTCGTAGTCGTAGCCGTACAGCGCGTTGGTGTAGCCGACGTCCTTGACCGTCTCGCGCACGATCTTGGGGATGTCGACGTAGCACTCCGTGGTGATCTCGCCGGCGACGAAGGCGAGGCCGGTGGTGACCAGCGTCTCGCAGGCCACGCGGCCGTAGGGGTCCTCGGCGAGGATCGCGTCGAGGATGGAGTCTGAGATCTGGTCGGCGAGCTTGTCGGGGTGACCTTCGGTGACCGACTCCGACGTGAACAGGTAGTTGCTCTTCTCCACCGTACCTCCTGAGACAACGCGCCGGGCGCGACACGATGCGTGCCGGCGCGGGCTGGATAGCGGGCGTCTGGCGGCTGCGCGCAGTCCGAAGGCGGCCTGGAAGGCATGCGAAACCGGCGGCGCGCGGCCGGGGCGAGTCTAGCAGACGGCCGCGACGGGCGACAACGCAGCGCCCTCTTCAGTCCTCGCCCGTATACCCGCACACACCCATGCGTGGTGAGTTGACTACCGGCAACAACATGTCCTCGCCGCATGGGTGTTCCTGCGCATGCGTCTCGCAGCAGAAGCCGCGACCGTCGTAGACGCATTCCACGCAGAGCATGTTCGCCGGACGGCCGCACACGTCGCAGGGCCACGCCGGGGCCTCGTTGCGGCCGACCACGCGAATGCGCTTCTCGCGTGCGGCCTCGATGACGCCGCTGTGGCTCACGACCAGCTCGGTGCTGGAACCGAAGTCGTAGACGTAGTCCAGACGGCTTCCGCTCTGCCCCAGCGTCTCGTCGATCGTCCTGGTCATGGCGACCTTCTGACGCGGACCGGAAGAGAACTCGCTGAGGTGCCCGCAGCACTCGAGCCAGACGCGACGCAAGAGGCCGTCCAGGGCCTCCAGCTTCGCGTCGGGACTGGCCGCGATGTCCAGCCAGTACATCGGCACGCCGGCAGGCTGAGCCCGCACGAGCAGCACCCGGGAGCGAGCGCCGCCGCTTGCTCCTTCGAGACACTTGCGAATGTGCGCGCTCATGGCGGCCTTGCCCACTCGCGCTCCACACAGCCCACAGACCCCGAACCAGCTTCGTCTTGCCATATGTCAGGCCTTTCTGCGACGCGTTTGCGATCCGGTGATCCTTCCGAGACGCCCGAGCTGCCCGGTCCGCCTGTTCGACGCCGCCGGCTCAACCCGCGTTTGCGGCGCCCTCGTCGCGAATGTAGGAGATTCCGTGCCCGTCGAGCCACTCGGCAGCGATCTGACCGAACGCCGCGGTCCTGTAGCTGTACCAGCTCTCGTGGATCCCGCGCCGGCGGAGAGAGTCCTTGAAGCAGCGGAACGCTCCGGCGCCGCGAATGGCATTCTGCAATTCACCGCGGAGGTCGGGATCGTCGATCGAGCGCGAGAACTCATCCATGATGGCCCACTCGTGGATGTCGAAGCTCGTGGGCAGGGGGAGCCAGTCCTCCGATTCGAGAACCTCACGGATCTCGGCCACTTCGTCGCGCTGCCAGTCGGGAAGGTTTTCCAGGTCGGCGCCATCCTCGGCCAAGCCGGCCTCCTCCTCTTGGATGGTATAGAGGTCGCCCGTCTCACGGTTGAGGTAGGCGGTGATGGAGTCGGTTTGAGCTTCAAGCTCCTCAACGACCCTGCGAAGAGAGACTGTGACTGCCATGTCAACCTCACCCCCGTAGTGAGTGATGACCCTCACGGTGATCCCGCAGGTCGCCGGGCGCCTCGAACGGGCGGCCAACGGTGCGAGTGACGTAGGCGTAGCGCGCGAGGAAGCTCACCTCGTTACGGTCGCTGTCGATGAACCAGTAGGCGCTCGGGCGGCGCGCCGCCATGATCTCGTTGGTGATGCCCTCGTCGGTGAACTTGTAGTGCTTCGCCGGCTCGAGAAACCCGAGTTGATGACCGGGTCGTCGATGACGAGTTGACGCACGCGCACCCTCCACGGTCTGCTTGCCCCACGCCCCGAGGCGGGGAATCACGCAGTTCCGCAGGGCGCCCCACGAAGTCTATCGGATGAGGATGACAGAAAGGAGGGCTACGGACCGACGAGCGTTTCGAGCAGTTGCTGCACGGCCGACGTGCTCTCTCGCGGCACCGTGCAGAGCAACTCCGCCCCCCGCGCCCGCCAGTCGAGGCTCTTGGCCTGATCCGCCAGGATGACGCCTTTCACAGGAAGACCTTCAGGCACCTGGACCTCGAACGGGTAGCCCTTCACCTGGCTCGTGATCGGACACAGGATGGCAAGGCCGACTTTGCCGTTGTAGGCGGTGGGCGAGAGGACCAGCGCGGGCCTACGTCCGGACTGTTCGTGCCCGACGGTGGGGTGCATCGTGATCCAGACGACGTCACCGCGCGCGGGGATCCACGGCATGCTACCAGGCCTCGGAGCCTTGGGCCGGGCCGCTGTCGACCTCGGAGTGCAGGTTGGACTCCGTGACTCCACCGAGCAACTCCTCGAGACTGAGCTGCGGTGTGGGTACGGGTTCGACGAGCAGTCCTCCGTCGACCAGGCGCATCTCGACGTGCGAGCCATCCATGAGGCCGACCTCCTCCGCAAACGACTTGGGGATCCTGACAGCCAAGCTGTTGCCCCACCGCTGGACTTTGGTGTACACGAGGTCCTCCTCTGAGCGGTATCTACAATGAGTATACCGCACCGGAAAGGCCGTGCCGTACAACGTAGCCGAGCGGCGGCAAGCGGAACAGAGTGACGATCAAGCCGCCTGGTTGACGTCCCGTCAGATGGGCGTTGGGACGACCGCTCAGTTCTCGTGCCGCTCCCTCTTGGGGGCACGGCCCATGAGGTCGGCGACGCAATCCCGCGGAGTACGCAGGCCCTCGAGGACCTGGTAGACGTTCTCGGTGACAGGCATCTCGATGCCGAGCCTGCCCGACAGGTCGTGCAGGGCGTAGGCGGTGGGGATGCCTTCGACGACCTGCCCGACTTGCTGCTGCACCTCGGCCGGCGAGGCGCCTTTGGCGAGCAGTTCGCCGGCCAGGCGGTGACGGCTGTGCCGGGAGGTGCAGGTGGCGATGAGGTCGCCGATCCCGGCCAGCCCGGTGAAGGTCGCGATGTGCGCCCCCTGGATCATGCCGAGGCGCGTCATCTCCGCGACGCTGCGCGTGATGAGGCTGGCCCGCGAGTTGTCGCCGAAGCCGAGCCCGTCGGACATCCCGACGGCCACGGCGATGGGGTTCTTGACGGCGCCGCAGAACTCGACGCCCACGACGTCGTCGTTGGTGTACACGCGGAACGTGTCGCTGGTGACCGCCGCCTGCAGGGCGGCCGCCATGGCTTCGTCGGCGGCGGCGATCACCGTAGCCGAGGGCATATCCTGACTCACTTCCTCAGCGTGGTTGGGCCCGGAAAGAGCGGCCGCGGACGAGCCGGTTTCCTCTTCGATGACCTGCGTGGGGCGCTTCAGGGTCCCGAGCTCGTAGCCTTTGGCCAGCGAGAGCTGCAGCGACCCGCTCGAGCGCTGGGACGCGGCCCAGCGCGCGACCTCGCGCACGGCCTGCGTCGGCACCGCGTACACCACGAGTTCCGCGGCGGAGATGTCGGCGTCCGCCATGGCGACGAAACGGATCGCCGGCGGCAGCGCGACGCCCGGCAGGAAGTGCGGGTTCTCGTGCGTGGCGTTGAGTTCTGCCGCTTCCTCGCCGGTGAGCGTCAGGACCTGCACACGGTGCCCGCGCTTCGTCAGCAGCCGCGCGAAGCCGCTGCCCCAGCTCCCCGACCCGACGACGGTGACGTCCAGGCTCACGACCCTCCCCCTCCGGCCACCGCCGAGTGGTCGTGCTTCCACGTGAGCTTCACGCGGTTCTCGGTGCCGTTGAGCAGGCGTCTGATGTTGCTGCGGTGTGCCCAGAAGATGACGACGGTGACCAGCACCGCGGCGATCTCGTAGGGCAGCGGATCGCCGAGCGCGACCACGAACACCGGCACCAGCAAGGTGGCGACCAGTGACGCGAGGCTCACGTAGCGAGTGATGAGGATGAGGAGTACCCACACCACGGCGATGACGCCGAAAGCCAGCGGGACGAGTGCGAGCACGACGCCCGCGCCGGTGGCGACGCCCTTGCCGCCCCGTCCCCTGAGGAACACGGAGAACATGTGGCCCACCACGGGGGCAGCCGCGACGAAGATCACGAGCCACGGGTTGGTCTCGCGCCAGACCTGGGCGGCGACGAACGCCGGGAGGAAGCCTTTGAGCATGTCGCAGACGAGAACGACCACTCCCGCCTTCTTGCCCAGCACGCGGAACACGTTGGTGGTGCCCACGTTGCCGGAGCCGTGCTCGCGCACGTCGACGTGGTAGAAGAGCGTGCCGACCAGGACGCCGAACGGGATCGCCCCCATCAGGTACGCCAGCAGCAGCGCGGCCACGAACGCCGCGATCTCCAGCGCGCTCATTTCTTGCCCTTGAAGTCGATCACCAGCGGTACCCCGTCGAGCTCGAAGCGCGCCCGCAGACGGTTCTCGACGTAGAACCCGAAGTCGCGCGTCACCAGCGTCCGGTCGTTCACCTCGATCGCGAACCGCGGAGGGGCCGTGCCGAACTGCGCGATGTAGTACATCTTCAGGCGCTTGCCGCGCTTCATGGGCAGCGGCCGGTCTGCGGCCAGCATCGCCAGGGCGCGGTTCAGCTCGCCGGTCGCGATGTGCGCGATGTAGTGAGCCTCCAGCGCGGCGACCACGGCGAGCAGCTGCCGCACGCCGCGGTGCGTCACGGCGGAGACGGGGATCACGAGCGGCCGCTGGCGCAGCTTGCGCCGCGCGATGCCGGCGATCTCCTCGATATCGGGTTCGGCGAGGTCCGACTTGTTGACGGCGATCACGGTGGCGCAGTGGTTGCGCGCCGCCTCGGTGCAGATCGACAGGTCGAGCTCGCCGAACCGCATCGTCGCGTCGGCGACGATCACCGCGACGTGGGCGCGGTCCAGGCTCTGCACGCTGCGGAGGTATGAGTAGTACTCTACGCCGCTGACCTTGGCCGCCTTACGCATGCCGGCCGTGTCGATGAAGCGGAAGCTGCCTTCCTGGGTCGTCACCGCCGTGTCGATAGCGTCGCGCGTGGTGCCAGCGATCTCGCTGACGATGGTGCGCGGCTCGCCGACGATGGCGTTGAACAGCGACGACTTGCCGGCGTTGGGGCGGCCGACGATGGCCACCGGGATCTCGGCGGGCGCGTCGCTGGGGACGGCTTCGCCGACACGTTCCGCGCCGGTCTCCTCGACCAGCCGGTCGAGCAGTTCGGCGGTGCCGAGGCCGTGCGTCGAGCTGACGATCAGCGGCTCGCCGAAACCGAGCCGGTACAGCTCCTGAGCGGCGCTCACGGCGCCCGGGTCGTCGATCTTGTTGGCGGCCAGCACCACGGGGACGCGCCGACGGCGCAGCACCTCGGCGATCTCGAAATCGTCGGCCAGCGGGCCGGCGCGGCCGTCGACCACGAAGAGCACGACGTCGGCGCCGTCGATGGCCAGAGCGATCTGCTCGCGGATGGAGCCGGCGTAGGGCGACTCCTCGGCGGTGTCGTAGCCGCCGGTGTCGACCATGCGCATGATGCGGCCCTCCCAGTCGACCTCCACGTCCTTGCGGTCGCGGGTCACCCCCGGCGTCTCGTGCACGACGGCCTGACGCGTGCCGCTCAGGCGGTTGACGAGGGTGGACTTGCCGGCGTTCGGCGAGCCGACGACGACGACGGTGGGGGGGCTACTCATCGGGACAGTGTAGCAAATGCCTGTCGTAGGGAGTCGGCGAGGGCCAGGCGGCCGCCGCAGGCGGCCGTCAGCTCTTCCTCGCCGACGTCGTCCAGAGTGCGCCCCTGCTCGGCCGGCAGGAAGACGCGCGGAGCGACGAGCCACTCGCCGGAGGCGAGCGGATCGTCGCGGAGCGCGTCCAGCACCTCGCGGCCGCCGAGGAGGCCGGTGACCGTGACATGAGGCCCGAAGAGACGGTTCTGCACCGCGAAGGCGCGCAGCGGCACGTCGAACGCCCCGGCGAGAATCTCCGCGGCGCGCGCGACGACTGGCTCGGCCAGCAAGCCGCACAGGATGCGCACCGCGCCGGCCCGCGGCCGCTGCGCGGCAGCCACCGGAGGCCGACCGGCTCCGCGGCGCTCGGCCGCCACCTCAGCCACCTCCTCCGCGAACAGCGCCGCCATGCCGATGCCGTTCTCGTACTGCTCCGGAGCGTCGCTGGGCGGCGGCGTGCGCCCGCAGAGCAGGTGGAACTCGTCGGCGGCGTGCACGAAGGCCATGCCGCGCTCCTCGCGATAGCGGTCCTGCCAGCCTTCCACCGCGGCCAGGACGGCCGCCGCATCGTCACGGGTCACGCGGCGCAGGTCGCCCTCCGCGGCCAGCGACACGGGCACGATCCCGAGATCGGCCACCCCGGGCAGCATGGCCGCCTGTTCCACAGTCTCCCTGAGCAGCGCACCGTCGTTCCAGCCCGGGCAGAAGACGATCTGCAGGTGAAGCTCAAGTCCGGCCGCCGCAAGCCGCTCCAGAGCGGCTCGAGAGCCGGCCGCGGCCCGTCCCATGAGGCGGACGCGGGCCTCATCGTCCCAGGCGTGCAGCGACACGAAGAGCGGCGAGAGGCGCAGCTCCTCGATGCGCGCGAGGTCGTCCGCGTCGAGGTTGGTGAGCGTGGTGAAGTTGCCGTGCAGAAAAGACAGGCGGTAGTCGTCGTCCTTCACGGAGAGGCCGGCGCGCAGCCCGGCCGGGACCTGGTCGACGAAGCAGAAGCGACAGCTGTTGCGGCAGACGCGCGGCGGTGCGCCGAGACCGTCGAAGCCCAGCGAAATGCCGTGCCATTCGCCGGCACGGGGTGCGACGACGATGTCCAGCGGGTGTCCGCCGCGCAGCGCGGTCAGCCGGAAGGCGCCGTCGGCGGCCGCCATCTCGAGGTCGAGTACGTCCTGTGGTACGGCGCCGTTGAGGCGCGCGATACAGTCGCCCGGGCGTAGCCCGGCGCGCTGCGCGGCGGCGTCGACAGCGGCCACCGGCAGGCTCGCGCCGGCGGCGAGGCGCTGGCGCGCCGCGCCGCGCCCTCCCGCCTCATCCTGCACAGATCGCCTGCAAGGCGGCCACGGTGGCCTCGATCTCTTCGTCGGGCGTCGAGGCACCCGCAGTCACGCCGATGCGGCGGGCGCCTGCGAACCAGGCCGGGTCGAGCTCCGCCGCCGACTCGATGAGATACGTGCGGCTCTGGAGCGCGCAGCAGAGCTGCGCCAGCCGCGCGGTGTTGGCGCTGTTGCGACCGCCGACCACGACGACCACGTCGACCTCTGCGGCCAGCTCGCCGGCGGCGCCCTGACGCTTCTCGGTGGCGTCGCAGATGGTGTTGAACACCAGGAGCTCGCGAGCGACCGGTGCCAGGGCAGCCGCCACGCCGGCAAGGTGAGCACGCGTCTGGGTGGTCTGCACCACGACGCCGATGCGCTTGCCGCGCAACTCCGCGAGCGGCAGGCCGTCGGCGTCCTCGACGACCACGGCCCCGTCGCCGGCAAAGCCCTCGAGGCCGACCACCTCGGGGTGGTCGCGCTCGCCGAGGACGACCACCGCGTAGCCGGCCTCGCGAAGACTGGCCGCCCTACGCTGCGCGACGACCACGAACGGGCAGGTCGCGTCGACCAGGTTGAGGTCCCGGGCGAAGGCGCCCTCGACGACCTCGGGCGGCACGCCGTGAGTGCGCACGATCAGCGTTCCCGACGTCGCCTCGTCGGCGCCGTCCACGACCTTCACGCCACGCTCCTCGAGCTGCGCGACCACGCCGGGGTTGTGGATGATCGGGCCCAGCGACGCCACCGACCCCACGGCGGTAGCAAGAGCCTCCTCGGTGATGCGCAGCGCGCGTTTCACCCCGTAGCAGTACCCGGCGTAGCGGGCCACGTGGATCTCCACGTCGCCGGCGCGCAGCAGGCGCCGCTTGGAGTGCCGCTCGGGCTCGGCGCGGGGCACCCCCGCCATCTCGTCAGAGTTGCCCATACAGCCCGGCGACGGCATCGTGCATACGCCGCGCCGCCTCCTGATACGCCTTGCTGCCTCGCGCCGTCAGGTCGCCGAGATCGAGCGGCGGCCCCATTCGTGCCCGCAGAGCGGGCAGCCCGGGCCGCCCGCCGGCCATCATGCGCTGGGTGCCGTCCATGGCCAGCGGCACGACCGGCGCGCCGCTGCGCAGCGCGAGCATGCCCACGCCGGGCAGGAAGTCGTGCACGGCGTCGTCGGGCTTGCGGTGGCCTTCGGGAAACATCAGCAGCACGCCGCCGTCGGCGAGGATGTCGAGGGACGTCCTGAGGGCCTCCCGATCGCCGGCGCCGCGGTCGATCGGAAAAGCGCCCAGCGTGACGATGAGCTTGCGCAGAGCGGCGTTGCCGAACAGTTCCTTCTTCGCCATGTAGCGCAGCGGTCGGTCGCAGATCATGCCGACGATGACGGGGTCGATGTTGGCCTTGTGGTTGGTGATCAGGATCAGCCCGCCCTCGCGGGGGAGGTTCTCGGCGCCCTCCACGCGACAGCGGTACAGGCCCCCGAACACAGGCAGCGCCAGCCAGCGACAGAAGGTGTACAGCCCGCTGTCGCCGTGACCCCTCAGAGGCAGGCCCCAGAGCCTCATGGCCCGGCCTGCCCGCGAGCGATGGCGACGACCGCCGCCACTACCTCGTCGAGCGTCATCTCGGAGGTGTCCAGCTCGACGGCCTGGGCAGCCTTGCGCAGCGGCGCGACGGCGCGCGTCGAGTCGCGCCGGTCGCGTTCGAGCAGGGCATCGAGGACTTCCGCCTCGTCGACCTCGTCGCCTTCGGCCCGTAGCTCGGCCGTGCGGCGCGCCGCCCGCACCTCGGGGCGCGCCGTCAAGTAGATCTTCACGGCCGCGTCGGGGAATACGACGGTGCCGATGTCGCGGCCCTCCATGACGATGTCGGCGCTACCGGCGAGGCGCCGCTGTTCTTCCACGAGCAGCCTCCGCACGCCGGGCAGCGCGGAGACCTGCGAGGCCGCCGCGCCCATCTCGAGGCTGCGGATCGCGGCGCTGACGTCGCGCCCCCCGGCAAACAGGCGGCCGTCGCCGTCGAAGGCCAGCCCGGCGCCGCGAGCCAGGGCGACCAGGCCCTCCTCGTCGTCGAGAGCGACGCCCGCCTCCATAGCCAGAAGGCCGACCGCCCGGTACATCGCGCCCGTATCGAGGTAGACGTACCCGAGCCGAGCCGCCGCGCGACGCACCACCGTGCTCTTGCCCGAGCCTACAGGGCCGTCGACGGCCACGACAGTCACTCCACCGCGCTCCCCGTGATGACATCGTAGCCGAGTCCGGCGAGAAGGTGCGCGCCCCGCGCGCTGGCCGCCTCGCCGAGCACGTACACGGTGAGCGAGCCGCCCAGTTCGGCGCTCATGTGGTGCATCGAGAGGTCCTCGATGTTGAGGCCGGCGTCGCCGAGCGCCACCATGATCTCACTGAAGACGCCGGGCCTGTCGGGGATGCGCACGATAAGGCGGTGCAGCTCCCGCGCCGGCAGGCTACCGGCAGCGAGCATCCGCTCACGCTGCTCGGCGGCTCGCCCGATGGCGTCGCCGAGGCGCACAGCGTCGCCCGCGGCGAGCGCCTCGAGCACTTCCTGCAGGCCCTCCTGGAACGTGGCCAGGGCTGCCAGCAGGGCGGCGCGGTTCTCGAGAAAGATGTCGGTCCACACGCGGCGGTTGCTCCCGGCGACGCGCGTGAGATCGTTGAAGCTGGGACCCGCGGACAGCAGCGCGTCGCGTGAGCCCGCGTGAAGGCCAGCCTGGGTCATCAGCACGTTGGCGAGCACGTGCGGCAGGTGGCTCACCACGGCCATCAGGCGGTCGTGCTCCTCGGGGTCGACGGCCACCGGCCGGGCGCCGATCTCGCCGAGAAAACCGTACAGCCGCTGATAGGCGTCCGTGTCCACATGCGCGCCTGGCGTGACGAAGTACGTGGCCCCCTCGTAGAGCGATGCGCGGGCGTTGGCCACACCCGCCGTCTCGGAGCCGCACAACGGGTGACCGCCCACGCAGCGCCGCTGTTCATGCGGCGAGAGCGCCCGCATCAGCGGGCCCTTGGTGCTGCCCACGTCGCTGATCACGGCGTGCGCCGGCGCCGCCGCGAGCGACGCCTTGACGTGCTGAGCGACGAGCCGCACCGGCGTGCATACGAACACGAGGTCGGCGCCCGCGGCGGCCTCTTCGAGGCTGCCGCAGGCGTGCGTCACGGCGCCGCACTCCAGCGCGAGGTCGAGCGTCGCTTTGGTCTGGCTGAAGCCGCGGACCTCGGCGACCCCGGCGCGTTCACGCGCCGCCAGCCCCAGGGACCCGCCCATGAGGCCTACGCCGATGACGGCCACGGTGCTGACGCCGGCGTCGTTCATCGCCTCAGACGGTGGTCTTGCCGGCCCAGCGCGCGAGGTCGAGCACGCGCCCGGCGTACTCGCCGAAGGCGGCGGTGGGCAGCGACTGGGGGCCGTCGCACAGCGCGTGCTCGGGGTTGGGGTGAGTCTCCACGAGCACGCCGTCGGCGCCTGCGGCCACGCCCGCCAGCGAGAGCGGCAGCACGAGGTCCAGACGCCCGGCCGAGTGGCTGGGATCGACGACCACCGGAAGGTGGCTGGCGATCTTGATGACCGGCACCGCGCTCACGTCGAACGTGTTGCGCGTGGCCGTCTCGAAGGTGCGGATACCGCGCTCGCAGAGGATCACGTCGCGGTTGCCCTCTTTGACGATGTACTCGGCCGCCATGAGCAGCTCCTCGATGGTCGTCGCGGGGCCGCGTTTGAGGAGCACCGGCTTGGCGACCTTGCCGAGCTCCGCGAGCAGGAGGAAGTTCTGCGTGTTGCGGGCGCCCACCTGGAGGACGTCGGCGTACTCACAGACGACGTCGAGGTCGCGAGGGTCCATCACCTCGGTGACGATGGGCAGGCCGGTGTCGTCGCGGGCGGCGGCGAGCATCCTGAGACCGTCCTCGCCGAGGCCCTGAAAGGCGTACGGGGAGCTGCGCGGCTTGAAGGCGCCGCCGCGCAGCATCTTGCCGCCGGCAGCCTTGACGGCGCGGGCGGCGGCCAGCACCTGCTCGGCGGTCTCCACAGAGCACGGGCCGGCGATGATGGCAAAGTGCCCCCCGCCGATCTTGGCGCCGCGCACGTCTATGACGGTGTCACGCTGCTGGAACTCGCGGCTCACGAGCTTGTACGGCCTGAGGATGGCCACGACGCGGTCGACACCCGGCATGGCCTCGAGTGGCAGCTGCGTGACCTGCTCGCGGTCGCCGATGACGCCGATAACCGTCACGCGCTCGCCCGTGGAGATGTGGGCGCTCGCGCCGACCTCTTCGACGCGCGCGACGACGTGGGCGACCTCTGCTTCGGTCGCCGTCTCGTGCATGATGACCATCATGCTCAGCTCGTCCTCCCTTCGACGTCTCCCGTCGCGCCGACCTCGAGCGAGGCCAGCTTGCTCAGGAAGAACTCGATCTCAGCTTGTGTACCCACGCTGACACGCGCCAAGCCGGGGCAGCCCAGCGCGTTGCCGTCGCGGACGATCGCTCCCAACGAGAGGAGGACCCCGCACACCCGATCATGAGGGTGGCTGAGGTCGCGCGTGTCGACGAGCATGAAGTTGGCCTGGCTGGGAACCGTGGCGCGGCCGCGAGCCGCGAGCCGGTCCACCATGTAGTCACGCAGCTCGGCGTTGAGCTCACGCCGGCGGACCACCTGATCCTGGTGCTTGAGCGCCTCGACGGCGGCCACCTGCCCCAGCAGGTTCACGTTGAAGGGCTGCCGGACCTTGTCGATGGCGACTTTGAGCTCGGGAGAGCAGAGACCAAAGCCGGTGCGCAGACCGCAGAGACCGTAGATCTTCGAGAAGGTGCGCAGGATGATGACGTTGTCGTGCGCCTTCTGTAGCTGCAGCACATCCTGCGAGTCGGGTGCGGTCACAAACTCGTTGTAGGCCTCATCGACGACCACGAGCACGTCGTCAGGCACCGCCTCGACGAGACGGGCGATATCGGCCGCCGACGCGTAGGTCCCGGTCGGATTGTTCGGGTTGCACACGAATACCATCTTCGTGCGCGGCGTGATGGCCGCGGCCATGGCTTCGAGATCGTGGGTGAAGTCGACCAGCGGTACGGCCACGGCGCGAGCCTCGTGCAGCCGGCAGATGTCGCCGTACACGACGAACGAAGGATCGGCGAAGACGACTTCGTCGCCCTTCTCGAGCAAGGCGTCGGCGAGGAGATACAGCAGCTCGCACGACCCGCAGCCCACGGCGACCTGGCCGGGACTGAGGTCGAAGCGCGCCGCCAGCGCCTCGCGAAGGTCGGTCGAGTGGCCGTCGGGATACCGTTGCAGCTGGTCGATGGCCGCGATCACCGCCTCCTTGACTTCCGGGAAGGGCGGCAGTGGATACTCGTTCGAGGCGAGCTTGACGACGTCCTCAAGGCCGAAGCGGCGCTTGACCATCTCGATGGGCAGACCCGGCTGGTAGGGGACGATGCCGGCGAGGGCAGGTATGAATCGCAGGGCCACGGTCACTCCGGCAGGTCAAGGCGCAGATGCAGGGCGCCGTGCAGATACACGTGATGCACGTCGGAGCCGGCCGGCAGGTAGACGTGCAGCAGCACGCGCACGCAGCGTTCCACGGCGCCCTCCACGGCAATCTCCTGGCAGCAGAGCAGCGGTGTGTGGGAAAGACCCATGCTGCGGGCTGCGACCGCGGGGAAATCGGCGCGCAGGTCGGGGGTGGCGCTGAGGATCACGCTGACGACGTCGTCGATATCGACGTCGTTACGGTCGAGGACCACGCCGAGCAGCTCAGCCGTACGTGCGGCGATGTCGTCGCTGGTGTCGCGTTCGACCGTCGTGGCGCCGCGCAGCGCATACAGGCGGGGGGTATCGTCAGTCATGAGGCTCCGGTTTGCAGGGGGAGTGCAACATTATACACTCCCCGCGCCTTCGGACTCGGGTTCGGGGTCACCCTGCGCCGGCACCGCGGGCACCGCCGCCCGGACCGCCTCCGGCACGGGCGCCGCCTCGGCGGCGAGCAGCACCGGCGGGCCCTCCACTTCGCCGCCGACGGCCGCCGCCACTTCCTCCCCGGCACGTCGCAGCGCCTCGACCTCGTCGCCGGCCAGCTCGCGATACCCGCCCGGCTCAAGGCCCTTGTCGGCGATCGGGCCGTAGCGCCGCCGATGAAGATCCTCCACCGGCAGGCCGACGGCCGCGAACATGCGCCTCACCTGGCGCTTGCGACCCTCGTGGATGGTGATCTCGACGAGGGCCGTCTTGGCACTCTGCTTCTTGAGGTTGACCTCCGCCGGCGACGTGAGCCCGTCCTCCAGGTCGACACCCTGCCGCAAGGTGCCCAGAGCGCGCCGGCTCACCTTTCCGCGCACGCGCGCGACGTAGGTCTTGGGCACCCCGTAGCGGGGATGCATGAGCCGGTTGGCGAGCACACCGTCGTTGGTCAGCACGATCAGGCCGGTGGTGTCCACGTCGAGTCGGCCCACCGGGAACAGGATGCGCCCGTTTGGCACGAGGTCCACGATCACGCGCTCGGCGTGAGGGTCTCTGCGCGTACTGGCGACCCCACGCGGCTTGTTCACGAGGAAGTACCGCAGCTCGCGGGCCTCCACGGGCTCGCCGTCGACGAGCACGACGTCTTCGGGGTCGATCTTTTCGCGGGGAAACGTCACAACCTTGTCGTTGACGGTCACGGACCCGTTGCGAATGAGCTCGTCGCACGAACGCCGCGAACCGAGGCCGGCGCGCGCCAAATAGACCACCAGGTTCATAGGCTGGCTCACGCCCGCCTCCTCTCGGCGTTGGCGAGCAGGCGGGCGCGGATCTCGTCGACCTCGGCCGCCTGTAGGGAGAACTCTTCCAGTGGCGGCAACTCCTGCAACGAGCGCAGCCCGAACAACTTGAGGAAGCGCGCGCCGGTGCAGTACAGGATCGGCGCGCCCGGCGTGTCGGCGCGGCCCTGCTGCTCCACCAGGCCGCGCTGCTCCAGTGAGGTCAGCGCCCACTCCGCCGAGACGCCGCGCACCTCGGCCGTCTCCGCGCGCGTGACCGGCTGCAGATAGGCGACCACGGCCAGTGTCTCGAGCAGTGCCGGCGTGAGATCGTCGGGGCGCTCGGCCCCCGTGAGCCGCCGCACGTCCTCGGCGCAGTCGTCGACGACGGCGAACGTAACGCCGCCGGCGATCTCTTGCAGCGTGACGCCGTGGAGCTCCGCAGTGTACTCGGCGCGCAGGGCCGCCAGCGCCTCGTCGACCTCCGCGGTGGAGCAGCCGCAGGCCGCCGCCAGCTCAGGAGTCGGGAGCGGCCGCGACGATATGAACAGAAGCGCCTCGAGGCGCCGGGCGAGTGCGTGCATGAGGTCCAGGGTACGCGAGTGACCGGGCGCGGTCGATGCTACCGCACGCAGACGGCCGGCGTCATCCGGCCGTGGATCACGCCGCCGCGACCGCAGCCTGCAGCGGCTGCGGCGCGCGAGTGACCACGATGTCGCTGAGGTGTGACTTCTGGCGGAGCACGGCCTCGCCCTCGGAGTGCAGTTCGAGCAGCGCGAAGAAGGTCACGGCGCGCTCGAGACGGTCGTGGGGCGCCACGGCCGCGAAGGTGAACTCGCCGTGGTCGCCGAGGATGAGACGCAAACGCCGCAGCTCCTTCACCAGCGAGACCGCGAGATCGGCGAGATGGCTGGTGTCGGGCACCGGCGGTTCGCGCAGCAGCGGCGCGAGAGCCGCCGCAAGGGCCGGCGCCGGCAGCGCCCCTGCGGGGGCCGGCCGGCGCAGCAGGGCCGGCGGCACGGGGACGCTGCGATACAGCCGCGGGCTGTGCTCCTCCCAGCGGCGGCGCAGGGCGCCGGCGGCGTTCTTGAACTTGCTGTAGTGCGCCAGGCTCGCGAGGAGACGCTCGCCGGCCTCGTCGGGGTCGAGGTCATCGAGCTCCTCCTCGACATCGTCCTCGAGCAGCAGTCGCGACTTCATCTCGAGGAGCGCGGCGACGAGCACCACGAACTGAGACGTCGCATCAAGGTCGAACTCGCCGCTGTCGGCGAGCTTGAGGACGTACTCGGCGATGATGCGCGAGACGCGCACCTCCCAGATGTCGATCTCGTCCTTGAGGATCAGCGTGACCAGCAGGTCGAACGGCCCGTCGAACACGTCGAGGTCGAGGTCGAGCACGACCGGGGGTGCGGCGACGGCGGTGGCCTCAGCGCGCATCGCCGTCGCCCCCCGCGTGCTTCATCGTGCGCTCAGTCCTCCGGCTGGCGGACGAAGGACGGGATCTCGAAGTCGCCGGCGCTGAACGAAGGCGCCGAACCGAACCCCGTGTACCTGTCCTCGGGGCGTTCGCGGCGCGTCGCTTCGAGCTCTCGGGGGCGCGGCTGTGGTGGCGCGGCTTCGCGCGAGGGGCGCGGCACCTGGTCGCCGAACCCGGTGGCCACGACGGTGATGGATATCTTGCCCTCGAGACGTTCATCGACGACCGCCCCGAAGATGATGTTGGCGTCGTCGTCGGCGGCCTCGCTGATGACCCCGGCGGCCTCGTTCACCTCGAAAAGCGTGAGGTCGCTGCCGCCGGTGATGTTGAGCAGCAGG
>JAPLCM010000234.1 GCA_026392275.1 Actinomycetota bacterium | reverse complement strand
GCGGCAACGGCTCCACCGAGACCCTGCCGCCGCTGTGCAGATGGCGGATGTTGGTCTGGCAGGCAAGGCGATAGCGGCCGTTGATGTACATCGCGCACGAGCCGCAGATGGACGAGCGGCAGCAATAGCGAAAGGCCAGTGAGCTGTCCTGCTTCTCCTGGATCTCGAAGAGGGCCTCGAGCACGGTGAGGCTGCCCTCCACGGGGACCACGAAATCCTGGTAGTAGGGCCGGGCGCCGAGCTCGGCGTCGAAGCGCTTGATGCGAAACGTCACGTCGCCCATCAGTACTTCCTCTCCTGAGGCTCGAACAAGCCCATCTCGACCGGCCTGTAGCTGAGCTTGGGCGGCCCCTCCGGCTGGTACGTCGACACGGTGTGCTTCAGCCACGCTTCGTCGTCGCGCGTCTCGAAATCGGTGCGCGCGTGCGAGCCGCGCGACTCGGTGCGGGCGAGAGCGCCGCTGGCGGTGGCCAGCGCCACGTCGAGCATACCTTCGAGCTCGGCCGTGCGGATCATGTCGACGTTCCACACCCCACCGGTGTACCGCAGCTTGGCCTTCTTCAGCCGCTCCTTGAGCGCCAGCAGCTTGTCGAGGCCCTGCTGCATCACGCTTTGCTCGCGATAGATGCCGAAGTGGTAGCGCATCGTGAGGGTCATCTCGGTACGGATGACGTAGGCGTCTTCGCTGCCCTCACGGGCGGCGATGTCGTCGATGCGGCCGCGGACGCGGGCGGCGGCGGAGCCGGCGGCGGCGGCCGCCGCCGCCTTCCCGCCTCCCGTCCTGCCCTGGATGAAGCCCGCCACGGCACTGCCGGCGCGACGGCCAAAGACGATCGTCTCGAGCAGTGAGTTGCCGCCGAGGCGGTTGGCGCCGTGCACGCTCACGCAGGCGCATTCGCCGGCCGCGTACAGACCGGGCATCTCCGTCTTGCCGTTCACGTCGGTGTCGATGCCGCCCATGGAGTAGTGCTGGCAGGGCTGGATGGGGATAGGCTCGAAGACCGGGTCTACCCCCTCGAAATGGATCGACAGGTCGCGCGTGCCCGGCAGCCTGTCGGCGAGCAGCTCGGCGCCCAGGTGACGCAGGTCGAGGTAGACGAAGTCCTTGCCGTCGATGCCGCGGCCGGCGTCGATCTCCTGCTGGATGGAGCGTGACGTGATGTCGCGCGGAGCCAGCTCCATCACCGTCGGCGTGTAGCGCTGCATGAAGCGCTCGCCCTCGCCGTTGATCAGATAGCCGCCTTCGCCGCGGCAAGCTTCGGTCATGAGGATGTGCGTGGTGTAGAGCCCCGTTGGGTGGAACTGCACGAACTCCATGTCCTTGAGCGGCACGCCGGCGTGGTAGGCCATGGCCGCGACGCCGCCGGTGCTGATGACGGCGTTGGTGGTGTTGGAGTACGTGCGGCCGGCGCCGCCGGTGGCCATGACCACGGCCTCGCCGCGCAACTCCTCGAAGCCGCCCCTGGTCATGTTGTAGGCGACGACGCCCTTGCACTCCCCGTCCTCGACGATGAGATCCATCACGAACCACTCGATGTACATCGTGATCTCGTGTTTGTATGCCTGCTCGACGAGCGTATGCAGCATGTAGTGGCCGGTCTTGTCGGCAGCGTAGCAGGTGCGCGGGTAGCCGGCGCCGCCGAAGGGCCGCTGGGCGATGCGCCCGTCGTCGAAGCGGCTGAACGGGCAACCCATGTGCTCGAGATCGTAGATCGCCGGCACGGCGTCGGTGGTCAGCTGCAGCGCCGACGGCTGATCGGCCAGGTAGTCGGAGCCCTTCACGGTGTCGAAGGCGTGCTTCTGCGGACTGTCGTCGTGGCCCTCAGGGTGGTTGGCGAGGGCACCATTGACCCCGCCCTGGGCGGCGCCGGAGTGGCTGCGGCCGGGGTGGACCTGGCTGAGGATCGCCACGTCGATGCCGGCCGCCTTGGCGGCGATCGCCGCCCGCAGGCCGGCGAGGCCGCCACCGACGACGATGAGCTGATGGTAGATCATCTCGCCCCCCTCAGCTCACCCAGGCCCAGAGGGCCCAAATGCCGTAGGCGATGGTCGCGATGCCCGCCAGCCAGAGCATGATGTCGAAGACGCGGCGCCCGGCGACAGTGCTCAGCCCCCAGTCGAGCACGACCATGCGCAGACCGTTGAGGCCGTGGTACACGGCGGCGACAAGCAGCACGATGTCGTTGATCAGCACCGCCCCGCCGGCCAGACGGTCGGCGATATTGTCGAAGGAGAGCTCGCCGATGGCGATGTAGTGCGTGAGCACCAGATGCACCGCGATCGTGACGAGGACGAGCACGGCGGTGACGCGCTGGCCCAGCCAGGGCCAGAGGCCGCCGCGCTCGCGCTCCAGGACTGCGGTTCTCATGTCGATCGCCTCCCGCGCCTAGAAGATGAGCCCGGAGGCTTTCCAGGCGAACAGCGAGAGTACCGCCGCCGCCACGGCCATGCAGACCCAGAACACGGCCTTGTGCTGCCTGATGCCCACCCCGAGGTCCATGAGGACGATGCGCACCCCGTTGAGCGCGTGGTACATCAGCGCGGCGACGAGCATGAGATCGAGGAACACGAGAAAGGGCGTGTCAAAGGAGTCGAGCAGGCTGTCGAGCTCCAGTGGTCCGCCGATGCGGCCCTGGGAGATGACCCAGATGTGCACGAACAGGTAGGCCAGCAGCACGAGGCCCGAGATGCGAAAGAGCATCCAGGCCCACATGCCCAGGCCCTTCCACAGCCCGGCCCCCACATTGGCCGTGTCGCGCTCTTTGACGCTCAAGGCAGTCCCCCTCGGAAGGCACGCGCGTGGTGAACGCACGACCGGATCGACACCCACTGGACGCCCATCGTAGAACGCTGCCCGGAGTGGAGGCAAACGCGGGCGCGGCGCCGAGGGCCGAAGCAGGGCGCCTGTCACCTACAGATCGTAGGTGTGCGGCCGCCGGTCCTGCAGCGACGGGATCTGGGCGCGCACCTCGGCGACGCGCGCGAGGTCGAGGTCGGCGACGCAGAAGCCGACGCCGTCCCGCACCTCGGCGAGCACCGCGCCCCACGGGTCGACGATCATGCTGTGACCGAAGCACCCGCGCCCCGGGAGATGCTCCCCGATCTGCCCCGGGGCGATGACGAAGCAGCCGTTCTCGATGGCGCGGGCGCGCAGCAGCACCTCCCAGTGAGCCGCGCCCGTGTACGCTGTGAAGGCGGCCGGAACGCAGAGCACCTGAGCGCCGCGCAGCGCCAAGCTGCGGTAGAGCTCGGGAAAGCGCAGGTCGTAGCAGATCGTGAGGCCGAGGGTGACCGGCGCCGCGGGCGCGGCCGCGGCGGAATGACCGGGCACGGCCTCCCC
>JAPLCM010000010.1 GCA_026392275.1 Actinomycetota bacterium | reverse complement strand
AGGCCGAGCTGCTCGTGGTCTACGGCCGTCGCCGAGTCGGCAAGACGGCCTTGCTGCGGAGGTTCGCGCAAGGCAAGCCGGGAGCGTACTGGGTGGCGACCATCTCTTCCGCGGCCACCTTGCGCCGCTCCTTCACTCAGGCGCTGGAGGGCGAGAACGCGGCCTTCGCCTACGACGACTGGCGCAGCGCCTTCCTGGCCGCGCGCGGTGACCCGGGTACGCGCCGCCTGCTCGTCATCGACGAGTATCCCTACCTGGCCGGGGCGGCGCCGGGCGTGGGCACCGTGCTGCAGGCCGTGTGGGACGAGGTGCTCGAGGGCTCTCGGCTCATGGTCGTTCTCTGTGGCTCCCACATCGGCATGATGGAGCGCGAGGCCGTCTCGTATCGCGCTCCCCTTTTCGGTCGGCGCACCGGGCAGGTCCGCTTACGGCCACTGCCCGCGTGGGGGGTGGCGACCATGCTGCCCGGGTACGGCGCCGCCGCGGTGATTGAGACGCTCGCCACACTCGGCGGCGTGCCGGCATACCTGCGCCTCCTCGAGCAGGATCGCTCCATCGCCGACAATCTCGAGCGTCTGGCGCTGGATCCCAACGGCGTGCTTCATCAGGAGCCGGTCTTTCTGTTGCGCGAAGAGCTTCATGAGCCGCGCAGCTACTTCGCTCTGCTGCAAGCTATCGCCGCGGGTAACACGCGGCTCAATGAGATCGCACAGGCGGCGGGCGTCGAGCGAGCGCCGGCTTCGCGCTACCTGGCTACGCTCATCGACCTGGGCGTCGTGGAGCGCACGGTTCCCGTCACCGAACTCCATCCGGAGAAGAGCCGCAAGGGCATCTACAGCATCGCCGACGGTTTTCTGCGCTTCTGGTTCCGTTTCGTGGCTCCGCACAGCTCTCTGCTGGCCACCGGCCAGACCGAGACGGTACGCGCTCGGCTCGATCGGGACCTGGCTGGTTTCGTGGCTCCCTGGTGGACCCGGGAGGCCGAGCTCGACGTGGTGGCTCTGGGGGAAGAGGGCGTTCTGCTGGGCGAGTGCAAATGGAGCACGCGGCCCGTCGGCCTGGACGTGCTGAACTCCCTGCGCACGCGCCGTGAGCTGTTTCGCGCTGCGACCGGCACGGGGCCGAAGGAGCCGGCGCGACTCGCGCTCTTCTCGAGGTCCGGCTTCACGCGGGGCCTGCTCGCCGAGGCCAAGGCCGAGGGCGTGCTGCTGGTGACGGCCGACGACGTGGTCGCGAGCGGCCCGGCGGAGCCGGCGCTCTCGCGCGCGTGACAGAAAATGAACGGCGAGGGGCCCGGCGCCTGATGCTGCTCCGGGCCCCTCGCCTGCTCTTCGCGCCGCGGCCGCGGCGGCCGCGCGGCGTGCTACTTGATGGCGTCGCGGCCGCGCTCGCCGGTGCGCGTGCGCACGGCGTCGTCGACCGGGGTGACGAAGATCTTGCCTTCGCCGATCTGGTTGCTCTTGAGCGACGCGGCGATAGCACTCACGATGCGCTCGACGTCCTTCTCGAGCACGACCATCTCGACCTTCATCTTGGGGTGGAAGCGGTACTCGTGCGATTTGATCTCTTCGCCGCGCGTGAAGCCCTTCTGCACGCCGAAGCCCTTGACCTCGGCCACCGACATGCCCAGCACGCCCTCGACGGCCAGCGCCTCGGCAACGGTGTCGAGGTTGTACGGCTGGATGTAGCACTCGATCTTCTTCATCGCGACAGCTCCTTTGATCTCTCGGTCTCAGTGAGTTAGACGACGCCCTGGTCGAGCATCGAGTCGGCGACCTTGAGGAAGCCGGCGATGTTGGCGCCCGCCACGTAGTTGCCCTCGAAGCCGTAGGCGGCGGAGGCGTCGATGCACTGCTTGTGGATAGCCTTCATGATGCCGTGCAGGCGGGCGTCCACTTCTTCACGCGTCCAGCTGAGGCGCAGGCTGTTCTGGCTCATCTCGAGGCCCGAGGTGGCCACGCCGCCGGCGTTGGCGGCCTTGCCGGGGCCGTAGAGGAGCTTCTTCTCGACGAAGAGGTTGACGCCCTCGGGCACCGTCGGCATGTTGGCGCCCTCGCTGACCAGGTACACGCCGTTGTCGACCAGGTTCTGGGCGTCCTTGGCGTTGATCTCGTTCTGCGTGGCGCAGGGGAAGGCGCAGTCGGCCTTGTGGGCCCACAGCGGGTTATGGTCCTTGGCCTTGTCGACGGGCGTGTACACGGCGCCCGGGAACCTGTCGGCGTACTCGCTGATGCGGCCGCGCTTGACGTTCTTGAGCTCCAGCACGAAGACGAGCTTCTCGCGATCGATGCCGGCCTCGTCGTAGATGTAGCCCGACGAGTCGCTGAAGGTGACCGGCTTGCCGCCGAGGTCGAGGATCTTCTCGGTGGCGTACTGGGCCACGTTGCCCGAGCCGCTGACGAGGCAGGTCTTGCCTTCGAGGGTCTCGCCGCGCGTGGCGAGCATCTCGGCGGCGAAGTACACCGCGCCGTAGCCGGTGGCTTCGGGGCGGATCAGCGAGCCGCCCCAGTTGAGGCCCTTGCCGGTGAGTACGCCGACGAACTCGTTGCGTACGCGCTTGTACTGGCCGAACATGAAGCCGATCTCGCGGCCGCCCACGCCGATGTCGCCGGCGGGCACGTCGGTGAACTGGCCGATGTGACGGCAGAGCTCGGTCATGAGGCTCTGGCAGAAGCGCATGACCTCGTTGTCGCTCTTGCCCTTGGGGTCGAAGTCGGAGCCGCCCTTGCCGCCGCCCATGGGGAGCGTGGTCAGGGAGTTCTTGAGCACCTGCTCGAAGGCGAGGAACTTGAGGAGGCCGAGGTAGACGGTGGGATGGAAGCGCATGCCGCCCTTGTACGGGCCGATGGCGCTGTTCATCTCGATGCGGAAGCCGCGGTTGATCTGGACCTCGCCCTTGTCGTCGATCCAGGGCACACGGAAGATGATGACGCGCTCGGGCTCGGCGATGCGCTCGAGGATCTTCTTCTCGCGGTAGATGGGGTGCTTGTCGAGGACGACCTCGAGGGACTCCGCGACCTCCATCGCTGCCTGATGGAACTCGGGCTCGGCCGGGTTCTTGACCTTCAGCGCGGCCATGAATTCGTCAACGAATGTGCTCATGTAGTGCCCTCCACTAGGCGGTCCGGGTGAATGCCGCGCGCGAGTGAGACGGTGGCGCGGGGCGCCCGCAGTATACGCTCTCGCGCCCCGCGCGGCAGTCGCCATCCCGGCCAAACTTGAACGCTGGATGTGGGCAAATTGGTACACCGTGGCGAATTGGGGCGGCGGCCGCAGGCGGCCCGCCCCACCCCCCGGCGTGCCTTCGAGCAGCCTCGGCGCTTGTACAAGAAGTCCAAGTTCACTGCCGTTACTTGGCTCGTCT
>JAPLCM010000294.1 GCA_026392275.1 Actinomycetota bacterium | reverse complement strand
GCCCGAGCTGGAGGCCATGTCCCCGAGACTGGCTATCGCGCTCGGCTTGGCGATCGACGATGAAGGGTAGGCGGTCATGAAGCGCATCGACCTTCTGCCGCCGGAACAGCGCGTCAAGGCCTCGCGCGAGCGTGGGCTGCTGTGGGCCATCCTCATCCTGGTCGCCATCGTCGTGGCCCTGGGCATGGTCTATATGTGGCAGAAGAACCAGGTCGGCGACCAGCAGGCCGATCTCGACAGGCTCACCGCAGAGTCGGCGGTCGTTCAGCAGAAGGCCCTGGCGCTGGCACCCTACGCCGCTATCCAGACCACGCGCACTGCCATGACGCAGACCGCCCAGGGCATCTACGACTCCCGCGTCCCGTGGTCGACCATCCTTCAGCAGATCAGCCTGGTCATCCCCGACAACGTGCGTCTGCAGAGCCTCACCGGCACGGTGCCGGCCACCATGCTTCCGGGGCCCGCCGTCCCGACGACGCCGGGCGTCGCGGCGGCGGCGACTGCCGACATCACCTTCGTGGGAACGACCTACACGCACAGGGACGTCGCCGAGTTCATGACCCGGCTCGGCCTCATCCCGCAGCTGTCCAACATCCAACTGGCCTCCTCGGCCGGCGCGGACGCGACGGGTACGGAGGGCGCCACGACGACGCCGACCGTCACCTTCACCGTGACGGCGTCGCTGCGCCCGTACCTCACGCCGCCTCCCGCCACCGTGATCCAGGGGGCCGCGCAATGAAAGTCACCAAGGGCAAAGAGGTCTACATCATCACCGCCGTGGTCGCCGTTGTCCTCATCGTGGCCTGGTACTTCCTGCTGCTCAGCCCCGCGCGTACCGAGCTCAGCGACCTCACTGATCAAGTCCAGGCGCAGCAGGCCGCTCTGGTGACCGCCAACCAGGAGGTCGCGCGCCTCGAGTCGTACAAGAAGACGGCGCCGCAGTCGCGCGCCGAGATAGTGCGCCTGGGCAAGATGCTCCCCGAGAGCGAAGGCATCCCGTCGCTGATCATCGAGCTCACGCAGACGTCCGGCGCTTCGGGCGTCGCCCTGAACAGCATCACCCGCGGCGCCACCGTAGCCGGCACGCCGTTTGGCCTGCAGAGCGTAACGCTGGCGGTGACGGGCAGGTTCTTCGACATCGAGGACTTCCTGTACCGCCTGGAGAGCTATGTGGCCTTCCGCAACGCCAGTTTCCGCGTCACCGGCAGGCTGCTGGAGGTCAAGACCCTGACCATGACCGGCGGTACCGCCACGACTTCCGGCGCCGCGCCGCCGCTGACCGTCACCGTTGAGCTGAACGCGTATCTGTGGGCTGGTCCCGCCGCAACTGCTGCCGTCGCGGGAGGCGCCCCGTGATCTCCAACAAGCGTACGCTGACCTACATCGCCATCGCCCTCATCGTCGGTGCAGCCTTGGCCCTTGCCGTGGCTCTGGCGCGCAGCGACGCGCCGGCCGCAGGCTCAGGGCCGGCGGCCGCCCTGACGCAGGCACTGGGCGGCGTGCTCGGCGACACCACCGGGGCGGGCACGCTCGCCAGCGCCGACCCCGCCAAGCAGGAGCCGCTGCTCGACAAGTTCGTGGCCAAGGACCCGTTCATCCCGCTGCCCGTGACGACGACGAACCCCACTCCGACCCCAAGCCCGACCTCGAGTTCGAACGCGACTCTTTCGGCGCGCGTGTCAGTCAACGGCACGAGCTACACGGTCGTGAAGGGCGACAAGGTGCCGGGCAGTTCACCCGCCTTCACGATCTCGAGCATCACCTCGGGCGACGTGACGTTCACGGTGATCGATGGGGCGCTCAAGAACGGCGACTCCTCGATCTCGGTGAACCTCGGCGAATCGGTCAGCGCCACGCTCGAGAGCGGCAAGACCTACGAGCTCTCGGTGCTCAGCATCGGCAGCAGTGGCGGAGGCAACGGCCACACCATCTCGGTGCTCAGCATCACCAGCAGTAACGGCACCCCCATGGTCACGTTCGAGGTCGACGGCAAGACCTACGCCGACAAGACAGTCGGCGACGTGTTCTCGACGTCGGCCGGCGAGATCAAGGTGATCGCCATCAACGTGGACGCGCAGACCGTCACCTTCATGCTCGGCGACCAGACGATCACGCTGCGCGCCGGACAGGTCGTCGTGAAGTAGGGCGACGGTCCGGGGCGCAGACGACAACAGGGCGGCCACCAGCCGCCCTGTTGTCGTCTGCGCCGCCGCGCCGCCGGCCGGCGGCGCTTTTCACGGGCTGGAGCGCCCGCTATGGTAACCACATGACACGCTTGCGCTTCTTGACCGCCGGGGAGTCGCACGGCCGACAGCTTACGGCCGTGCTCGAGGGCTGCCCGGCGGGCCTCGCCGTCTCCGCGGCGCTCATTGACGACGACCTTGCCCGGCGCCAGGGCGGGTACGGCCGCGGCGCCCGGCAGGCGATCGAGAGCGACCACGTGGAGATCGTCGGCGGCGTGCGCTACGGGCGCACCACAGGGGCGCCCATCGCCCTTGCTGTGGCCAACCGCGACGCCGGTAACTGGGGCGATGTGCTCGCCGTCGAAGCTCCGGAGGATCCGGCCGCGGTCGCGGAGCCTGTACGGGTGCCGCGCCCCGGGCACGCCGATCTCGCCGGGGCGCTGCTCTACGACCTGCACGATATCCGCGATGTCATCGAACGCGCCAGCGCGCGTGAGACCGCCGCGCGGGTCGCCTGTGGCGCCGTGGCCAAGCTTCTTCTCGCCGGCGTCGGCTGCCGCATGGCGAGCCACGTCGTGGCCGTGGGCGCGGAGCGCGCCGCCGCGCCGCGGCTGCGCCTCGACGACGTCGCCAGGGTCGAGGCAGACCCGATGCGCTGCGCCGACGCGTCCGCGAGCGCGCGCATGCGCGCCACCGTGGACGCGGCCCGCGAGGCCGGCGACACGCTGGGCGGCGTCATCGAAGTGCTTGCCTTCGGGTACCCGCCGGGGGTGGGCACCTACGTCCAGGGCGATCGCCGTCTGGAGTCTGCTCTCGCCGCCGCGGTGTTCACCGTGCCTGCTATCAAGGGCGTCGAGTTCGGCCTCGGCTTCGCTGCGGCCGGCCTGCCGGGCAGTCAGGTGCACGATGTGCTGGAGCACGATGCCGAGCTCGGGTACGTGCGCCGCTCCGGCAACGCCGGCGGTATCGAGGGCGGCATCTCCAGCGGCGATACCATCGTGGTGCGCGCCGCCATGAAGCCCATCGCGACGCTGAGCAGCCCGCTGCGCAGCGTGGACATGGGCTCCCATCAGGCGGTGGAGTCGCACTTCGAGCGCTCCGACATCTGCGCCGTCCCCGCCGCCGGCGTGGTGCTCGAGGCCGTGCTCGCGCTCGCCCTCGCCGACGCGGCTCTGGAGAGATTCGGAGGCGCCACGGTCAGCGAGTTCCGCACGGCCGTGGATGCTTATCGCGCCCACTGCTTGAGCCGGTGAGCGGCGCTCCCGTCGACGGTGCGTCGCGCGCGTCCGCCGTCGCGTTGGTCGGCTTCATGGCCGCCGGCAAGAGCGCCGTGGGCAGGCTCGCCGCGAAGCGTCTCAAGGTGCCCTTCGTCGACACCGACGCGCTCATCGAGAAGCGCGCGGGGCCTATTTCCGAGATCTTCGCCGCGCGCGGTGAGCAGGGGTTTCGCGCTCTGGAGCGCGACGTCGTCGTCGAGGTGCTGGTGGTGGCGCTGCGCGAGCCGTGCGTCGTCGCCCTCGGCGGAGGTGCGGTGCTGAGCGGCGACGTGCGGGAGGCGCTGGCGCGCCTCCCGCACGTCGCCTGGCTCACCGCGCCGGCCGAGGTGCTCTGGGCGCGCACGCGGGCCGCGGCTCCCAGCCGCCGGCCGCTGGCTCATGATGAGCAGGCCTTTCGCCGACTGCTGGACGACCGCAACGATCTATACCGGCGCGTTTGCTCCGCCAAGGTGCTCAACGACGGCTCGCGGACGCTCGCCACGGTGGCCGGCGAGATCGTGGCGCTGGCTGCGGATGGCGCGCTCGCGCCGGCGCACGGGCATGGGGAGGACCGGCCATGAGGCGCATCCGCGCCGAGATGCTCTCGCGCGTGTACGACGTGCTTGTCGGGCGCGGCTGCCTCGCCGGCCTCGGCGCGGAGCTGGCGCGCCGCTGCCCCGGCGGCCGGGCCGTCGTGTGCTGTGACGAGAACGTCGGCCCGCTGCACCTGGAGGAGGTGCGCTCGAGTCTGCGCACGGCGGGCTACGAGGTGTCGCACATCGTGATCCCCGCCGGAGAGAGGCAGAAGAGCCTCGCCCGTGCGGAAGAGCTGTATGGCGTGCTCTACGACCGGGGGGTGCGCCGCGGCGACACCATCGTGGCCCTGGGCGGCGGCGTGATCGGCGACCTCGCCGGGTTCGTGGCGGCTACCTTCCAGCGCGGCGTACGCCTCGTCCAGGTGCCTACTACGCTGCTTGCCCAGGTCGACGCCGCGGTCGGCGGCAAGGTGGCCGTCGATTTCCGCGCCGGCAAGAACTACGTGGGCACGTTTTACCAGCCGTGGCTGGTGTACATCGATGTCGCCGTTCTCGAGACGCTGCCGGCTCGCGAGCTGCGCAGCGGGGCCGCCGAGGTGGCCAAGTACGCCCTGCTCGGCGGCGGCGAGCTGCTCGATGGCGTCGAGCGTCTCGCCGCCGGCCCGCTGACGGCCGCGCGGGTGAGCCAGGAGCTGGTCACGAGATGCGTGGAGAGCAAAGTCGCCGTCGTCGCCAGTGACGAGCGCGAGGAGACGGGCGCACGAGCCGTGCTCAATCTCGGGCACACTATCGGCCACGCCGTCGAGGCGGCCACGGCCTTCACGCGCTACACGCACGGCGAGGCCGTGGGGCTTGGGCTGCGCGCCGGTCTCTGGCTCTCGCGGCGGCTATGCGGCCTGGATTCCGCTGAGGAGGGTCGCGGCCAGGTCCTTCTTGACGGCCTCGGCCTTCCGCAGCGGCTCGACGCAGTGCCCATCGACGCCGTGTGCGACCTCATCAGGCGCGACAAGAAGGCCGGCCGCGACGGCGTGGGGTACGTACTGCTGGAGGCCCTGGGGAGCCCGCGCCTCGACGTGCGCGTGCCGCCGGAGCTCGAACGGGAGGTCGTCGAGTGGCTGGTGAAGCGGTGAAGACGCTCTGGCTCCTGCACGGCGTCAACCTCGACATGCTGGGCCGCCGCGACCCCGCCCACTACGGCTTGCTCACGCTGCCGGAGCTCGAGGCCTACGTGGTCGCACGCGCCGCGGCGCGCGGCTTCACGGCACGCTGTCACCACACGAACCACGAAGGCGAGTTCGTTGAACAGATCCACGAGATCGTGCGCGACGGGGCCGACGCCGTGATCGTCAATCCCGGCGCCTGGACGCACTACAGCTACGCGATCCGCGATGCACTCGAGATGGTCGAGGCGCCCATCGCCGAGGTCCACCTTTCGGCCGTCGAGGGCCGCGAGGAGTGGCGGCGGCGCTCGGTGATCGCCGAGCTGGCGGCGGTGCGCGTGAGCGGCAAGGGGCGCGAGGGTTACGGCGAGGCCGTCGACGCTCTCGCCGACCTCATCGCGTTGCGGGAGCGGTCATGAACGATCGCCTGGCGCGCTGCCGCACCCTGCTCGACGATCTCGGCCTCGACGGCGTCGTCGTCAGCGAGGCGGCCGACGTCCGCTACCTCTCCGGGTTCCGCGGCGACGACACGACGCTCGTGATCGGCCGCGACGGCGCCTTGATATGCACCGACGCGCGCTACTGGCCGCAGGTGCGGGAGGAGACGGCGGGCTTTGAGCTGGTCGAGGCTCTCAGCGCCGACCTGATCGCCGACACCGCGGCAGGGGCCGCGTCGGCGTTCGGTGCGGAGGCGCGGTTGGGGTTCCAGGGCACGTCACTGAGCCACGGGGAGTACCGGCGGCTGCGCCGCCGGCATCGCGGCCGCCTGCGCGACGTCGGGGACCGCGTCAGCCGCCTGCGCGCCGTCAAGGACGCCGCCGAGATCGCCGTCATGAGGCGTGCTGGGGCGCTCACCGATGAGGCGCTCGCCGCCGTCGTGGCGCGCGGTCTGGTGGGCCGTCGCGAGGCGGACGTGGCCTGGGACCTCCTCGCCGAGTATCACCGGCTGGGCGCCGACGGCGAAGCCTTCTCGGCGATCGTCGCCAGTGGCGCTCACGGCGCGCAGGCTCACGCCATCCCGGGGGAGCGCGTCATCGCCGCCGGCGAGATGGTCGTGATCGACACCGGCGCCCGCGTGGACGGTTACTGCAGCGACATCACGCGCACCTTCGCCGCCGGCGAACCGGGAGCGGAGCTGCGCCGCGTGTACGACGTCGTCCTCGCGGCGCAGCTGGCCGGCCTCGCGGCCGTGCGCGACGGCGCCCATGGGCGTCGCGACGTCGACGCGGCCGCGCGCGCCGTCATCGCCGCCGCCGGGTACGGCGAGAAGTTCGGCCACGGCACCGGCCATGGGGTGGGCCTCGAAGTGCACGAGGCCCCCGGGCTGGGCCGGACCCGCGGCGACGTGCTCGCCGCCGGCATGGTCTGCACCGTGGAGCCGGGCATCTACATCGAGGGGCTCGGCGGCGTGCGCATCGAGGACACGGTGCTCGTCACGGCGGGCGGCGGCGAGCGCCTGACCGCGTTCCCCAAAGACCTCCAGGACGCCGGCTGAGCAGGCTTGCTGTATCATGGCCTACTACCGTCCAGATCCGTACCGGCGACCCCTGAGTAGGACCACATGGCAGACGTAGTCAACACTAATCAGTTCAAGAGCGGCATGGCCATCGAGATCGACGGGCAGCCGTTCACGATCGTCGAGTTTCAACACGTCAAGCCCGGCAAGGGCGGCGCCTTCGTGCGCACCAAGGTGCGCAACATCGCCACCGGCGCGGTGCTCGACAAGACCTTTCGCGCCGGCGAGAAGTTCGCACGCATGCACACCCAGTCGCGGAAGATGACGTATCTGTACTCCACCGAGGACGAAGTCGTCCTCATGGACGCCCAGACCTTCGAGCAGGTGTCGGTGACGCCCGACATGGCCCAGGACGCTCTCGAGTGGGCCGTCGAGAACATGGAGGTAGATATCTACTACCTCAACGGCCAGCCGTTCGATGTGCAGGCGCCCAACGTCGTGGATCTGCTCATCACCGCATCCGACCCCGGCGTGCAGGGCAATACCGCCCAAGGCGCCACCAAGCCTGCGACCCTCGAGACCGGCGTTGTCGTACATGTGCCTCTCTTCATCGAGGAGGGCGAGCGCATCAAGGTCGACACGCGCACCCGGGAGTACCTCAGCCGCGCCTGAGCGCGGCTGGGGTCAGGAGACAGCCATGCGAGCTCGCAAAGTACGCATCACCGATACCACCCTGCGCGACGGCCACCAGTCGCTGTGGGCGACGCGCATGCGCACTCCCGACATGCTGCCCATCCTCGAGACCATGGACGAGGTGGGCTTTCACTCGCTCGAATGCTGGGGCGGCGCCACGTTCGACGCCATGCTGCGCTTTCTCGACGAAGACCCGTGGGAGCGTCTGCGGCTCATCAAGAAGCACGTCGTGCGCACGCCGCTGCAGATGCTCCTGCGCGGCCAGAACATCGTCGGCTACCGCCACTACGGCGACGACATCGTGCGCCGTTTCGTCTACAGGGCCGCCGAGAACGGCATGGATATCTTCCGCGTCTTCGACGCGCTCAACGACATCCGCAACTTCGAGACCGCCGCGGCGGCGATCAAAGAGACCGGCAAGCACTTCCAGGGCGCCGTGGTCTACACCATCTCGCCGGTGCACTCGCTCGACCACTACGTCGAAGTGGCTCGCAGCCTGGTCGACATGGGCGCCGCCTCCATCTGCATCAAGGACATGGCGGCGCTGCTCTCGCCCTACTACGCCGAGCAGCTCATCGGTCGCCTCAAGGCCGAGATCGACGTGCCCATCCAGCTGCACTGTCACTACATCGGTGGCCTTGCCCCCATGACGTACCTCAAGGCCGTGGAGGCCGGCGTCGACGTCATCGACACCGCCACTGTGCCTCTCGCCTTCGGCAACTCCCAGCCGGCCACGGAGATGGTCGTCACCGCCCTCATCGGCACGCCCAACGACACCGAGCTCGACCTCGAGAAGCTGTTCACCATCGCCAAGTACTTCGAGAAGGTGCGCATCGAAACCGGTCACGAACGCGGCGTCACCTCGCTGACGCACATGCAGGTCTACTCGCACCAGGTCCCGGGGGGCATGATCAGCAACCTCGAGAGCCAGCTCTCGGAGCAGAATGCCCTCGACCGTCTGCCGGAAGTGCTGCAGGAGATCCCCGTGGTGCGCTCCGAGATCGGCTACCCGCCGCTGGTCACGCCGATGTCTCAGATCGTCGGCACGCAGGCGGTACTCAATGTGCTGTCGGGGCGGCGCTGGCACATCGTGCCCGACGAGATGAAGGCCTACCTGCGCGGCCAGTACGGCGCCGCCCCGGGGCCTGTGTCGCGTGAGGTCATCCAGCGGGTCCTCGGTGGAGAAGAGCCCATCCACGTGCGGCCCGCCGACCTCGTGAACGAGACGCTGGAAGACTATCGCGACGAGATCGACAACCTGGCACGCTCGGAGGAAGACCTCCTGAGCTACGCGCTCTTCCCGCAGACGGCGCGTACGTACCTCGAGCGTCACCACATCGGTCCGGAGAGCGACGTGTTCGGCACGCAGATGCCCGCCTATCTCACCTCGCAGGTAGGGACGGCGCTCGGCGACGACGCCGGCGCCCGCCTGCGTGACATCCTTATGCTGGTCGAAGAAAGCGCCGTCGACGAGGTCGTGATCGAGCAGGGCGACCTCAAGATGACGGTCCGCAAGGCTGCGGTGGTCGCGGCTGCGGAGGCGCCGGCGGCGGCGCCTGCCGCCGCTCCCGCCGCCGCGGACGACCATTCCAACGGGTACCACATGGTGCGCTCCAAGTGGGTGGCCACGTTCTATCGCGCGCCGTCGCCGCAGGCGCAGTCGTTCGTGGAGGTCGGCGACACCGTGGCTGCGGGCCAGACCCTGTGCATCCTCGAGATGATGAAGATGATGAACGAGCTCACGGCCGATGTGGCCGGCGTCGTCCGCCAGATCCTGGTCGAGGACGGCGAGACTGTGCAGTACGGGCAGCCGCTGTTCGCCCTCGAGCCCGTCTGACCCGGCGCGGCTCTCGATGACCGTCCGGCCCAGCCGCAAACAGGCCCGCCGCGATGCGCTGTTCCTGCTCTATCAGCGCGACGTGACCGAGCTCACCATGGAGGAGCTCGTCGAGGGGCTGCGCCTGCGCGAGGGCTATGCGCCCGACGACTTCACGGTATCCGCCGTGAGCGGCGTGCTGGCGCAGCGCGAGGCGCTCGACGCGGCCCTGGCGGCGCACTCCACCAGCTGGACCGTCGCGCGCATGGCACCTCTGGAGCGCAGCATCCTGCGCCTCTCTCTGTGGGAGATGGAAAGTGGCGCGACCCCGCCGGAGGTCGCCATCGACGAGGCCGTGCGGCTGGCGAAGCGTTATGCCACCGACGAGGCAGGCGCCTTCGTCAACGGCGTGCTGGGGGCGATACAGCGGGGCCGGGAGGCCGGCGATGACTGAGCCCGGCGTTGTCCCCGAGGCCCCCCTCGAACACACCGCGGCCGTGGCGCGGGTGCGCGCCATCATCGGGCAACTGGAGGAACTCGAGCCGCGCCTCGCGGCATCCGCCTCGGGCGAGGTCGAGATGACGCTGCTGGAGCATGCCACCGAGCTGGTCGAGGAGGCAGGCCTCCTCCTCGAGCGTCTCGGTCGCGTCGCCGGCTGAGGTGGTCGCGGCGATGTCACCACAACGACCGGACGCAGCGTACCCCGCCGATCTCCTGAAGCTGGTCGAGGACTACCTCTTCGCCCTGGACCTCGGTGCCGACCGGCGCGCCGCGCGCCTTGTCGAGGCGATGCGCTACTCGCTGCTCGCCGGCGGTAAGCGCATCCGCCCGGTGCTCACCCTGGCCACGGCGCAAAGCCGCGGCGCCGACCCCGCGCGGGTACTGCCCGCCGCCGCCGCCCTGGAGCTCATCCACACGTATTCGCTCATCCACGACGACCTGCCGGCGATCGACGACGACACGCTCCGGCGCGGGCGGCCGACCTGCCACGTGGCCTTCGGCGAGGACATCGCCATCCTCGCCGGTGACGGGCTCTTCGCGGAGGCGTTCACCCTTCTGCTCGGGTCGCAGGAAGGCACGCCCGAGGCGCTCCTCGCCGCCGCCGCCGAAGTCGCCGCCGCGACCGGGGTGAAGGGCATGGTCGGCGGTCAGTACATGGACGTGGCCGGAGACGCCGCCGACGACGACGACCTGCGCACGCTGCACGCCCTCAAAACGGGGCGTCTGATCGAAGCCGCGGTCGTCTGCGGCGCTGTGCTCAGCGGCGCGGCGGACGTGGCCCCGTATCGCGCGTTCGCCGCCGAGGTCGGCCTGCTCTTCCAGATCGTCGACGACATCCTCGACGAGGCCGGCGACGAAGGTGAGCTCGGCAAGAGCGTCGGCAAGGACCGCGCCCAGCACAAAGTCACCTACGTCTCGCGCTTCGGCATGGATGGCGCCCGGCGCCTCGCCACGCGGTCGGGGAAGCGGGCGCACGAGCGCCTCGCGGCCCTGCCCGGTGACACATCCGATCTGGCCGCGCTCACCGCTTACATCCGCCGCCGCCGCCGCTGACGCCGGGCGGCGGCCCGCCCGCCGACCCCGGTGCTATACTCGCCGGACGATGCGGTATCTGGACAGGATCACCGACCCCGCCGATCTCCAGCAGTTCTCCGAGCGCGAGCTCACGCTGCTGTCGGAAGAGGTCCGCGAGGCCATACTGGCGTGTGTGAGCGAGGTGGGCGGTCACCTGGCCGCCAGCCTCGGCACCGTCGAGCTCACGGTGGCGCTGCACAGCGTACTGCACAGCCCGCGCGATAAGATCGTCTGGGACGTCGGCCACCAGTGCTACGCCCACAAGCTTCTCACCGGGCGTCGCGACAGCTTCGGCACCATCCGTCAGTATGGCGGTCTGTCGGGGTTTCCCAGCCGCCGCGAATCGCCGCACGACGTCGTCGGCACGGGCCACGCCTCGACGTCCATCAGTTACGGTCTTGGGCTCGTGGAGGCCGCCAAACTGGCGCGCGAGGGCCCCGGCAGCGTGGTGTGCGTGCTCGGCGACGGAGCGCTCACCGGCGGCGTCGCCTTCGAAGCGCTGAATCAGGCGGGGCACCTGCGCACCCCGCTCGTCGTGATCATCAACGACAACCAGATGTCCATTCGCGCCAACGTCGGCGCCATGCAGCTCTACCTCAACCGCATCCGTCTCGACCCGACACTCACGCGTCTGCGCGAGGACATCGAGCGGGGCGTCGCCCGCATCCCGGCCATCGGCCCGCAGGCCTATCGCCTCGGCAAGGACGTCAAGGAGTCGATGAAGGCGTTTCTCGTGCCCGGCATGCTCTTCGAGGAGCTGGGCTTCGCCTACATCGGCGTCGTCGACGGCCACGACATGCACGCGCTGCGCGCCAGCGTGCGCCAGGCCATCGAGACGCGCCGCCCGGTCGTCGTCCATGTGAAGACCGTCAAGGGCAAGGGCTATCAGCCGGCCGAGGCGCGCCCCGACGCGTTTCACGGCACCGGGCCCTTCCACATCGGCAACGGGGTGCGCAAGGCGGCGACTGTCGGCACCACGTTCACGGAGGCCTTTGGCCAGGCGCTCGTGCGCCTCGCCGAGACAGACCCACGCATCGTGGCCGTGACCGCCGCCATGACCGCGGGCACCGGCCTGGAGGAGTTCGAGCGGCGGTTCCCCGAGCGCTTCTACGACGTCGGCATCGCCGAGGAGCACGCCGCCGTCTTTGCCGCCGGGCTCGCCATCGGCGGCATGAGGCCGGTGGTCGCCCTCTACTCCACCTTCCTGCAGCGCGCCTACGACATGCTCGTGCAGGACATCGGCTTGCAGCGCCTGCCGGTGATCTTCGCCATCGACCGCGCCGGCCTCGTCGGCGACGACGGCCCTACGCATCACGGCGCTTTCGACCTGTCGTTCCTGCGCGTGATCCCCAACTTCACGGTCATGGCTCCGTCGAGCCAGGACGAGCTGCAACGCATGCTGCGCACAGCCCTCGACATCGACGGGCCGGTGGCGATCCGCTACCCGCGGGGGATGGCGGCGCCGTTCGTCGCCGCGGCCGCGCTCGAGCCGCTCGGCGTCGGCGAGGCCAAGGTCCTCGAAGACGGTCGTGACGTGGCGCTCATCGGTATCGGCACCGGGGTGGGTATCGCCTGCGAGGCCGCCGCCTTGCTGCGCGCGCAGGGCGAGCAGCCCACGGTCGTCGACGCGCGCTTCGTGAAGCCGCTCGACGGCGCGCTGCTCGAGCGGCTCGCGGCCACGCACCAGCGTCTCGTCACCGTCGAAGAGAACGCCCTCGCAGGGGGGTTCGGGAGCGCCGTGCTCGAGTGTGTCGGCGGGAGCGTGCCCGTGGTCCGCTTCGGCTTACCCGACGCGTTCGTGCCTCACGGCGACCGCGCCCTCCTGCTCGCCGACCTCGGTCTCACGCCGCAGGCGGTGGCCGCCGCCGCGCTGCTGCCCGCAGCCTTGGCGCGCGTCAAGTAGGCGGCGTGCGCGAGCGGCTCGATGCGCTGCTCGTCGCCCGGGGGCTCTTCGCGACCCGCGCCCAGGCGAGGGGCGCCATCCTGGCCGGCGAGGTCCGGGTCGCCGACCGGGTCGCCGACAAGCCCGGTACCATGGTCTACGCCGCAGCGCCGCTCAGCGTGGCCGTGCGGCCGCGCTTCGTCTCGCGCGGCGGCGACAAGCTCGATCACGCCATGGGCGTGCTCGGCGTGTCCGTGGAAGGAGAGGACGTCTGCGACCTGGGCAGTTCCACGGGCGGATTCGTCGACCGTCTGCTCAAGGGCGGTGCGGCCCGGGTGCTGGCCGTCGACGTGGGCTACGGCCAGCTCGACTGGGGCCTGCGCGAGGACCCCCGCGTCACCGTGATGGAGCGCACCAACGCACGGCGCCTGACGGCGGAATGTCTACCGTTCCCGCCGTCATTTGTCACCGCCGACCTGTCGTTCATCTCCCTGACAGTGGCCCTCGGCCCCGTGCTAGAATCGCTGCGCCGCGGCTATCGTGGCCTCGTGCTCGTCAAGCCGCAATTCGAGGCCGGCAGAGAGCGCGTCGGCAAGGGCGGCGTGGTGCGCGACCCGGTCGTCCACCGCGACGTCCTCGAGGCCGTCGGCGCGTGGCTCGCAGGTCAAGGCGCCGTGGTCCTCGGGGTCTGCGACTCCGGCCATCCCGGACCGAAAGGGAACGTGGAGTACTTCGTCTACTTCTGCGATGGGCGAGCGCCCCTCCCGGCGCCGGCCGTGGACGCTGTCCAGGCGGCCGCGCACGCCGTCGAGGTCGTCCATGGCTGACCGCCTGCGCCGCGTCGCCGTGCTCACCGGCTTTGCCTCACAGGCCACCGCCGCCGCGCTGAAAGACCTTGCCGCGGCCCGCGAGCGCTTCGGCGTCGAGCTTCTGATGCCGGCCGACGAGGCCGCCCGGCACGATGCCGCCACAGCCGGCGGCTACGCGCTCGCCGACGAGGCGGCCTTGCGCGCCGCCGATGTGTGTCTCGTATTCGGCGGCGACGGCACCATCCTGCGGTCGCTGGGGCGCCTTCTCGGGAGCTCGGTGCCCACGCTGGGGGTCAACTACGGCAACGTCGGCTTTCTCGCGGCGCTCGAGCGCGACGACTGGGGCGCCGGCCTCGAGGCCATCCTCGGCGGCGACCACCGGGTCATCGAGCTGCTCACTGTGGACGTCCAGGTCAACGGACGCCGTTTCACGGCCGTCAACGACGTCATCCTCAGCCGGGTCGCCCCGCGGCACGTGCTGCAGCTCGAGTACGAGGTCGCCGGGGTCACCGTGGGCAGCATGTTCTGCGACGGGCTCATCATCGCTTCACCAACGGGGTCCACCGCCTACAACCTCTCCTGTGGAGGGCCTATCGTCGAGTGGAACGCCGGGGTCCTGGTCCTCAACTTCATCGCCCCGCACTCGCTGGGGTTTCGGCCGGTCATCCTGCGGCCAGACCACGTGATCAGCGCGCGCAACGTCTCGCCGCTCCAGGAGGCCGAGATCGTCGTCGACGGCGACACCGTGGGGCGGCTGTGCTGCGGCGACAACGTCCGCATCGCCGCGGGCCCCCAGCTGGCGCGTCTTATGGTGAGCGCCGAGGGGTCCTTCTACCAGAACGTCGAGGAGAAGCTCTTCGACCGCCGCGATGCTCGCTGAGCTGGTTGTCGACGATCTGGTGCTGATCGCCGCCGCGCGCCTCGAGTTCGCGCCCGGCCTCAACGTCATCACCGGAGAGACCGGCGCCGGCAAGACCCTTCTCGCCCAGGCGATCGGCCTGCTCATGGGTCAGAAGGGCGGCGACGAACTGGTGCGTCCCGGCGCCGCACGCGCCCTGGTGCAGGCCGTCTTCGAGAGCGACGACGTGAGTCTTGCAGTGGCCCGCGAGATCCCCCGCGGCGGCCGTTCCAGGTCGCACATGGACGGCCTTCTCAGTTCGGCGGCGGTCGTGGCAGAGGTGCTCCGCGCGCGGCTCGCCTTCTACGGGCAACTCGAGCACTCGCGCCTGCTGCAGCTCGAGCGGCAGCTCGACCTTCTCGACGGTGCGGCGCCCGCCGAGTTGACGCCTCTCCACGAGGTGTACGCCGCGACCTACGAGAAGGCTCGCACCGTGTCGCGCCGGCTTCAGGAGTTGCGCGGCGCCGGTCGCGAGCGCGAACGCGAGATCGACATGCTGCGCTTTCAGATCGGCGAGATCGAGGCGGCCGACGTGCGGCCCGGAGAGGACGAGAAGCTCGCTCAGGACCGCGAGAGGCTGCGTCACGCCGGCAAGCTGCTGGAGCGCGCCGGAGGCGCGCTCGGCCTTCTTGCCGGCGAGCAGGAGGCAGCGGCGCTCGACGGGGTGCGCGTCGCCCAGCGTCTGATCGGCGAGGCCGCGGCGCTCGACGAGGCGCTAGCACCTGCGGCGGAGCGCCTCGACGGCCTCTCCGCCGAGCTCGACGACCTCGCCGCGCTGCTGCGCGCCTATCTCGACGACCTCGACGACGATCCGGCGCATCGCGACGCTCTGGAACTTCGCTACGACCGGCTCAAGGCGCTCATGCGCAAGTATGGCAACTCGGCGGATGAGGTGCTGGCCTACGCCCGGGAGTCCCGGCAGCGACTCGCCGTTCTCGAGGAGTTCGAGGCCGACGAGGAGGCTCTGGAGGCCCGCGTCGACGAGGCGCAGGCCGCGGCGCTGGTCGCCGCGGGCCGCCTGAGCGCCGCTCGTCGCCGGCTGGCGCCGGCGGTGGCGGCGCGCGTCGAACAGGAGTTGCGCGGCCTGGCCATGCCGCACGCCACCTTCACCATCTCGATGAGCGCGCGCGGGGAGGGCTGGGACGCGCTCGGGCCGCGTGGTGCCGATGAGGTCGAGTTCCTGTTCGGCGCCAACCCCGGGGTACCGCCGCGGCCGCTGCGCGAGACGGCCTCCGGCGGCGAGCTCTCACGGGCGATGCTCGCCATCCGCGGCATCGTCACGCTGGGGGACGACGTCGAGACGCTGATCTTCGACGAGGTCGACACCGGCATAGGCGGCGTGACCGCGGCGGCTCTCGGCGAGCGGCTGGCCGGCCTTGCGCTGCGCCGCCAGGTACTGTGTATCACGCATCTGCCGCAGGTCGCCGCCTTCGCCGACCGTCAGTTCGCCATCGTCAAGGAGACCGACGCGAAAGCCGGCAGCACCGTCACGGTCGTGCGGCGCGTGGAGGGCGAGGAGCGCCTCGCCGAGCTCTGCCGCATGCTCGGCGCAGCCTCCGACGACGGCGCCGCGCGCAGCCACGCCAAGGGCCTGCTGACGAAGGCCGGCCGACAGGGGTAGAGCGGCCGGCCGCTCCTTGCGGCACCCTCGCCCGATGGTATACTTGCCAGCGTGTTCCGTGGCCCCGCCGGAGATACCATCGCGCCGGCCCGTCAGTATCGAACGGGCGCGACCCCGGCCCCACTAAATCCCTTGCGAGTCTGTAGCGGCGTCGCCGTGCCCTGCGCGCGTCTCCTGGTGGGCGCGCCACGGGCGGACCACGGCCACCGTCCCGGGCTGTCGGCGAGGACAGACACCAGGAGGGGATGAGGGAGATGGCCAAGCACATCTTCGTGACGGGGGGCGTGGTCTCGGGACTCGGCAAGGGCATCACGGCCGCCTCAATCGGCCGGCTTCTCAAGGCGCGCGGCCTCAAGGTGGCGAGCCAGAAGTTCGACCCGTACATCAACGTCGACCCCGGCACCATGAGCCCCTATCAGCACGGTGAGGTCTTCGTCACCGAGGACGGCGCCGAGACCGACCTCGACCTGGGCCACTACGAGCGCTTTCTCGACGAGTTCGTGCAGCGCGACTCCAACGTCACCACGGGCGGCATCTACAACGCCGTCATCACCAAAGAACGCCGCGGCGACTACCTGGGCGGGACGGTCCAGGTCATCCCGCACATCACCAATGAGATCAAGAGCCGCGTCCATCGCCTGGCGCAGAACACGGGTGTCGACGTGCTCATCACCGAGGTCGGCGGCACTGTCGGCGACATCGAGAGCCTGCCCTTCCTCGAGGCCATCCGCCAGTTCCGCAGGGACATCGGCCGCGACAACGTCCTGTACATCCACGTGACCCTGGTGCCGATGATCGGCGTCGTCGGAGAGCTCAAGACCAAGCCGACGCAGCACTCGGTGGCGGAGCTGCGAGAGATCGGCATCCAGCCCGACATCATCGTCGCGCGCTCCGAGGAGCTGCTCTCCCAGGGTATCCGCGAGAAGATCGCCCTGTTCTGCGACGTCGACCCCGACGCGGTGGTTTCGGCGAGCGACGCCGACGACATCTACCGCATACCGCTGCGCATGCACCGCG
>JAPLCM010000261.1 GCA_026392275.1 Actinomycetota bacterium | reverse complement strand
GGCCATCTCCACGGGCCACTTTCTCTTCGAGGTCCGCCCGCCGCTGCCGTTCAACAAGGGCACGGCAACGCGCCGCCTGCTGGCGGACGGCGACCACCGCGCGGCGATGTTCTGCGGCGACGACCTCACCGACGTCACGGGCTTCAAGACGCTGCACGACTGGGCCGCGCGCGACGCGCGACGCAGGGCCTGCGCCGTGGCCGCCGTCACCGCGGAGACGCCGCGCCCGGTGATGGACGATGCCGACGTCCTCGTGCAGGCCACGCCCGGCGTTTACGAGGTGCTGAGCCGGCTGCTGACCGCCGTCGGGGGCTGATAAGGGCCGGAGTCGGCGGCCGGAGTCGGCGGCCGCAGGCCGGCCCTTCCGGCGCCCGCGATCAGCGCTCGTCAGCGGCGGCGTGCTTCTCCAGAAACGCCGCCATGCGCTTGCTCTGGTCCTCGCCGGCGAACGCGAGCGCGAAGAGGTCGCGTTCGATGCCCTGCCCTGTGGCGATGTCGGTGTCGGCGGCCGCGTTGACCGCGACCTTGCAGTAGCGCATCGCCAGCGGGCTCTTGCCCGCGAGCTCCTCCGCCAGCTTCATCGCCTGGGGCATGAGCTCGTCGCGCGGAAAGACGGCCTGGACGAGCCCGATGCGCAGCGCCTCGGCAGCGCGGATGTGGCGGCCGCTGAGCACGATGTACTTGGCCCAGCCGGCGCCGACGCTACGCGTCAGGCGCTGCGTGCCGCCAAAGCCCGGCGTGATGCCGAGGCTGATCTCCGGCTGGCCGAATTTGGCGGTCTCGCCGGCGAAGCGGATGTCGCAGGCCAGCGCCAGCTCGCAGCCGCCGCCGAGGGCGAAGCCGTTCACGGCGGCGATCCACGGCTGGGGCGCCTCCTCGATAGCGTTCATGACGGCCTGGCCGAGGGCCGCGAAGCGGCGCGCCTCGTCGGCCGTGAACGCCTGCATCTCGGCGATGTCGGCGCCGGCCACAAACGCCTTGACGCCGGCGCCGGTGAGCACGACGGCCCGCACGGATTCATCGGCAGACAGCTCGCCCACGGCCGCCAGCAGTAGCCGGTTGGTCGCCGTGTTCAGGGCGTTCAGCGCCTCCGGACGCGCCACGGTGACCACGGCGACGGCCCCTTCGCGGGTGACATGAACGGCCATGATGGACCCTCCTTGCGGGTGGGTGGCAGCTCGCAGCGAGACTCTACCGCAAGTGGCGCTGCGCCGGACGTTCCACGCCGAGCCGTGGTGGGCCGGTCGGGCGCTCGCGATTGTCATCTTGTGCAGCGGCGGCGATCTGTGGTGAGGTACAGGCAGAAGCACCGCCCGCCACACCAGGAGCCGCCATGACACCGCGCCGCATTCGCCGTTCGTCGCCGTCGCACCCCGACCGCACCGGTCTTGGGCCGACCGGCGCCGGCCGGGCGGGCACGCTGCTCGCGCTGCTCCTGGCTCTGGTCGTCGCGGTGTGCGCCGGCGCGGCCGCCTGCGGCGGCTCCACCGGCTCCGCGAGCGCCTCGCCCTCCGCCACGTCGACCGCCGGTACGGCTCCGCTGGCCGGCAGCCTGCGCGAGGCCGCCGCCGCGTACTGGCGCCTCGTCGACGCCGGCGACTACGCGGCCATCACCGCCGCCGGCGTCCCCGGCGAGCCCGCCAGCGCCACGGCCGCCACCGACGACGTCGCGCACGCCCGGCTGGTGAGGGCCAAACCGCTGAGCCGCGACGGCGACGGCCCCGGGTCGGCTCTGGTGCAGGTCGACGTCTTCATCGACCCGACCCAGGACGCGGGCAACCCCACGCCGTGGGGCGACGCCGCGGAACACCAGCTCTTCATGCACCTGCAGAAGGCCCCCCAGGGCGGCTGGCTGGTGAAGAGCTGGGGCACCGGCCCGTGACTCCTCGCCAGCCAGAGGGTAAGATAGCCATGAAGATGGCCATCCTGGAGGCGCCCATGGCTCGCGAGTACTCCATCGCCCACGCCAAAGACCACCTCGCTGAAGCGGTGCGCGCCGCCGAGGCCGGCGAGCCGGTCACGCTGACGCGTCGCGGGCGGCCGGTCGCGGTGATCGTCTCTGAGGCGGAGTACCGCCGGCTGGCCGGCCCGCGCGGCGACTTTTGGACGGCTCTCCAGGAGTTCCGCGCGACCTTCCACGGCGAACGCGACGGTGTCGAACCGGAGTACTGGGAGTCACTGCGCGAGCGCAGCCCCGGACGCGACGTGGATCTCGGCATCTGAGCGGTGTTCCTCCTCGATACCAACGTGCTCTCCGAGACTCTGCGCCCTCAGCCCGACAGGGGCGTGATGCTCGGCCTCGAACGACACCGGCACGAGCTCTCCACGGCGGCGCCGGTGATCCACGAGATGCTCTTTGGAGCGCTGGGCTTGCCACCTGGCGCCAAGCGAACGGCCGTGCTCCACGAGATCGAGCACGTGTTCCTCACGACGCTGGAGGTCCTGCCCTACGATCGGCGTGCCGCTGAGTGGCACGCTCGCCAGCGCGCACGGCTCGTGAACGAGGGTCGCACGCCTGCGTACATCGACGGCCAGACCGCCGCCATCGCCGCCGTCAACGGTCTGACGCTCGTCACGCGCCACGTGACGGACTTCGCGGCCTTCGAGGGCCTTGCCGTGGAGGACTGGTCCACGGCCTGACCCGCGGCGCACGAAGCGCGCGACGGCCGGCTCTGCGACCGCGCCGCTAGCCGCGCAGCTTGCGCAGCGGCGCCACGCTGGCCATCAGGCGGCGCTCGGAGCCGTCGTTCTCGAAGCACACGAGCACGATGCCGCCGTGCTCCATGCTGAGCACCGTGCCCTCGCCGAGGGTGGCGTGCAGCACGCGGTCGCCGGCCGCGAAGAACTGCTCGACGACCTCTTCGTCGAGCGCCTTCTTCTCAAGACCGGTGAAGCGTCGGCCGGAGGCGCCGTCGACGTCGTCGGACGAACCGTCGGGGCGGGAACGGCCCGAGCGCCCGCCCCAGCCGCCGGCGTCGCGCCAGTCGCCGTCGGCGCGACCCCATGACGCGCCGCCGCGCGACCCGGCGCGCGCGTCCCAGCCGCCTGCGGAGCGGCCGCCGATGACCTGTCGCTCGACCAGGTCAGTGGGGATCTCGTCGAGAAAGCGGGACGGAGGGTTGTACTGCGACGACCCCCACAGGGTGCGCGCCCGCGCGTGCACGAGGTACAGCCGGTCCATGGCGCGGGTGATGCCCACGTAGGCCAGGCGCCGCTCCTCCTCCACGTTCTGCTCGTCCAGAGAGCGCGCATGGGGAAACACGCCCTCCTCCATGCCCGTCACGAACACCGCGGGGAACTCGAGGCCCTTGGCGTTGTGAAGGGTCATGAGCGTGATGAGCGCGCTGGTGTCGGCGAAGGCGTCGATGTCGGCGTACAGCGAGATCTCCTGCAGGAAGCCGTCGAGGCTCGGCTCGTCGGCGCGCTTGTCGTACTCGGCGGCCACGCCGGCGAACTCCTCGAGGTTCTCGAGGCGGCCTTCCGACTCGAGCGTCTTCTGTGCTTTGAGCGCCGCCTCGTAACCGCTCTC
>JAPLCM010000183.1 GCA_026392275.1 Actinomycetota bacterium | reverse complement strand
GTGGGGTTGAGCTCTAGCCATGTCGGTTTCGGCAGACTCAGTTTCGACAGGGTAGCACGAAAACCTTAGGTCGCCATCCCGCCGCGCCGTGCGAAAGGCGGGCGGCGCGGCGCCGATGGCGCCTCGCCGCCCGCCGTCTCGCGGCCGCCGCTGCTGTCGTCTAACTTACGGGCGCCGGCTCGTCGACCGCGTCGTCGACTTTGTCTGCGCTCAGGCAGTTCCAGATCGGGTTGTACACTCGATTGACCTCGTGAGCGTACAAGTCGAGCTCGGGCTGTAGATGCGTGAGCATGACGTCCCCGCCGGGGTGCGTGGGTTGGGCGCCGGTAGCCGCCATGATCTCGCGCGACTGCTCCGGATTGTCGATCCACATGCAGGGCATCAGCAGGTTGTGGTTGAACGGCTGGCGGCGGCGAATCTCCCGGAAGAACGGCGAGTTGAACGCCTCCAGGAGGCTGACGTCGCGGATGTTGTCGGTGGCGAAGTGCGTGAAGATGCACGGCTCCACCCAGCCGCCGCTGTTGATGTGCACGTAGTGCCTGCCGGCGATGCACCCGTTCACCCAGGGAGCGTCGCCCCAGAAGTCGACCGGGAAGATCGGCTTGGTCCCGCGGATGCGCTGGATGTCGATGCGGAACTGGTTCCGCTCCTCCGGCGTGAGCATCATCGTCGTGTCGGGGTCGCGACCGACCGGCATGTAAAGGAAGTGCCAGCTCAGCATCGCGCCCCTGGCGATCAGCGGATCGACGAACTCGTCGCTGACGATAGCCTGCCAGTTGTTCCGGGCGACGGTGCACGAGTAGCCGAAGAGCACGCCAGCCTCGCCGAGGTGGTCCATGATCTCCATGACCTGACCGTGCACCCCAGGGCCCCGGCGCTGGTCGGTGAGCTCGGGTGAGCCCTCGAGGCTGAGCATCGGCGCGATGTTGCCGATCTTGGCGAGCTCGTCGATAGTGTCGTGGTCGAGGAGCGTGCCGTTGGTGAAGACCTGGAAGTAGGCGTCCTTGTTCCCGCGCGCGAAATCGAGCAGCTCTTCGTACATGAACGGCTCGCCGCCGAGCAGCGTGAACAGATAGACGCCCATGTCGTTGCCCTCGTCCACGATCTTCTGAAGGGAAGTCCTGTCGAGATCCTGGTCGGGCGAGTACTCCGCCGCGTAGCAGCCGTCGCAGGTGAGATTGCAGCGCATGGTGGGACTCATGAGGATCGTCGTCGGCGCGCGCATCCCTGTACGTTCCACGAGGTCCTTGCGCTTTGCCACGCCGCGAAGAAGGTTGTTCACGATAAGACATTCGATGAAGGCGTCGCGACAACGCGGGTTGAGCCTCGAGGAAACGTGTTTGGCGATGAACAGCGCTGGGTGGTCGTCTGTCACCTTGTCGGTGACGAATCGCACTGAGCCCTTGTACTGGTCCGGAGTAATCCTCTCCGCCAGCCGGAACGCCCTGACGATCTTGGCCTTGTCGTCGCTGGCGGCCAGCTTGAGCATCTGGTTGATGACCTTCCTCTGCACCGCAGTGTAGAGGCCGTCCGCACGACTCATCTGCATCACCCTTTCCTCGTGCGCGACCGTGCCCACGGGCAGGCGTTCGCGATGTCGGGAACGTCGTGGAGAGCGAAGAGCTCGGGCGGTACGGCGGACACGAGGACCGCCTCGAAACTCCGGCTCTTCCCGACGGTCTCTGGGCAACCGTGATCACAGTCTACCACCCCCAGGGCGTCGCCACGGCGGCTACGCTTCGTTTGCCAATCTGTCTAGAAAACCCTCATGTTTGGAACAGAGCG
>JAPLCM010000028.1 GCA_026392275.1 Actinomycetota bacterium | reverse complement strand
CGTCGAGATCCATGCAAGAGAGGTCCTCAGCCTGCGCCAGCGGCTCGACGAGATCCTCGCCGAGCACACCGGCCAGCCGGTCGACCAGGTACGCAAGGACACGGAGCGCGACAACTTCATGAGCGCAGCCGACGCCAAGGAGTACGGCATCATCGACGCGGTCATCGCCCACCGCTAGCGCGGGCGCGCCGAGTCTTCGAGAAGGAGCGACAGGTGGCAGGACCGACCGACAGCAACGATCAGCTGCTCTGCAGTTTCTGCGGCAAGTCGCAGCGCCAGGTCAAGAAGCTCATCGCCGGCCCCGGCGTGTACATCTGCGACGAGTGCATCGACCTCTGCAACGAGATCATCGACGAGGAGCTCACGACGCCTGTCGCTCTGGATCTCGAGAGCCTGCCCAAGCCGCGTGACATCTACGCGATCCTCAACGACTACGTGGTCGGCCAGGAGGAGGCAAAGCGCTCGCTGTCGGTGGCCGTGTACAACCACTACAAGCGCGTGCAGGCAGTCACCTCCGGCGAGACCGACGTCGAGCTGCAGAAGAGCAACATCCTGCTGCTGGGCCCCACCGGCTGCGGTAAGACGCTGCTTGCGCAGACCCTGGCGCGTATCCTCAACGTGCCGTTCGCCATCGCCGACGCCACCGCTCTCACTGAGGCAGGGTACGTCGGCGAGGACGTCGAGAACATCCTGCTCAAGCTCATCCAGGCCGCCGACTTCGACGTCAAGCGTGCCGAGACCGGCATCATCTACATCGACGAGATCGACAAGATCGCCCGGAAGGCCGACAACCCGTCCATCACCCGCGACGTGTCGGGTGAGGGCGTGCAGCAGGCCTTGCTCAAGATCCTCGAGGGTACCGTGGCGAGCGTGCCGCCGCAGGGCGGGCGCAAGCACCCCCACCAGGAGTTTCTCTCCATCGACACCACCAACGTACTGTTCGTGTGTGGCGGCGCCTTCGCCGGCCTCGAGAAGATCATCGGGCGTCGCATGGGCCGTCAGGGCGTGGGCTTCATGGCCGACATCGAGAGCAAGGCGGACAAGGATCCGGGCACGGTCTTCAGGCACGCCCTCCCCGAAGACTTGCTCAACTTCGGCCTCATCCCCGAATTCATCGGCCGTCTGCCCGTGGTCTCGGCGGTGCACAGCCTCGACGAGGCCGACCTGCGCCGCATCCTCACCGAGCCCAAGAACGCGCTCAGCAAGCAGTACCAGAAGTTCTTCTCGCTGGACGGCATCGAGCTGGTGTTCGCCGACGAGGCTCTGCGGGCCATCGCCACCAAGGCGCTCGCCCGTGGTACTGGCGCGCGCGGCCTGCGCTCGATCATCGAGGAGTCCCTGATGGGCGTGATGTTCGACCTGCCCTCACGCCGCGACGTGCGCAAGTGCGTGATCACGCGCGAGAGCATCGAGAGGGGTATCGACCCCACGCTGGTCACCGAGGCGGAGAAGGCGGCGCCGCAGCGTGACGCCGAGTCTGCCTGACGGCGACGGAGCGGCCGGCGGCGGCGCTGCTCGCGCGGGCGTGCCCGCTCTGCGACCTCCGAGCCGGCTCGCCGGCTCGGAGGCGGCTCTGCCGCTGCTACCCACCCGCGAGCTGATCGTCTTCCCTAAGATGGTCGCGCCCCTCTTCGTGGGCCGCGAGAAGTCCATCCAGGCCATCGAGGCGGCCTTCGATCAGAAGACCTCGCTCATCCTCAGTTCGCAGCGCGAGGCGTCCGTGGAGGACCCTAGCGCCGACGACATCATGCCCGTCGGCACGCGCGTCAGCGTGCTGCAGCTGTTCAAGCTGCCGGACGGCAGCGTCAAGGCGCTCGTGGAGGGCCAGGTGCGCGTGCGTATCGAGCAGTTCGAGAGCACCGAGCCGTATTTCCTCGTGAGCTCCACGCCCCTGGCGCCGCACGACCGCGCGGCTGTGCGCTGCCGCTCCCTGGCGCGCCGCGTGGCCGCCGAGTTCGCGGCCTACGTGCAGCTCAACCCGCAACTCGCGGACGAGGTGCAGTACGTGGTCACCAAGACCGACGACCCCGAGGAGGTCGCCGACGTGGTGGCTGCGCACCTGCAGATCGACACCGCCGAGAAGCAGGCGCTCCTGGAGATGGAATCCACGCAGGAGCGCCTCCTCGCCCTGATCGAGGCCCTCGCCGAGGAGAACGCGGTGCTCACCATGGAGCACGAGATCGTGAGCAAGGTGCAGCAGCGCATCGAGAGCGCGCAGCGGCAGCTCTTCCTGCACGAGAAGCTGCGCGTGATCCGTGACGAGATCGAGGAGGCCGGCGAGAGCCCTGACGAGGAGACCGCCGAGTACGCGCGGAGCCTGGCCGAGGGGCGCCTGTCGCCGGCGGCTCACAAGCTCGTCGAACGTGAACTGCGAAAGCTCAGGCAGGCGTCGCCGATGAGTCCCGAGGTCGCCGTGATCCGGGGACT
>JAPLCM010000187.1 GCA_026392275.1 Actinomycetota bacterium | reverse complement strand
GGCGCCCGCGCCGCCAAAATCGCCGCTCCGGATGTCGTAGGCCAGGTGCTCCATGGGTCAGTCTTGCTTCTCCCCGGAGAGCACCTGGTAGATGAGCCCGCAGGTCTCGAAGACCCCGGCGGGGGAGACCAGCAGCAGGGTGCCGTTCTGGCGCGCAAGATCGACCACGTCGGAGTCCGGCTCGACATCGTTCACGAAGCAGATCCCGGGAACGTCCATGAGCTCGGCCACGCGGAGCATCTGCACGCTGGCGAGGTTGCTCACGAGAAGCGTCCGGTCGGAGGCCTCGTTCAGAAGGTCACTGACGCGGTCACCGGCGTAGATCTTGGCGATCTCGGTACCGCCCGGGCGGCCGGGCGTGATGACGCGGGCCCCGATGTTGCGGGCCAGATCCTCGAGTTTCATCTTCGACCTCGCGAGAAGGGATTCGAGTTTCTTGACCATCGGCTCGATCTCGCCGGCGCCGTTGGTCTCCAGTTCTTCGCGGCCGCCGAGGCGCGCGAAGTAGGCGGCGGATTCGAGCGCCGCGGTGATGTCCATGTACTCGACGAAGATGTCGTTGGGGAGATGCAGCGGCACGGGCGCAAAACTGATCAGGCTCTTGACGCCCGCGCGCACGAGCGTGTCGGCGGCCTCCTGGGCCGCGTCTGCCGGCACGGTCAGCACGGCGATCTCGAGGCCCAGATCGCGCACCAGGGTCTCCATGCGGCCGGCGTCGAAGCAGCGCACACCGTGGACGACCGTGCCGGTGAGCCCGTCAGCCACATCGAAGGCTGCAACGATCGCCACGGACGAGGTCTTGTCCTCAAAATGGGCGAGGACTGCGCGGCCGAGATTGCCGACTCCCACGAGCGCGACCTCCTGGCTCACCGCGCCGTCCAGGAAGGTGCCGATGCTGGCGATGCAGGCGTCCACATTGTAGCCCTTGTTGGGACTGCCCGAGTAGCCGATCACCATGAGGTCGCGACGCACCTGCGCAGCGCTGACCACGGCGTGCCGGGCCAGCTGGTGCGAGTAGATGCTCTCGACACCTTCGGCGCGCAGGGACGAAAGCAACCGCCGGTAGCGGCTCATGCGCGACACTGTCTTCCTCGAGACCATGCGGGCTCCGGCTCCCCCTGGGAAACGCGACCGTGAGGTTCGTTACAGAACGAACGCTGTGAAATCTGTCACGAGTCTGCACCCGGAGCGCTCCCGTGTCAACTCGGCCGCCTTGGACAACTTGGCCAAACGAGCTCTGCCAAACGTTTCCTCCCCGCGTTGACTTGGCGGGGGCAGGAGGCCGCCCCTTTGCTAGTATCGCGCTGAGCCAAGGGGAGAAACGACCAGTGGTCGCAGCAGCGTGGGCTCGCGTCCATCTGATCGTCTCTTTCCGGCGCGGGGGCGCTTCGCGCGCCGCGCGGTCACTGCCGGCAGTACGGTCTTCTTTGGAGGTTCATCCATGACGGACAAGCCCGCCTACATGAAACACATGCCCCACTTCCTCGGCCCGGTCGCGCCGATCACCATCGACCATGCCGAGGGCAGCTGGGTCTACGACACC
>JAPLCM010000081.1 GCA_026392275.1 Actinomycetota bacterium | reverse complement strand
TCGTCGGGCTTCTGATCGTTGGTGCCAGCCAGTAGCTGACGTTCCGCACTCCTCGCTGCACGTCCCGGCGAGCGTCCGCGCCGGAACAAGCGCCTCCTGAAGTGGGTCCGCATATCGCCTGCGGGAAGTGCAGTTCGTAGTACAGCCATGCGGGTCCGGAGGCCTTCAGCGCCAGCTGGCATTCGGGCTTGCCCGAGGTCGTGCACCTCAACGAGAACGTGCACATATTGAGCCCGGAAGGGTAGGCGCACGCGTGCAGATATCCGGAGCCGATGCGCCGGTAGGCGAGTTCAGGTTCACGCGTGGGACGTGATGCGCGCCATGGCCAACAAGCGGATCAAGCAGGCTTGCCGCGGCGCCGACGGCCTCACGGGAGGCCGGCCTGCTCGCGGCTTATCCGCGGCGCGTTAGCACCAACCGAAGCGCAGTGTCACCCTTGCACGGTAACCGTGCAAGCGGTAGTCTTGCTGTATGATCACCTCATTCGGGGACCGAGCGACGGAAGATCTCTGCCACGGTCGGCCGACTGCCCGCGTGCGGCGGGTCCCGCGTGACGTGGCCGACGCGGCACTGGTGAAGATGGACTCGCTCAACGGTGCGGCCTCGACGCTTGACCTGCGCTCACCGCCGGGCAATCGGCTGGAGGCGCTCAGGGGTGAGCTCAAGGGCTTTCACTCGATCCGCGTCAGCGACCAGTGGCGACTCGTGTTCCGCTGGCAGGGCAGCGACGCCAACGAAGTGCGACTGACCGACTACCACTGAAAGAAGGCTCGCCATGATCCCCGAGAACCGTATCCCCACCCATCCGGGCGTGATCCTCGCCCAGGAATTCCTCGCCCCGCTGGGAATCTCGCAGGTCGCCCTGGCGGCGCATGTCGGCGTGCCGGTGCAGCGGGTCAACGAGCTGGTACGTGGCAAACGAGGCGTGACGCCCGCGACGGCTTGGCTCCTGGCCCAGGCGCTGGGCACCACGCCGGAGTACTGGGTCAACCTGCAGACGGCTCACGACCTGGCGCGCAGCAGGCCGGTCGAGCCGGTCGAACCTCTCAAGGCCGCAAGGTGAGGCCTGGGGATGCTAACAAGGCGTTCGAGCTGACTCGCAGCGGCTCAGCGCAAGGATCGGGCGTAAGCGCTCGCAGCTCAACGCCCAGACGCCAGCCTCCTCCAATGCACTCAACACGCCAACCCTCGGAGCCGGCAATGTCGGGCGTGGCGCTTCGTCCTGCAAAGCCCGAGGATGCTCCTGGCGTTGCCGCGTGTGTATGCGAGGCCTACGTCCACTACATCGAACGCATTGGCAAGCAGCCCGGCCCGATGCTTGAGGACTACTCTGACGTCATCAACACTTCGCAAGTGCACGTCGCCATCGCCGGCGGGCGCGTGGTCGGAGCAATCGTTCTCCAACGCACCGACCAAGGGTTCTACGTCGACAATGTGGCGGTCCGTCCGTCGTCTAAGGGCACGGGCGTGGGTCGTCAACTTCTCGAGCTGGCCGAAGCAGAGGCGCGTCGCAACGGTTACGATTCCATCTACCTCGCAACGCACGAATCGATGGTTGAAAACCGTGCCCTGTACACGCGCATCGGCTACATCGAGTACGACCAACGCCTTGTCAACGGGTATCCGCGCGTCTTCTTGCGCAAGGCACTACGGTGAAGGCGGGGGCTAACCCTTCCATCGAGCGGACAGCCACCGGCAAGCCGGCGTCTGCTGGTCATGTCAAACGCTAGCCCCATCAACTGCACTGTCCTCGGAGGAGCCGCCCGTGAATCCCATTGAGCGCCTGGTTCGGGCTCACGTCATCACCAGCCTGCGCGAGACGGGAGCCGCCACGAGCGTCGCGCAGATGGCGGACTCGCTTGAGATCCCGCAGGCAGACGTGACCGCCGCTCTTCGCTCACTCGCGGGGCAGCATCGTCTCGTCTTGAGACCCGGCTCGGACGCGATCTGGATGGTCCATCCGTTTTCGGGGGTCGAGACGGACTTCGTGGTGCACGCGAAGGGCCGCACATGGTACGCGAACTGCGTCTGGGACGGGCTTTCGATTCTCGGTCTTGTCGGCGACGGGCGACTCGAGACACACTCGCCACAGACCGGGGAGCCCATCCGACTTGACGTCGAAGACAGCCGTGTTGCGGGTCACGCGATCGTTCACTTCCTCGTACCTGCGAAGCGGATCAACTTGGCTCGCCCACGCGCGGCGCTTCGCCGAGAGCGCGGCGCTCGCAGGTTGTCCGCAGTGCGTTCAGCGGAGACCAGATGGTGATTCGTCGCATGGAAGACCACGACGTCGAACCCGTTGTGGAGCTCGCGCTAGCCAACTACGACGGCGTCATGGCAGAGCATCACTCGGCCGAGATCCTCGCGGGCTTCCGCGCCGACGTGACGCCGAAGTTCTTCCGCGACCAGATGGCCTGGAAGCAGGTCTTCGTGGCAGAGGAGGCCGGCGAAGTGGTCGCCACCGGCGCGCTGGCCGACTTCGGTAGCCCTGGCGCACCGAAGCACACGGTGTCCCAGTTCTACGTGCGTGCCGACGTGCACGGTCGCGGCATCGGCACGCGGCTGCTCGCGCACATCGGCGAGACTGCGAAGCGCACCGGTGCCGATCGGCTCCACGTACCCAGCAGCCGGAATGCCATCGGTTTCTATGAACGCGCCGGGTTCAGCGTGGACAGCGGCCAGCCCGACGCGCCCCTCGAGATCACCTGGATGACGATGCCGCTCCTGGATCTCGCAGGACAAGTGCGTCGAGCAGACCGGCCGTGAAGGTACGATGAACTACAGAGCGCGATGGGCCGGCAGCTCACGCGCCGGCAGTTGGGCAGACGAGCCGGCAGGCAGAACGGTCGGCGCGACGTGACCACCTCGGCGCCTAGTCATTGAGCTGAGCCGCTGGTCGCACTCGGTTCTGGGCGCGGGAGGGTCGCCTTGGCTGACGCTCCCATCGTGCAAGGAGGAGTGGAGGCACCCTTGAAGTACGCCGCTTTGCTGCGCGGGATCAACGTGGGCAAGGGCGCACGTGTGCCCATGAAGACCCTGAAGGGTCTCTTGGAGGGGCTCGGGCTCAGCAGTGTGGTCACCTATCTGAACTCCGGGAACGTGGTGTTCGAGTCAGGGCTTGGCGCCTCCGCTCTGACGCAACTCATCGAAGAGGAGCTCGAGCAGGCGTTTGGCGAGAGGATCCCTACGTTGGTGAAGACGTCGACGGAGATGATCGAGATCGCGGAGTCCATACCGAGCGAGTGGGGCAACAGCGACGGTGAACAGACTTACGTGGCATACCTGTTCAGTGAAGTCGCCAGGCCCAGTCTCGTCTCAGAACTGCCGGTCAAGAGGCAGTTTATGAGCATCTTCTACACGCATGAAGCCATCGTCTGGAACATCAAACGAGAGAACTACAACCGCAGCCAGATCACGAAGATCGTGGGACACAGCTCCTACGCCCGAATGACCACGCGAAACGTCAACACGGCCAGGAAATTGGCGGCTCTTTGCGCAGAGGTCTGATGGAGGTGCCGCTGCGCAACATGTGCATTGAGCGGACGGCCGCAAGCTGGAATCGAACAGAGGAAGCGCAGGGGCCGGCCATCTCATGGTGACTCGGTGTGGCCGAAGGAGGGACCGTGAAGAGAGGACTTCTCGCAGCGTCGTTGCTCATCGTGCTTGCGCTGTTGCCGAGTCTTGCCGTCGTGGTGTCGGCCTGTGGTGAGTCGACCCGAGACGAGTTCGTGGGCACCTGGCGCCGGTTTGACTACAAGACCGAATGGTCGCCGCCGCTCGTCATCGTCAAGACCGACAGCGGCTATCGCGGCACGCTTGTGTACTCCGACGCGCAGCCGCAGTGGGAGCTTCGCCGCGCCGGCGACACGCTCAAGGGCGAGGCGTGGAGTTCCAGGGGACCGGTCGAGCTCATCGTCAGGGGCCCGGCGGGGCGCATCGCGCTCAGAGGCGCCGCGATGCCGGGCCATCCGGTGAACGAGGTCCTGGACCGCCCGGCCAACGAGCGGCCTTTCCTGGTCCTCGTGGTGGGCTATCCGGCGGCGGATGCGCAGGTGCCGGCCCTCACGAGGAAGTCGCAAAGAGAGATCACGACGTTTCTGTAGGTGCTCCGCGGGCGTCGTGGGGTCGCGTTCGGCGCGAATGGGTAGAGTCGCAGCGTACACGGGCGTGCGATCAAGAGGAGACATTCATGGCCGATCGCTGGGTGGTAGGGAACAAGACGGACGTCGCCGCGGCGCCGATGGCCGGCGAGGGCATCGAGGGTGTCGTGAAGCGTGTGCTCGTCTCGCCCGCAGAGGGTTGGGCCGGCTGGGCGATGCGCCTCTTCGACGTCGACCCCGGTGGGCACACGCCGAAGCACGCCCACGACTGGCCGCACATCAACTTCGTCGCCGCCGGGCGCGGCGAACTGCACCTCGACGGCGCGGACTACGCGCTCGAGGCCGGCTCATATGCCTACGTGCCGGCCGGCCACGAGCACCAGTTCCGCGCCGCCGCGGACGAGCCACTGTCGTTCATCTGCATCGTGCCGGAGGCCGGGGACTATTGAGCCTCGTACCTCTGCGGCCTCGGCCGCCCGGCCGGGCGCGGCCGGCGGGCGCAGCCGGCCCGGCCGAGTGAGGTGCGCAGCGGCCGAATCCATCCTTGAAAAGCGGCCGTGAAGGGAATTGACTTGCCTGAGGCCGCGCGGAGGGCCGGCGCTGTTCGCCGGAACCACAAAGCGGCCCTCGTGACGCTCACGACAACGACGACGCCGGGGCCGACTCTGCTCCGGCAGAAGGAGAGTGAACGCCGTGCCTCCCGCTCAGAGCAGGCTCGCCGAGCTCCATCGACTGGGCCAGAGCCCCTGGTTCGACTACATCAGCCGTGAGCTCGTGGCCCGCGGTGGCCTCAGAAGGATGATCGACCGCGATGGTCTCGGCGGAGTCACCAGCAATCCGTCGATCTTCGAGAAGGCAATCGGCGGCGGGACGGGCTACGACGCGCAGATTCTGGAGCTCGCGCGCGAGGGCCTTGGGGCGGCGGAGATCTTCGACCGCCTGGCGGTCGAAGACGTGCGCGCCGCCTGCGACGTGCTCGCGCCCGTGTACCTGGGCAGCGGCGGCGAGGACGGCTTCGTGTCCATCGCGGTCTCGCCCGCCTACGCCTACGATACCGAGACAACGATCGCCGAGGCCCAGCGCCTCTTTGCCGCCGTGGACCGCCCCAACGTGATGATCAAGATCCCCGGTACGCGCGAAGGCGTGCCGGCGATCCTCGAGACGCTGCGGCAGAGCCTCAACATCGATGTCACCTTGCTGTTCTCCATGACCCAGTACGAGGCCGTCGCCGACGCCTACCTCGAGGCCCTCGAATACCGGCTACAGCACGACCTCACGATCCGCGCCACGTCGTCGGTGGCGAGCTTCTTCGTCTCGCGCGTCGACACGCTGGTCGACAGGCTGCTGGACGAGAGGATCGCGGCCGCCGCCGACGTGGCGGAGCGGCGGCGGCTTGAAGCGCTCAAGGGCACGGCCGCGGTGGCCAATGCCAAGGTCGTCTACGAGCGCTTTCGCAGCTATCTGAGCGGCCGCGACTGGCAGCTCATCGCCGCCTCGGGCGCCAAGGTGCAGCGCATCCTGTGGGCGAGCACCGGCACCAAAGACCCCGCCTACTCGGACGTGCAGTACGTGGACGAGCTCATCGGCGAGCACACCGTGAACACGCTGCCCGAGGTCACCTGGAAGGCCTTCAACCACCACGGGACGCTCGCGCGGACCGTCGACCGTCACCTCGACGACGCTCATCGTACGCTGCGCGAGCTCGGCCAGCTGGGCATCGACATGGAGCGTGTGGGCGCCCAACTCCAGGTCGAGGGCGTGGCGCTGTTCGCGCAGGCGTTCGACCAGGCCGTGGCGATCGTCGAACAGAAACGCGGCGAGCTGCTCGCCGGCGAAGGAGGCTGACGTGGACCGCGAAGCCCTCAAGGCCGCCCTGCAGGAGCGCCTCGCGGCGCTCGCCGCAGCCGACTTCTCGGAGCGTCTGTGGGCGGCTGACCCCACGCTGTGGAAGGCCGACGACGACGCCCACCAGAGGATCGTCGCCGATGCGCTCGGCTGGCTCAGCGTCTTCGAGGGCGTGCGCGACGAGGTCCACGGGCTCGGCGAGTTCGTCGACGAGCTGTGCGCCGAGGGGTTCCGCTCCGCGGTCCTGCTCGGCATGGGCGGCTCGAGCCTCGCGCCGGAGGTCATGCACGCGATCCTCGGCACGCGGCCGGGCTACCTCGACCTGCACGTGCTTGATTCCACCGACCCGTCCGCCGTGGCCGCCGTCGAGGCGGCCGTCGACCTCGAGAGCACGCTGTTCGTGGTCGCCAGCAAGTCAGGAGGCACCACCGAGACGGCCTGCTTCCACGCTTACTTCTACGAGCGGCTGCGCGAGCACTGCGGTGACCACGCCGGTCAGCACTTCGTGGCCATCACCGACGAGGGCACGTCGCTCGAACAGCAGGCGCTCGACCAGGGCTTCCGTGCCGTCTTCGTGAACCCCGGCGACATCGGTGGCCGGTACTCGGCGCTGAGCTTCTTCGGCATCGTCCCGGCGGCGCTCATGGGCGTCGACCTCGAGCGGCTGCTCGACGGAGTGCGCGCCATGGCGGTGGCCTGCGGCCCCGACGTACCCGCCGAGCAGAACCCCGCCCTGCGGCTCGGCGCCGCGATGGGCGAGCTGGCGCTGCGCGGCCGCGACAAGCTTACGCTCGTCTTCGCTCCGCCGCTGGCGCCTCTGGGCGCCTGGGTCGAGCAACTCGTCGCCGAGAGCACCGGCAAGGAGGGCACGGGTATCGTACCGGTGGACCTGGAGGGGCTTGGGCCCGCCGGCGACTACGGCGACGACCGCGTGTTCGTCTCGCTGCGGCTCGCGGGCGCGGCCGACACCGGCCTCGCCGAGTCGCTGGGGGCGCTGCGCGATGCCGGCCAGCCGGTGCTGGAACACCAGGTCGCCGACGTGCTCGATCTGGGTGGCGAATTCCTGCGCTGGGAGATCGCCGTCGCGGCCGCCGGGCACGTGCTCGGCATCGACGCTTTCGATCAGCCCAATGTGCAGGAGAGCAAGGACATCACCAAGCGGCTGCTCGCCGAGTACTCGGCCACCGGCGAGCTGCCTGCCGAGCCACCGGCGGACGACGGGCGCCGCGTGGTGTACCCGGTGGGCGACGAGGGCCTGCCGGCCGCCCTGAGCGCGTTTCTCGCGCAGGCCGCGGCCGGCAACTATGTCGCCCTCCAGGCCTATGTCGCGCCCGGGGAGGCCGTCTGGGATCAGCTGCAAACGGTCCGCCTGCAGCTGCGCGACGGCCTGCGCGTCGCTACCACGCTGGGCTACGGACCACGTTACCTGCACTCCACCGGCCAGCTCCACAAGGGCGGGCCCGACAAGGGTCTGTTCCTGCAGCTCCTGGGGCACGACCCCGGCGATCTCGCCGTCCCGGGGCAGCCGTACAGCTTCGGCGTACTCAAGCGTGCGCAGGCGCGTGGCGACCTGACTGCTCTGCGCGCGCGGGGTCGTCGTGCGCTGCGCGTGTGCCTCGGCGACGACGTGCCGGCCGGCCTTGCCCGGCTGGCGGAGCTGGTCGCCGCCATCTGAAGCGCGGGGCGCCCGTGGGTGCCCCGCGACAACGCCGGACCGCGGCGACTGCAGATCGCAGCCCCGGGGCGCCCGGTCCGAATGAGGAGGTCACCATGGACATCGCCATGGTCGGTCTGGGCCGCATGGGCGGCAACATGGCGCGGCGCCTTCTGCGCGGCGGTCATCGGGTCGTGGTGTGGAACCGTACGTTCGCGAAGGCGGAGGAGCTCGGCGCGGAAGGCGCCGAGCCCATCCGCGAGCTGGCCGGCGTCGTGGCCGCGCTGCCGCAGCCGCGCGTCATTTGGCTGATGCTGCCCTACGGCGACACCACCCAGGAGGTCATCGACGAGCTCGTGCCGCTGCTCGCCGAAGACGACATCCTCATCGACGGCGGCAACTCGCCGTTCCAGGACGACGTGCGCCGCGGCGCCGCCCTTGCGGAGAAAGGCATCCGCTACCTCGACGCCGGCACCAGCGGCGGCGTATGGGGCCTCGAAGTGGGCTACTGCCTCATGGTCGGCGGCGAGCGCACCGCCTTCGAGCACATCCGCCCCGTCCTGGCTACGCTCGCCCCGCCCGGTCACGGCTACGACTACATGGGCGGGCACGGCAGCGGGCACTTCGTCAAGATGGTCCACAACGGCATCGAGTACGGCATGATGCAGGCCTACGCTGAGGGCTTCGAGCTGCTCGAGGCCACCGCGTGGGACCTCGACCTGGCGGCCATCGCCGACCTGTGGAACCAGGGCAGCGTGGTGCGCAGCTGGCTGCTCGAGCTGGCCGCCGACGCGCTCAAGAAGGATCCTGGGCTTGAGCACATCACCGGCTACGTCGAGGACACCGGCGAGGGCCGCTGGACCGTCGAGCAGGCGATCCACCACAGCGTGCCCCTGCCGGCCATCACCGCGGCCCTGTTCATGCGCTTCCGCTCGCGCCAGCCGGACACGTTCAGCGGCAAAGTGCTGGCCGCCCTGCGCAACGAGTTCGGCGGCCACGCCGTGCAGGAGAAGACGTGAATCCGAAGGACGATGCGCTGGATGAACTCGTAGGTTACGAGGTCGCCGATCGCTGGGGCGACGACCAGGACGTGCACGTCCACGGCGTGGCCCGGCTCGGCGAGACGCCCTCGCCGTTCGGTGGCAAGCGCCACCCGGACCCGTGTGCCCTGGTCATCTTCGGGGTCACCGGCGACCTTGCCCACCGCAAGCTCATGCCGGCGCTGTACGACCTCGGCTGCCACGGCGTACTGCCGTTCGGGACCACCATCGTGGGGTACGGGCGCCAGGAGCTCCGCGACGACGAGTTCCGTGCCCTGCTGCAGAGCTCCATCGACGACCACTACGGTTCAGAGAGCGTCGATGGGTCCCTGTGCGAGCGCATCCTCATGACCCCGCGCTACGTCCAGGGTCAGTTCGACGATCCCTCGGGGTACGCGCGGCTGGCTGCCGTCCTCGAAGATCTGGACGCCGCGGGGACGCGCGGGAACCGCATGTTCTACCTAGCCACGCCGCCCAGCCAGTTCGGCGTGATCGTGGATCAGCTCGGCGCTTCGGGCCTGGCGCGCAAGGGCGCCTTCGACGGGGCTAGTGCCGGCGACGGACCGGCCGCAGGCTGGACGCGCGTCGTCATCGAGAAGCCCTTCGGCCGCGATCTGGCCACCGCGCAGGAGCTCAACCGCACCATCGCCGCGGCCTTCGATGAGCGGCAGGTGTATCGCATCGATCACTACCTGGCCAAGGAGACGGCGCAGAACCTCCTGGTGCTGCGCTTCGCCAACGGCATCTTCGAGCCCGTGTGGAACCGCCAGTTCGTGGACCACGTGCAGATCACGGCCGCGGAGACGCTGGGCGTGGAGCACCGCGGCCCCTATTTCGAAGAGGCCGGGGCCCTGCGCGACATGATCCAGCCGCACCTCATGCAGCTGTTCACCCTGGTGGCCATGGAGCCCCCGGTGAGCTTCGACGCCGACGCAGTGCGCGAGGAGAAACTCAAGGTGCTGCGCGCCGTGCGACCAATGCCACCGGACCGCGTCGAGCGCTTCGCGGTGCGCGGGCAATACGTGCAGGGCATGGTCGGCGGGGAAGAGGTGCGCGCCTACCACGGCGAAGACCGTGTCGCGCCGGACTCTCACACCGAGACTTACGCGGCGCTCAAGCTGCTCGTGGACAGCTGGCGCTGGCAGGGCGTGCCGTTCTACCTGCGCACCGGCAAGCGCCTGGCCGAGCGCGTCACCGAGATCGCCATCCGGTTCAAGCGGCCGCCGGTCACCATGTTCCGCGACGCGGCCGCCGGTGGTGGGCTGGCGCCCAACGCTCTCGTGCTGCGCGTGCAGCCCGACGAGGGTTTCTCGCTACGCATCGAATCCAAGATGCCCGGCCACGGCAACCACCTGCAGCCGGTCGACATGGCCTACTCGTACGGTACCACGCTGCACGAACTGCCATTCAGTGCCTACGAGACGGTGCTCGTGGACGCCATGGAGGGCGATATGGCGCTGTTCAATCGCGGCGACCAGGTGGAACAGGCGTGGCGCATCATGGAGCCCGTTCTGCGTGCGTGGCAGACCGCGCCGGAGCGGGGCATACCCATCTACGAGGCCGGCAGCTGGGGCCCCGAGGCCGCGGACGCGTTGATCGCCCGCGACGGGCATAGCTGGCGCCGGCCCTGAGACGCCCACAAGCACGACGACCATGACGAGGAGCACCGCATGAGCATCGAGATTCTTCCCGACGCTGACGCCCTGGCGCTGCGCGCCGCCGACCTGTTCGCCCTGACGTCCCAGGAGGGGGCGGCGGCGCGCGGCAGGTTCGCCGCCGCTTTCAGCGGCGGCGAGACACCGCGCGCCTTCTACAGGATGCTGGCCCGTCAGCAGTTCAGCCAGAAGATCCCCTGGCGCCGGGTACAGCTGTACTGGGGCGACGAGCGCTGCGTGGCGCCGGACGACCCGGCCAGCAACTACGGCATGGCGCACGACGCGCTTCTCAAGCACGCGCCCATCGCCGACGCCAACGTGCACCGCGTGCTGGGGGAAGAGGCGCCTGAGCAGGCTGCCCTCGCCTACGAGAAGGAGCTGCGCGCCCTCGCCGCCCTCGAGCGGCCAAAGAGCGAGCTGCCCGTGTTCGACCTCGTGCTCCTCGGCCTCGGTGGCGACGGGCACACGGCGAGCCTCTTTCCGCACAGCGACGCCCTGGAAGTGGAGGAGCGCTTCGCCGTCGCCACGCAGGCGCCCGACGGCTCGCCGCGCGTCACCGTCACCTATCCGGTGATCAACGCCGCGCGCCGCGTCTGGTTCCTGGTGAGCGGCGCGGCCAAGGCCGGCATGGTAGCCGAGGTCCTCGAAGGCCTGCAGGTGCCCAACGCAGTCCCGGCCCAGGGCGTGCATCCAGTGCACGGCAAGCTCACGTGGCTGCTCGACGAGGCGGCGGCGGCCGAGCTGAGCCCCGCGCTGCGCGGCTGAGGGGGCCGGCGGCGCGCC
>JAPLCM010000259.1 GCA_026392275.1 Actinomycetota bacterium | reverse complement strand
TCATGTGCTCATCGTCTCATGCCCGCTTCCTGGGGCGTTCGCCTGAGTTCTGCCGCAAGGCGACTGATGGCCTGCGCAAAGGGGATTATCCCACGAAGCGCCTGACTACCCTCCCCTTGACGCAGGTCAAGGTATCGCCGGCCGACGCAGGGTAGGTTAGAAACACGAACGCAGGTGAAACCATCGGCGCCGGCCCGCGAAGCAGCCCCCGGCGCTTTCCTACGGAGAAAGCGAGCATACCATGGCAGTCCGCAGCATCGTCCACATCGACGAGGAGCTCTGCACCGGGTGCGGCCTCTGCGTCACGCCCTGCGCCGAGGGTGCCATCGAGATCGTCGACGGCAAGGCCAAGGTCATGAAGGAAGAGCTCTGCGACGGCGCGGGCTTCTGCCTGGCAGTGTGCCCGGAAGGAGCTCTCACCGTGGAGAAACGCGAAGCCCCCGAGTTCGACGAAGAAGCCGCAACGATCAAGATGGCCGAGAAGCTGGCCGCCAGCGTCAGGATCGCGCAGAAGTGCATGAACTGCGGGCGCAGCGAGGACGACGCCGTCCTCTTCCCCGCCCGCACCAAGGGCGAGAGCACGTGGGTGTGCGTCAAGTGCCTCCCTGCCCTGATCCACGGTTGAGCGGCGCGTCCCGCGCCTGAAAGCTTCCAAAACTCCCAGGAGGGATCCATGGCAGACAGTTATCACGCCTCAGTCCACACCATGCTCGAGCAGACACGCGCCGACGGCAAGGAGACGGCCTTCGAGCGCATGGAACAGCAAGGCCACCGCTGCACCTACTGCGAGCAGGGCATCCGCTGCTCGCTGTGCTCGCAGGGTCCGTGCCGCATCTCCGCCAAGGCGCCACGCGGCGTCTGCGGCATCGATGCCGACGGTATGGCCATGCGCAACTTCCTGCTGCAGAACACGATGGGCACCGCCACCTACACCTACCACGCCGTCGAGGTCATGAAGACGCTGCGCGTGGCGGAGCCCGGCGGCACCTTCGAGGTCAAGGACTGGAGCAAGCTCGAGCTGCTCGCCGACGTCATCGGCGAAACCGTCGAGCCGCGCGACACGCTGGCCAAACGAGTGGCGGACGGGCTCCTCGCCGAGTTCAGCCGCGACCACCAGAGCCAGTCGCCGCTGGTCGAGAAGCTGGCCCCGGCGGCGCGCGTCGCCAGGTGGAAGGAACTCGGCATCATGCCCGGCGGCGTGTTCCAGGAGAGCATGTACGCCACCTCGAGCTGCCTCACCAACGTCGACGGCAACTATGCGTCGCTGGCGCTCAAAGGCCTGCGCCTCGGGATCGCCACCGCCTACGGCGCCCAGATCCCGCTGGAACTGGCCCAGGACGCGCTCTTCGGCACGCCGCAGCCGCATGCCGTCAAGGTCGACCTCGGCATCATCGACGGCGGGTACGTCAACATCGTCGTCAACGGCCATGAGCCGATGGTCGGCGCCACGCTCATCGCCGCCGCCCACGCGCCGGAGGTGCAGGACAAAGCCAAGGCCGCCGGCGCCAAGGGCCTCCACATCGTGGGGTCCATCGAGACCGGCCAGGAGCTCATCCAGCGCTTCGAGGTCGACGACGTCTTCGTGGGCCTCACCGGCAACTGGCTGAGCGAAGAGCTGGCCGTGGCCACCGGCGGCATCGACGTCTTTGCCGCCGACATGAACTGCGTGGTGCCCACGCTCGGCGCCCTGTGCGCCGCCCACAACACGCTGCTCGTTCCCGTCAGCGACCTGGTGGGCGTCGACGGCGCCGAGACGCCCATCGTCTTCGAGGCCACCAAGGCGGCCGAGCAGGCGCAGCAGCTCATCGACATGGCGATCGGCAACTTCGCCCGCCGTCGCGAGCTGAGCAGCTACGTGCCCAAGCTGCCCATCGGCGACGCCATCGCCGGTTTCTCGACCGAGTCCATTCTCGGCGCCCTGGGCGGCAGCCTCGACCCGCTGCTCGACGTGATCAAGAACGGGACGCTCAAGGGCGTCTGCGGACTCGTGAGCTGCACCACCCTGCACGGGTCCGACCAGGACAGCTTCACGGTCGCTGTGGCCAAGGAGCTCATCAAGAACGACGTGCTCGTACTGGCCATGGGCTGCGGCAACGCCGGCCTGCAGGTCGCGGGGCTCGAGACGGCCGCAGCGAAGGAGCTCGCCGGCCCCGGCCTGAAGGCCGTCTGCGAACTGCTCGGCGTGCCGCCGGTGCTCAGCTTCGGCACCTGCACCGACACCGGCCGGATCCTGCTCCTAGTGGGCGCGATCGCCGACGCACTCGGCGTCGACGTGCCGGCGTTGCCTGTCGTGGCAACGGCACCCGAGTACATGGAACAGAAGGCGACCATCGACGCTATGGCGGCGCTGGCCTTCGGCATGTACGTGCACGTGAGCCCGGTCCCCTTCGTGACCGGCGCGCCCAACCTGGTGAAGCTGGTCACCGAAGACCTGCCGGGCGTCACCGGCGGCAAGCTCGCCGTCGAGACGAACGCGAAGGAAGCGGTCGCCGCGATGCTCGCGCATATCGATGAGAAGCGGGCCGCACTGGGCATCTGAGCCCGCCGGGCCTGACGGCCCACACAACATGCAGACCCGCAGTGATGAGGGCGGGGGGTGCCATCGGCGCTCCCCGCCCTCGGCGCGTTGAGTCAGGCGTCGAGCGCCAAGCGCTCGACGCCCAGTCTGTCGAAGTCGCCGTCGAAGGTCGCCACCGGCGCCCCCGAGAGCCGCGCTCTGGCGGCGAGATACGCGTCTACGAAGTCGACGCGCTGCTCCACCATCTGCGCCAGGGCGACGGCAAGCAGCATGCCTTCCTCGACGACAAGCCCGCCGGACGCCAGGAAACTGGTCAGTACGTCGGCGACCTGCGCGCGCGGCACGTCATAGGCCGAGGTGAGGACCCAGACCACCTCGGCGACGACCAGCGGGCAGATACGGAGGCGGACCTCGCCGGCGTCGGCGCGGGACATCAGCTCTGCCGCCTCCTGCGCCTGCGCCTCCGGCTGACCCGTGAGGAGCCGCAGGACGACGTTGGCGTCGACCCACACCTGTGGTGGGCCTTCCGAGCGAGTCACCGGTGGCGCTCGGCCATCTTCTTCGCCACAGCGGCGCGCTCCGCGACGTGATCTGCGGCCGCGCCTTTGATCGGCACGGCGCCAAGGAAGTCGCCAAGGTTGCGCCGGTGCACGACCCGCAGGGCGACGCCGTCCGGCGTCTCCTCGAACACGAGGTCGTCGCCGGCCTCGATGGCGAGTCGCCGGCGCAGGGCGACCGGGAGCGTCACCTGTCCCTTACTTGTGACTCTTGTCCTTGTCTGCACAGATGTGCCTTTCTGGTGAGGCTGATCCTTACTGCACAGTATGCGCCTTGTCTTGAGCGTGGGCAACAGGTCACCGCGGGAGTACGTTCTTCGGTGAGATAACTGGGGTCGCTGGGATGAACGCGGCAGTCGAGGAGCACAGTGGATGACCGCTGAAGTGCCGTTTCCTACGGATTTCCTACCGCGCTTGCGTTGCTGGGCAACGGTTGCAGCCGCTCACGGAACGTTCCACACCGGCGTGCCGATGGGGGCGTGGACGTAGAGCCAGATGGCGTTGGCATTGGAGAGCCGCGTGCAGCCGTGCGAGAAGTTGCGCGGGAAGCGCTTGAGCAGCCACGGCTCGTTGGTGCCGTGGATCGCGCACGGCGGGTGGTACGACATGATGCGCGCGCCGTACGGCCCCCCCGGGTTCATCCCCTTGGCGTAGATGCGGAAGTGCCCCCTCGGCGTGGGCAGCGACGGGCGCCCCAGCACGCAGGGGAACGAGCGCACCTCGCGCCCATACGAGAAGAAGTACATCGTGTACTGCGACAGATCGACGACGACGATACGTGCGGCAGCGAGCGGGACGCCGTAGGGGTTGGGCTTCTGGATGCGGACGCGCCGCACTCCGGAGGCGCCTGCGGCGTGCTCTTCGTCGGCCGCCATGCTGACGCGGAACGCCTGGCGGCCGGCCCGGTCGGCGGTCCACCGCAGCGCGGCGCGCGATCCGTCGTCCAGCGTCACGACGCGCCACGGAGCCCAGGCGTCGCCGCTCCACATCTCGATGGTCACCGCCGCTCCCGGATGCGCGGGCGCGACCAGCACCGTGAGCCGCACGGGATCGCCGCGGTACACCGTCGCGGGAGCGAAGAGCCGCAGCCGCGGCCGCACCGTCACAGTGCCCTCAGACGACGCCGGCGACCACTCGATGTCCGGTGGCGTCGGTCACGACCGTGCTGATGAGCGTGAACTCGGCATCGCCGGTGGCCTTGCGGCTGAGCCGCACGGTCGCGCCGGCGATGCCGAGACGTGCGGCGAGCACCGTCGCGGTGCCGGAAGTGATCGTTGCGGGCGAGGCGGTGAGCACGAGCGCCGGCGAGGCGCTCGCCGGGGGCTCGGCGGCGGCGAGGCCCGCCGCGGCGCCCGCCGCCGGCACGAACACGGCGCTCGCCAAGGCGATCGACACCACGCTGAAGAGCAACCAGGGTCTGCGCATCATCCGCCTCATCATTCGCGTGAAGGCATTGTCGCACAGAGGGCGCGGACGGGGCAGGCAGAAGTGGAGCACCGAAGTCGGTGGTGCCGAGCTCTCACTCGGCGCGCGCGACCGCCTTGCGCATCCTGCTGTCGAAGGTCGACAGCGACTCGCCCCAGTACACTGCGATGCGCGGGAGGGCCAGGCGCGCCCTGGGGGTGGCGGCCCCGTAGCGGATCGAGGTCGCCGAGTGGTAGCCGGCGTCGCGCACCGCGCGCTCCACCCGGCGGTTGTACGCCCCACCCGGATAGCAGAAGAAGTCCACCGGCACATCGAAGGTGCGCTGGAGGATACGCCGCGAGAGCACGAGCTCACGGCGCAGCGTGGCCGCCGAGCAGCGCGTGAGGATCGGGTGGCTCAGGGTGTGCGAGCCGATCTCCCAGCCCCACTTGACCATGCGCCGCACCTGCACGTCGCTGAGAGCCGTACCTCGACGAGCGACGAGGTTGAGTACGGCCGGCCAGTGGTACCTCCGCAACTGGCGAGCGGCGTTGACATACTGGTTCGGGTAGCCGTCGTCGAACGAGAGCACGACTGGACGAGGAGGCAGATCGGCCTCCCCCGTCCAGTCGTCCCATACCTGCTGCATCGTCACCGGCTGATAGCCGTGACTGCGCAGGTACCTGAGCTGGCTCGCGAATTGCGAGATCCCCACGTACATGAGGGCGTTGCCGCCCAGATACCCCTGCACGTGGTGGTAGACGAGGATCGGCACCGCGGTGTGACGCGCCCACGCCCGCGGCGACTCCCCACGCGCCGGCGACGCGCCGTCCGCGGCCCTGGCGGCCGGCGCGAAAACGGCGGCCGCAGCACCCGCGCACAGTAGCGCGAGCGCG
>JAPLCM010000242.1 GCA_026392275.1 Actinomycetota bacterium | reverse complement strand
ATGAGGGCGATCGGCACGCCGATGCCCTCGCCTGCCTCAGGTCGGCCTCGGCCGTCTGGCTGAAATCGCTCTGGATGCTGGCCGTGCCGGTGATGAGCGCGTCGAAGCCGCCTTTGCCGTCGGCGGCCTGCACGATCTCGTGCACCTTGTCGATGTTCTTCTCGGCCTGGGCGAGGTCGCCGGCCATCACGATGGGGAGGATGGTCGCGTGCCCGTCGGCCGCGGCCAGTGTCTTGCCGCCGCCCTGGTAGTAGCTGGCGACGCTGTCGACGACGCCGCGGCCGAGCGCCGTGAGCCTGGCCTGCAGGGCCACGACGGCGGCGCGGAAGGCGGGGTCGTTCACCGTGGCAGCCTGCGAGCGCACGATGACGACCTCGTTGGCCTTCTGCGGCATGTCAAGCTTCTGCGCCAGCAGCTCCTGACCGGTCTTGGAGTCGGGCTGCCCGAGAAAGCTGTACTGCGCCGTCAGGCTGCCGGGCAGCACGAACGCGATGATGGCGCCGGCTCCGAGGAGCGCCAGCACCCAGACGCCCAGCGTCAGCCATGGCCTCTTTGCCGAGCCTCGCGCCAGCGTGGTTGTCGAAAGTCTCATGATCACCCCTCACAAAAACGGCCGCGCTCAGGCGCGAAACCGGAGTTTTATTGTCCCGTTAGTGAGGTGAGTGCCCGGTGAGCGTGAGGGGGAAACGTGGCGGGCGCTCCCCGCAACCGTCGCGAGGTCGCCCGCACGACCGGTGGGCCACGAGATACGGGCCGGGGAGGCGGCTTCGCCCCCCCGGCCCGTGAGCGGACCGGCTAGCGCCGGACGGCCGTCAGGTCACCGGCGGCGGCGGAGGAGGAGGAGGAGTCGGGCTCTCCGGCGGCGCGGCCTGGGCGGGCGGCGGCGTGTACGGCGCGGCCTGGCCCGGCGGCGGCGTTGGAGTCGCAGACTCAGCCGGCGGCGTGGCATACGGCGTGGCCTGGGGCGGCGGCGTGTACGGCGCGGCCTGGGCCGGCGGCGGGCTGAGCGGCGGCGGCTGAAGCGGCTGCACCAGTGGCGGTGGCGGCGTCATCGGCTGCGCGGCAGGCCCGGGAGTGGGAGGCACGAACTGCTGCCCGGCGGGCGGTGCCGGCGGCGCGGCGACGTATCCGCCACCGGCCGGCATGGGCGGCGCGCCGAAGCCCGCCGACCCGGGAGCCGCAATCCGCCGGAATTCGTAGCTGCCGAACCCGAGGAACAGGAACATGATCGACGGGAAGAGGATCAGCAGGATCGCGAAGCCTGTGCCCTGGCCGAAGTTGGCGGCGATGTCCAGCGCGATGAAGATCCACAGCACGAAGATGCCGATTATGAGAAGCAAGCCGATGAACGGGATCCATGCCAGCAGGCTGCAGCCCAGAATGATCCAGAAGAAGTACACCGGCCGGTTCGACAGTTTGACGACGTTGTATTCGTTGTAGAAGGGGATGATGGCGGCCCATCCCGGCAGCCCGGCCTTAGTTAGGGTCTTCCACAGGCCGATGATCGCCAGGACCGCGAAGGCGAGCATCACGATCCACAAGACGATCAAGAAGGCAGCGGCCGCGCCTCCCCCCGCGTTGTAGCTGTAGCTGTAATCCATGGCTCTCTCCTTGTTGCCGTGACCTGATCGTGCAGTTCAAGTGAGTCTTCAGCGCGGTGTGGAGACATCCTGCCCACCCAGATGGGCGATCTGCCGGAGCTGTGTGCCCGCCCTGCGTGCGAACGGGCCGGGAGGCGGGTCTTCCGCCTTCCGGCCCGCCGGTGGTCGAGGCCGCGCGAGGCCGCTCGGCTCAGGCGTTCACCGGCCGATACTGGTCGCTGCCGAAGCCCAACACGAGGAACATGATGAACGGGAACAGCCAGAGCAGGACGCCGTACCCGGCGCCATGGCCGAAGTTCTTGGCGACGTCGATACAGACGATGATGTGGATGATGATGTTGACGAACGGAATGAAGTAGAGGATGAACCACCAACCCGGCCGGCCCGCCACCTTGATGAGGAGATACCAGTTGTAGAACGGGATGATGGCCCCCCAGCCGGGCTTCCCCGCCTTGACGAAGGTCATCCAAACACCTGCGATGACCAGGACTGCGACAATGATCCAGGCGATCAGCATGAAGCCGCCAAACAGTGCCGACGCCCAATTCCCGGTTTCTGCGATCATGAAAGCCTCCAGTTCTGATACCCCTGAATATCCATGACTGCGTGTTCCCTGTTGGGGGCACGCATCCTGCCTGCTACGCAGTCTCTATCGGACACCGGCGTGTCGACCTTGAGCCGGGCGAGGGGTGTGTGCCTGGGCCGGCGCGGCTGCGTATACTCGAGCCACGCTGGCTCGACGCGGCTCACGGACCACACGTACGACAGAAGGAGATCACCTTGACACGCTTGCCACAACGCATCGCCACGGGCGTGTACCAGATTCCGCTGGGCGGCGTGAACGCGTTTCTGATCGACCTTGACGATGACGCTGAGGGAGGGTCGGCGTCGGCTGCCGGCGGGGGCACAGCCCCCGGCGGCCTCGTCCTCGTCGACACCGGGTTCGCGCGCAGCGCCGCGCGCATCGGGGCGGCCATCCGCGACCTCGGCCGCGCCCCCGGCGAACTGCGCGGCATCGTCGTCACGCACCTGCACGGCGACCACACCGGCACGCTGGCAGAGGTCAAGCGCCGGACCGGCGCCGAGGTGTGGATGCACCCGGCCGATGCGGCGCTTGTGCGCGAGGGCGTGTTCTCGCGCCCGCTCGAGCCGGGGCCGGGTCTCTCGCGAAGTGCCATCGCGCGGCTCGTCAACAGGCGCCCGGCGTCACCCGGCGAGGCTATCGCCGTCGAGCACGATGTCATGGACGGCGAAGTACTTCCGTTCGCCGGCCTGCGGGCGGTCTACACGCCTGGGCACACGGCCGGCCACCTGGCCCTTCTCTTGCCGCGGGACGGCGGCGTGCTCTTCGTCGGCGACGCCGCCACCAACTTCGCGCGTCTCAGCTGGGGGCCGATCTACGAAGATGTGAGCGAGGGCCGCGAGACCCTCGCCAAGCTTGCGGCCCTCGATTTCGAGGTGGCTGCCTTCGCTCACGGCCGCACGATCCGCGC
>JAPLCM010000214.1 GCA_026392275.1 Actinomycetota bacterium | reverse complement strand
CTCTTGGGCAGCTGCTGGCGCTCGAGGATCTCGGGGTGCACGCGCACCACGAGGACTTCCTCGTAGTGGGAGCGGTTGAAGATGCCGATCTCGCCGCGCCGGGGCAGGTTGGTGGCGTAGCGCCACAGGTAGTCGTGGTCGAGCTCGATGGAGGACGGTACCTTGTAAGAATGTACCGAGACGCCTTGGGGGTTCACGCCGCTCATGACGTGGCGGATTGTGCCGTCCTTGCCGGCGGCATCCAGGGCCTGGAGCACGACGAGGACGCCGTGGGTGTCCTGGGCGGCGAGCCGAGCCTGGTATTCGGTCAGCAGTTCGACGCCCCGCTGCAGGAGCTCGACGCTTTCCTTCTTCTTGACGAACCCCGCCTTGTAGCCGGGATCGAAGTCCTTTGCCAGCGTCACCTTGGAGCCAGGGGTGACGCGCAGGGGCTCGATGAACTCCGCGATGCGCTTCATTGCCTCGTCGGCCATGTCGTGACTCCTTCCGCTCATGGATCTTGCCTTCTCCCGTTGGCGCCCTGCGGCGCGCTGAGACGGCCGCCTCGCTGGCATTCTAGCCCGTGCCTGAAGTCGTGTCTGAAGGCCGCAGCGTTGTCTCCTCCATGATCCCGCGTAGCTGCGGCTGGCCGGGCCACGGCGAGACTCAGGATGGGTCTCCACGAATGCGCGCGACGGCGGGCAGCAGGTCGGTCACGATCGCGCGCTTGAGCACGACGGCATCGGCGCCGGCTTCCAGAGCTGCCCGGCGCACGCTCTCCTCGTCGTGCACGCTGAGAACGATCACCTTGAGCTCGGGACGACTCCGCCGGAGCGCTCGCAGCCAGCCCAGATTGTTATCCCGAGCCAGAGACAGGTCTACGACCGCCACGTCGGGCCGGAGTCGGCTCGCTCCCTCGAGCAGCGACGCCTCGTCGGCGACCATGACCACCGTGCCGAACGCCGTCTCGAGCAACCCCCGCACGCCTTCCGTGAGACCGTGGTGACGGTCAGCCAGGAGAACGCAGCTCACATGCTTCTTGGGCATGGGGTCTGTCCTTTTCCGCGACCTTGCGCACCGCGATGCCTGTGGGCGGGGCGTCGAGTGAAGACTAGCCGGGATCCAGGCGGCTGTGACCTCGGGATAGTACGGGGGGCGCAGCGGGGGAATTTCGAGGTCCGATGGTCTATCGTGGTCACGTGTCCAGGATCGAACACACGCCGCATTCTGCGGCGCATGCAGAGAACCGTCTCGAGTTCGAGGCGCTCATCTCCGACCTCTCCTCCAGGTTCATCAACCTGCCTCCCGACGAGGTGGACGACGAGATCGAAGACGCCCAGCGCCGTGTATGCGAGGTACTCGGGGTCGATCTCTCGGCACTGTGGGAAGAGACGGCCGCGGCCGATGGTACCCTCACCCTCACGCTCACCCACTTCTACGGTTCCCGGGAGGATCTGCTGCCTCCCATGCGGGGCATGAGCGCGCAGGAGTACTTCCCCTGGCTTCAACTGGAGATGCTGGCCGGCCGCATCGTCGCCGTCTCCTCGCTGGATGAGCTCCCGGAGCCGGCCGCCTTTGACCGTGACAACCTCCGCTTGTTCGGGGTCAAATCCAATCTGACCGTCCCGCTCTCAGTGGGGGGTGCGTCGCCGGTCGCCGCCTTGGGCTTCAATACCACACGGGCGGAGCGCGACTGGCCGGACGCGCTGGTGAGGCGGCTCCAGCTGGTCGCACAGGTCTTCACCAACGCCCTGGCACGCAAGCGCGCCGACGAAGCATTGCGGGAGAGCGAGGAACGCCTGGCCTTGGCGGCGGACTCCGCCGAGGCGGGGCTCTGGATCCTGGATCACGCCACCGAGGTCTTCTGGGTCACGGAGCGGACACGAATGATCTTCGGGTATGCGCCCCACGAGGTCGTCGACGTGGAGTGTTTCATGTCCGTGGTTCATCCTGAAGACCGGGATCTTGTTCGGGAGGCCATGGAGCGAGCCGAGCAAGCGAGCGAACCCGTCAGTACGGAGTACCGGATCCTGCTGGGCGACGGCCGTGTGCGCTGGGTGTCGTCTCGTGGTCGGGCCCGATTCGCGTCAACCGGCGAGCCGGACCGTCTGATGGGCGTCTCCATCGACATCACCGAGCGTATGCGCGCCCAAGGGGCGCTGCGCGAGAGCGAGGCTCGTTTGGAGGCGGGCGTCGAGCTTGCCGGCCTCGCGTTCTACGAGGTGGACTTCGACGAAGGCTCTGTCTACGTCGACGACCGCTTTCGCGACCTCTGCGGCATCCCCCCCGAACGGGAGCAAGGGCTCCAGGCATTGGAGTTCTGGATCGAACATCTGCATCCCGACGACCGCCCCCGTGTACTGAACGCGCGCCAGCAGCTGCACGACGGGGAGATGGAGCAGCTCTTCGTCGAGTATCGTTTCCTGCCTCCGTGTCAAGGGCAGAAGTGGATCCAACACAGTGCCCGCGTCGCTACGCGCGACGCCACCGGACGCACGCTCAAGTCGTACGGCGTCCTGCGCGACATCACCGGGCGCAAGCGCGCCGAAGACGAGCTGCGCGACCTGAGCCAGCGCCTGATCGGGGCCCATGAGGAGGAACGAGCGCTTCTCGCGCGCGAGTTGCACGACGACGTGAGTCAGCGGCTCGCCGTGCTGGCCATCGACGTCGGCCGCGCGGAGCTCGCCGCGCCGGACAAGGTGCCGGCAGCGGCGATGCAGGAGGTTCGCTCGGGACTCGTGCGCCTCAGCGAGGACATCCACTCCCTGGCGTACCAGCTGCACCCGTCGGTCCTGGAGGAGCTCGGCCTGGTCGAGGCGCTTCGCACCGAATGCGAACGACGCGGTCGCCAGGGCCAGCTCGACCTCTCTCTGGACCTCGATTCGCTCCCTACCGCCATCGGGAAGGACGCCGCGCTCTGCCTGTTCCGCGTGGCGCAGGAGGCGCTCAACAACGTGGCCCGCCACGCCGGGGTGCGCGCCGCGAGAGTCACGCTGCGACCGATGGACGGCGGGTTGCTTCTGGCCGTCTCGGACGGCGGCGTCGGCTTCGATGCGGAGCATCCCGGAGAGGGGATGCATCTCGGCCTCGCGAGCATGCGCGAACGTGTGCGGCTGGTCGACGGCACGCTCGACATTGAGAGCGCGCCAGACAGGGGCACGACGATCCTCGCCTGGGTGCCCGCGGGAGGAGGGTCGCAATGAGCCTTCCCCGCCGTCCACGTGTGCTCCTTGCCGACGACCATCTGCTGGTCGCCGAGGCGCTCAAGAGCCTGCTCACTCCGGAGTTCGATCTGGTAGGTGTGGTCGAGGACGGGCGCGCCCTGGTCGAGGCGGCCGGGAGGCTGCGGCCGGACGTGATCGTCGCCGACATCACGATGCCCAACCTCAACGGGATCGATGCCTTGGTGCGGCTCAGGCAGGGCGGCGATCGCGTGCCCGTGGTGTTTCTCACCATGCACCGGGATGTGACATTCGCACGGCGCGCGCTCGAAGCCGGGGCCTCGGGGTTCGTGCTCAAGCACTCGGCGTCGGTCGAGCTGATCGCCGCCCTCCACGCCGCGCTCGAGGGCAAGACCTACCTCACGCCGCAGCTCGCGGGGGAGATCCTTGAGGCCATGAAGCAGGGGCCAGAGCGGGCCGCGGATCCGATCGGTTCCCTCACGCCGCGGCAACGAGAGGTCCTTCAGCTTCTGGCGGAGGGACGTTCGGCCAAACAGATCGCCGCGAGCCTCTCGATCTCGACGCGGACGGTGGAATTTCACAAGTACCAGATGATGGAGACGCTGGGCCTGCACACCAACGCCGAGCTGATCCACTTCGCCATCAAGAACGGCCTCGTCGAGTTCTGAACCTTCGGCAGGCCGACAGGGGATCGTCGTCGGCTTCAATCTCGTAGCTACTCCACCACAGGCCCCGTAGTTTCCCGAGGTCACAGCCCTCTTGATCCCGACTAGTCTCCGCTTTGCATACATGACTTGGCCTGCTGGCGTGGCCGAATCAGGGGACACACATCGAGGAGGGATTATGAACGAGAAGTGGCAAGGCTGGGCCGCGATGGCCGGCATTCTGATGGTGATCATCGGTGGTTTCAAGGCGTTCACCGGGTTCATCGGCCTGTTCAACAGCGATTGGATCGTACGGGGCTTCAACGGCTACTACTTCATCGATCTCACCGCGCTCGCCTGGTGGTACCTCCTCGTCGGCCTGATCCTGGTCCTGGCAGGATTGGCCGCCATGCAGATGAAAGCGTGGGGCAGGTGGGTCGGCGTGATCGCCGTGGGCATCGCCATGATCTCCGAGTTCATGTGGCTCCCGGTCTACCCGATCTGGTCGATCCTACTGATCACCCTTTACTTCTTCATGATCATCGGCCTCGTGATCGCGCGGCCGAGCGAGTAGAGACGCCGGCCGGCTCCCCCCCGCTGGCACGTCGCGTCTCGCTGTGACAGGCCGCCTTCGCCGATAGCGCTCTTTCGTCGGCGAAGGCGGCCTTGTCATGGCCGCAGCGATCGAGCGCAACCCCCGTGCCGGCTTCACGCCTTCAACGCGTTTCAGCCGTGAGCAAATGCGTTACCATTGGGTAACGCCGCGGACGAAGACAGCGCGTGGTCGGAAGACGAGGCATACGCCTCGCGCACGAGACGCGTCCCCTCACGATCGGAGGTCATGATGGCGATAGTCGAGTATCCAGAAGGCGCGGCCTTCCCAGGAGTGATCGGGCGCACCACCGACGAGTCGAGCGAGGCCTGGCCGGCGCCGGTGCGCGCCAAGAAGGGCACCCCCAACGTGCTCTGGGTCGTCCTCGACGACACCGGCTTCGGCAACCTCGGCTGCTACGGCAGCCCGATCGAGACGCCGAACTTCGACGCGCTCGCCGTCGACGGCCTGCGCTTCAACAACATGCACACCACGGCGCTCTGCTCGCCGAGCCGAGCCTGCGTCGTCACCGGGCGCAACCACCACAGCAACGGCATGGCCTGCATCACCGAGTTCGCCACCGGCTACCCCGGCTACAACGGCATCATGCCGTTCGAGAACGGCATGCTCTCCGAGATGCTTCTCAAGCACGGCTACAACACCTACATGGTCGGCAAGTGGCATCTGACGCCGAGCAACCAGGAGACCGCGGCCGGTCCCTACGACCGCTGGCCGCTCGCGCGCGGCTTCGAGCGCTTCTACGGCTTCCTCGGCGGCGACACCAGCCAGTGGTATCCCGACCTGGTCTACGACAACCATCAGGTCGAGCCGCCGGCTACCCCCGAGGAGGGCTACCACCTCACCCCGGACCTCGTCGACAAGTCGATCGAGTTCATCGCCGACGCGCGGCAGATCGACCCCGACAAGCCCTTCTACCTGCATCTCTGCTTCGGCGCCACGCACGCGCCGCACCACGTGCCCAAGGAGTGGGCCGACAAGTACGCCGGCAAGTTCGACGACGGCTGGCAGGCCTACCGCGAGAAGACCCTCGCGCGCCAGAAGGAGCTGGGGATCGTCCCGGCCAACACGGAGCTCTCCCGGCACGACCCAGACGTGCCCGACTGGGACTCGCTGCCCGCCGAGGCGCGCAAGCTCTACAGCCGCATGATGGAGGTGTTCGCCGGCTTCCTCAGCCACACCGACCACCACCTCGGGCGGCTGCTCGACTACCTGCGCGCCCAGGGCCTGCTCGACAACACCATCGTCATGGTGATCTCCGACAACGGCGCCAGCGCCGAGGGCGGCCCCACCGGGACCACCAACGAGGCGCAGTTCTTCAACAACGCCCAGGAGCCGCTCGAGGAGAGCCTCGCGGTCATCGACGAGATCGGCGGCCCCAAGCACTTCAACCACTACCCCTGGGGCTGGACCAACGCCGGCAACACGCCGTTCCGGCGCTGGAAGCGCGAGACGTACCGCGGCGGCGCCTGCGACCCGTTCATCGTCTCCTGGCCGGCGGGCATCAAGGCCAAGGGCGAGGTCAGGAACCAGTACGCGCACATCATCGACATGGTGCCGACCGTGCTCGACCTGCTCGATCTTGAGCCGCCGGCGGCCATCCGGGGCGTCACGCAGTCGCCCATCCAGGGCGTGAGCTTCGCGCAAGCGCTCGACGACGGCGCGGCCGAGACCAGGCATCACACCCAGTACTTCGAGATGCTAGGCCACCGCGCCATCTACCACGACGGCTGGCGCGCGGTCTGCCCCTGGACCGGCCCGTCGTTCACCGAGGCCGGCGTCGGCTTCGGCCAGCCGATATCGGCGGAGAGGCTTTCGGAGCTCGACGCAAAGGGCTGGGAGCTCTACCACATCGACGAGGACTTCGCCGAGAACCACAACGTGGCAGAGGAGAACCGCGAGAAGCTGATCGCGCTCATCGCCACCTGGTACGTCGAGGCCGGCAAGTACGACGTCATGCCGGTCGACGGCAGTGGC
>JAPLCM010000024.1 GCA_026392275.1 Actinomycetota bacterium | reverse complement strand
CACCTCGGCTTCGGCCTCACGGCCAACCTGGAGGTCTCCGCGTTCTACACGCTGACCGGGTTCCACGGCCTCCACGTCGTCTGTGGGATCCTGCTCTTGGCGTACTTGCTGATCCGCACCACGCGGGAGCGCCGCCGGGGTGCGAGGCCGGCGTCGCCGGGCACCTCCGGCATGGTTGACGCCGGCACGTATTACTGGCATTTCGTCGACGCGGTGTGGGTCGCGGTGTTCATCGTCGTCTACCTGTTGTGACGACATGAGGGCCGTCGAGACTTGCGCGGGCTTGCGCCTGCTCGCGCTCGCCGCCCTCGTCGCCAGCGCCGCGCTTGCGTGCCTGGCCGCTCCTGTGCAGATCGCCTCCGCGCATGCCGGCCTCGAGAGCTCCGATCCGGCCTCGGGATCGTCGGTCTCTGCCTCCCCAAAGGTCATCACGCTGACCTTCGCCGAGGACCCCGATGCATCGCTCTCGCTGGTGCGTCTGCTCGACGCGGACGGCAAGACCGTCCCCGGCGTGTCCGCGATCAAGGCAGTGGACGGCAAACCCAGGGAGCTGCAGGTGGCGCTCACCCAGGCTCTGGGACAAGGCGTGTACACGGTCAACTGGCGCTCCGTGTCGGCTGTCGACGGCCATGTGCAGAACGGCGCCTTCGCGTTCGGCGTCGGCGTGACGCCGGCGCCAGGGAGCACGAAGGCCGTCGACCTGCTGAACGTCTCACCGTGGATGTCGGCGCTCGGGTCGACCGGACGCTGGCTGCTCTACGTCGGCCTCGCGCTCTTCGTGGGCGCCACCACCACCTGCCTGCTCGTCTTCGCGGGCAGACTCCCGGCCGGCGGTAATGCCCTCCTGCGACTGGCGCTTCTGATGGCCGTGGTCGGGTTCTGCGCGATGGTCTGGGCCGAGCGCGCCCTGAGCGGCGCGCCCTCATTGCTGCCGCTCTTCCAGACGCGGCACGGCCAACTGCTGCTCGCGCTCGGCGTCGCCCTGGTGCTTTGCGTCGCCGCCATGGTGGCTGTGGATCTGTGGCCGGCGCGCTGGAGCCTGCTCTTCCTCGCCGCCGCCGGGGCGACCGCCGGTCTCGCCCACTGCCTGGGCGGGCACGCGGACGCGCCATCGTCATGGAGAGCCGTGAACGTGGCCGCGCAGTGGGTGCACATGACCGGCATAGGTGTGTGGGTCGGTGGTCTCGCTTGGCTTCTGCTCGGCATTCGCGGCATGACGAAGCCCGAGCGTGCCGGCGCTGTAGGCGCCTTCTCGCGGGTCGCCACGGTGACCCTCGGCGTTGTGCTCGCGACCGGTGTCGTCCGCGGGCTGGTGGAGGTCGGGTCCTTCGGCAATCTGCTCGCCACGACCTACGGGATCACGCTGCTCGTCAAGATCGGGCTGGTGCTGGTCCTCGTCGCCTTGGGCGCTCTGAACCACTTCAGGTGGGTGCCCTCGCTGAAGACGCACGATGGCGCCGCCCGGACCTTCAGGATGAACTCGGGCGGCGAGCTCGCGGTCGCCGCGGCGATCCTTGCGGCGACGGCGGTGCTCAGCGGGCTGGCGCCCGCCTCATCGGCCGTCGCCTCCGCGAGTCCGGCCGGCCCTCCGGGCGTGACCGTCTCCGGCAGCGACTACGCCACCACGGTCCGCGCCCATCTGACGGTGTCTCCCGGCACGGTCGGGCAGAACGCGTACTCGCTGCTGATCGACGGCTACGACAGCGGTCAGCCTCTGACTTCCGCGACCGCCGTGAAGCTTGCCTTCTCGCTGCCCAGCAAGCCGTCACTGAACGCATCGACGCTGCCGCTCGGGAAGGCCTCCGACGGTTCATGGCGTGGCGCCGGCCTGCAGCTCTCGGTGGCCGGCCGCTGGCACATCGACGTCGTGGTCCAAGAGGCCGCCGGGGGCGTCACTGTGCCGCTGGAACTGGGCGTCCCGGCGCCGGGCGGGGGCTGACCGGCGTCGTCGCCCCGTTTGACCTCGTTCCGGTGCGGGCAGGAATGCCCCAGCCCCGGGGGCTGGGGCATTCCGTCATGCAGGAGGAACCATCGATGAAGCGGATCTCGAGATCAGCTGCACTCGTGGCGGTCGCGCTGTGCCTCGCGCTCGTCACCATGGCCGCGCCGGCGGCGGCCCACACGACCAAAGATGTCGGGGCCTACACGATGACCGTGGGCTGGGGCAGCGAGCCGACCTACACGGGGCAGCAGAACAGCGTGCAGCTCCTGCTGTACGACAAGGCCACAGGCAAACCGATCCTGGACCTCACCGACACGCTGAAGGTCACCGTGGTCTACGCCGACAAGCAGGCCGAGTTCCCGCTCGTGCCCGAGTTCGACGCCGAAGAGGGCCTCGGCACGCCGGGAGACTACCGGGCGTGGTTCTTCCCGACGGCCCCGGGCGACTACACGTTCCACTTCACCGGCACGATCGGCTCGCAGAAGGTCGACGAGAGCTTCACCAGTGGGCCGACGACGTTCTCCACGGTCGAAGACCCCGCCGCCGCGCAGTTCCCGGTGAAGGCGCCCACGAACGTGCAGCTCTCTCAGCGCATGGATGCGGAGCTGTCGCGCCTGGCCACGGAGAGTCAGGTATCGAGCGCCCGCACGATGGGCATCGTCGGCATCGTCGTGGGGGTCATCGGGATCGCCCTGGCGGCGTTCGCGCTGATGCGCAAACGCGCCTGAGTCACGTCGCCGGCACCGTCACCAGGCAAGGACCTCAGTCACATGAACGCGGCCCGACCATTCGCGACGGTCGAGAGTAGGTAGACTACCTGCTGCCCTCAGCCTAATCCGCGACGACATCGAGAGGCGAGAACATGACGAACGATATGGGCCGCGTGCTTGTCACCGGCGCGACCGGCTTCATCGGCCTCGAGGTGGCTCGCCAACTCAGCGAGAAGGGCCTCGCCCCCAGGCTTCTCGTGCGCCGGCCACTTCGCGGTACACTGCTCGCGTCGCTGGGGGCGGAGCTCATGCAGGGGGATCTGGAGAGCCCGGAGAGCCTGGCGCGCGCCGTCCAGGGCATGGATACCGTCATCCACCTGGGGGCCAGGGCGATCTTCGAGGAGTACGAACTGGTGCGTCCGACGATCGTCGACGGCTCCGTCGCGCTGCTGCGCGCCTGCGCCGCCGCCGGTGTGCGGCGCTTCGTGTACGCGAGCAGCCTGCTCGTGTATCAGGGCCAAGAGGCCGCCGTCGACCAGCGGACCCCTGCCTTCACGCGGCATGGCTACGGCAGGGCGAAGATCGAGGCCGAACGCGCGCTGTCCCAGATCGCGGACCAGGCCGGTATCGAACTCGCGGTCCTGCGCCTCCCGCACGTATACGGAGTCCGTGACCTGATGTTCGCCCAGGTCAGGCAGGGCAGGGTCTACTTTCCCGGAAGCGGCAAGAACCTCTTTGCCCATATGCACGTCGACGACGCCGCCCGGCTGCTCATCGCCGCCGCAGAGACGGGCTGGACGGGCATCAGCCCGGTCGCCGACGACCTGCCGGTGAACTGGAACGACTTCTTCGCCGAGATCAAGAAGTACTACCCACGTTTCCGCAGTATCGGGACGCCGGAACTCCTGGCCCTGCTGGGGACCTCGATGCTGACCCCGATCCGCCGGCTGAGTCGCTATCCCTCGCTGTACACTCCCGACGCCGTCAGAGGATGGAACGTGAACCTGACGGTCAAGAAGGGACTCGTGTGGGACGACCTCGGGATGACGCCCAAGTACCCGTCGGCCTACCAAGGGATCCCCGCGGTCATCGACGACTGCATCGAGTTCCACTGGGTGCACCCCGTGGCCGATCGCGTGGGTTAGCCGGCATGACGGCCTGACGAGGAGTCGGCGCGGGACGAGGCTAACGTCGAGGTCGGC
>JAPLCM010000189.1 GCA_026392275.1 Actinomycetota bacterium | reverse complement strand
GCTCGAGTGCGTGCGCATGGAGCTCGGCGAGCCCGACGAGAGCGGCCGTCGCCGGCCCCGCGCGGTGTCCGCTTCGGAGTTCGTCCTCGCCTGCGACACCATCATCCCCGCGATCGGTCTCTCGGTCGATCTGAGCTGGCTTTCCGGCGAACTGGAGGTCAGCCCTCGGGGGACCCTCGCTGCCGACACGGTCGAGTTCCGGACGTCTCACCCCAAGGTGTTCGCCGGCGGTGACGCGGTGCGTGGTCCCGCCACGCTGATCGACGCGATAGGTGACGGTCAGCGCGCCGCGTTTGCCATCGAACGCTCTCTCAGCGGCGCCAGTGCGCGCGAGGAGCAACTGCGCACGATGCAGGCGGTCCGAAGGGTGCCGCGCTACGTGCCGCTCGACCGGCTCGAGGAAGAGATCCCGCGTGCGGCGGCAGAACATGTGCCTGCCGACGAACGCGTCAGGAGCTTCGTCGAGGTGGTGAAGACGATCACCGCGGAACAGGCCTGCAGCGAGGCCGGTCGCTGCCTGCGCTGCGACCTCGAACACTGACGCCCGGCGACTCCGGAGAGTGGAGCGAGTCAGCACCCAGGGCCGACTGCGGGGGCGGCGTGCCGCAGGCGCGCCGCCCCCGCCCGTTGCGCGCCGGCGGCCGATCTCGTCGGCGTGCACGAGGATACGAGATCGGGATTCGGCTGAGCGGCCGAAACAGGCTGCGTGACACCGCATCCGCCGGCTCTCCGTCGGAGGCGGTTCGATGTCGGATTCGGCACCGTGCGAATGTCGTACCTTGCCGGATCCTACTAAAGGCACCCGGCTCTTGACATTTTGCGACGCCGGGTGTCGAAATAGCGCTAGCAGATGGGCGCGAGACCAGGGGGATCCGGGTGCCGTTCAGCCTCGACACGATCGATCGCGGCATCGTGTCACTCCTTCTTGAAGACGGCCGCATCTCGTCGGCCGAAATTACGCGACGCATCGGGCATGTGTCCGAGCGCGCCGTGCGGTACCGCATCGAGCGGCTCGTGCGCTCCGGCGTGATCCGTATCAGCGCCATCGTCAATCCTCATGCCGTGGGCTTCACCGTCATCGGCGACGTGCTCATCGACGTCGCTCCCGGCAAGCTGCAGGACGTGGCCGCGCAGCTCGTGGAGTTCCCGACCGTCAGCTACGTGGCCGGTTCCGTCGGCGAGGGCGACCTCAGCGTGCAGGTCTACGCGCGCGACACCGAGGAGCTCCTGCGCTTCGTCAACGAAGTCATCGGCAAGGTCCCTGGAGTCACCCGCACCAAGCTCGCGATGGTGCCGTGGAAGCTCAAGGATGTCTATCAGTGGCAGGTGCCCGTGGAGGCCGCTGAAGAGGGGAGGGCGATCGGGCTGAGGCGATAGCGTTGCCGTGTCTCCGACCATCAACCCGCGTAGCGCCGCCGGGCGTACCCACGGCGGCGGTACCCGGAACCAGCAAGGGGGGAATGTGGCTGAAGAACTAGCCTTTGCCCGCAAAGCCAGCGGCCTTGTTCGCGGCCTTTCCATGTGGGACGCCTTCGGCGTCGGCTTCATGAACCAGGGGCTCACGCCCTCCATTTGGGTCATGACCAGCCTCGGCGTCGGCGTCTACCTCGGTGGCAACCTCATCTGGGCCACCATCATCTCGATGATCCTCGCCGGCATCGGCTTCCCGCTCGTGTGGGGAGTGCTCGGCGGCTCCATGCCTCGCTCGGGCGGGGAGTACATCTACAACTCGCGCATCATCCACCCCATCGTGGGCATCGGCGAGTCGTTCGGCAACGCCTTCGTGTGGATCATGTGGATCTACGTGCTGGCGCCCTGGATGGCCGATCCCGGCATGGCGATGATGGGGCAGTTCATGGGCTGGCAGGGCCTGAGCGACTTCGCCCTCAGCTCGAACGGCATGTTCGTGATCGCCACG
>JAPLCM010000192.1 GCA_026392275.1 Actinomycetota bacterium | reverse complement strand
CGCCTGGTACTGGCTGGCGCCGCTGGCGCTCGGCCTGGCCGCCGGCGTGTGGCTGCCGGTCGTGATCGGGTCGCTCGCCCTGTTCCCGGCAGCGCTTCCCCGGCGCTGGCCGGCTCAGGCGCCGCCGTGGCGGCAGCTCGGCACGGTGGTGGTGTGGCGAAAGCTCAGGCAGCGCGGCGGCGCAAAAGTGGCCGCCTTTGCCGCGCTGCAGCATACTGAGCACACGATGCGATGGAGACCACGCAGATGACACCCGCCCTCGGCTCGCGGACTCAGCTCGGCGTACGAGTTCTGGCCGTCATGGCCAGGCCACTCGTGCGCGGCGCGGTGAAGACGCGCCTGGCCGCCCAGCTCGGCGCCAACGAGGCTCTGGCCGTGTACGAGCGGCTGCTACTGGGGACGCTCGCGCAGGCAGAGCTGGTTCCCGCTGTCGACCTGGTGCTGGCCGAGGCAGGCACGGAGGGCGGTGGGGTGGGGTGGGCCGCTGGGCCGCCTCAAACTCCGCCGTCCGACGCGCTGGCCGGCCGCTCGAACCGCTGGCGCCGCCTCGCCCAGCGCGGCGACACGCTCGGCGAGCGCCTCGCCGGCGTGTTCGCGGATCTCTTCGCCGGCGGCGCCGAGGCCGTCGTCGCCGTCAACAGCGACAGCCCGGCCATCCCCGTCACGTATCTCGAGCAAGCGTTCGCACGCCTGGCGACCGCTCCGTCGCCCGGGCGCCTCGTGCTCGGCCCGGCCGCCGACGGCGGCTACTATCTCATCGGGCTCGACGCGGCGACATGGCGAGCACACGGGGAGGCCGTCACCGCGCTTCTCACCTCGTCACCCATGAGCTCCGCGTCGCTCCTCGCCCACACGTTGCGCGCCGCCAAGGCGAGCGGCCTCCAAGCTGACCAGCTGCCGCTCTGGATGGACGTCGATGAACCCGCCGACCTTGCCGTGCTCGCGCGCCTCGATGGTGACGCGCCGCTGCGCGGCGAGCCGTCCCTCGGCCTCCGCGAGATCTACCTGCACGTCACGCACCGCTGCGGCCGCGACTGCCGCCACTGCTACAACAAGGACGCCGCCTGGGACCCTGGGGAGCTGACGACCGCGGAATGGAAGGAGGCGATCGACCAGTGCGTCACGCTGGGCGCCTCGAGCTTCGTGTTCATCGGCGGCGACCCGCTGCTGCGCGACGACTTCGTCGAACTGCTCGACCACATCACCGGGACGCACCAAGCCCATGCGCGGTTTTTCTTCAACAGCTACGTGGACGAAGCCGCTGCCGCCGAACTGAGCCGCGCTGGGCGCGGCCTCCTTCGGCCCCTGGCCAGCATCGACGGGCCGCGCGCCATCAACGACGAGCTGCGCGGCCCCGGCAGCTACGACGACATCATGACGTCGATGGCCAATCTGAAGGCCGTCGGCCTCGAGCCGGTGGCCAACACGGTGCTCGTGCGGCCGGCGCTGCCCGGCCTGACGCAGCTCGCTCGCGAGCTGCGCGCCGCCGGGATCAGCCGGCTCCACCTCATCCTGCCGCACCAGGCGGGCGGGGTCGCGGGCGCCGCCGCCGATCGCGACGCGCCCGATCTGACGCCGTCCGGCGAAGAGCTTCTCGCAGCGCTCAAGGAGCTGCTGGTGACCGCCGCCGAGGTCGGCCTGGTGGTGGACAACATCCCCGGCTGGCGCCGCCGCATCGGCAGCCGCAACGACCTCTGCGCCGCTGGCTGCCGCGACCTGGCCATCGACCCCTACGGACAGGTGCACGCCTGCGTGATCACCGCCGGCGACCCGGCCTTCGTCGCCGGCTCGCTGCGCGAGGAGCGCCTCGAGACCATCTGGCGCGCGTCCAGCAGCCTGCGGCTGCTGCGCGCCGCGCGCGCCCGCGACCGGGCCGAGTGCCTCGTCTGCCCGGTCGTCGACGCCTGCGGCGGCGAGTGCTGGGTGCAGGCGCACTATGCGGCCCGCGCCCACGAGGAGCCGGCCGGCTACGCGGCGCCGTTCCCCTACTGCGACCTGGTGCGACCGATGCTCCAGGAGCTGACGGCCGAGGTTGGGAACGCACGCGCTGCTGCCGCTCCGGCCGGCGGCGACTGCGTCGCCGCCGGCGCCTGCGGCGGCCAGTCCGCGGCCGGCGCCGACGACTACGCCCTCTTCGACTGCATATGAGGCTACTGACGGCGCGGGCGTGACCCGCGCGACTCATCGCAGGTCTCCGTCTCTACTCCAGGATCTGTCCCAGGTACTCCGACGGGCTCATGACGATCACGCCACCACGGATCTCCGTCGGGAAGTCCGCGACGTTTCCAGTCACCAGCACTGCCCCAATCGCCTTGGCCAGAGCGAGAAACACCAGGTCATCCGCATCCGTCCCCTTCAGCGGCCAGGGCTCGGGTTCCGGCTCATGAAGGGCGATCTGGAGCAGCCTGGGCAGCCACGCGGGAGGGAGACCCTTGGGCCGGAATCGCGGTCGGTGCAGCACTTCGCGGTATTCCGCCGCAATGGAAGGGCAGACGTAGACCGGCGCATGCGCGCCGAGGGCGTGATCGTCACCGCGCGACCGCTGCGGCGCCGGCGCCGTCGAGCTCGCCCGGACGACGGCGTGGCTGTGGAGTTCACGGTCCTCGAAGAGAAGGGCATCGACGCGCGCATCGCCCTCGACGTGGTGCGCGTCCTGCTGGCCGACGCCTGCGACGTCGTGCTCCTCTTCAGCCAGGACCAGGACTTCGCAGAGCTGGCCGACGAGGTGCGGGCGATCGCCCGCGAGCAGCAGCGCTGGATCAAGAT
>JAPLCM010000184.1 GCA_026392275.1 Actinomycetota bacterium | reverse complement strand
CTCGCTCCCGACCTGACAGAATACGCGGCGACGGGACACTGGTGGGGCGCCATCGCCACGGCGCCGCGCGGTGAGGGCGGGTTCGGCTACGACCCTGTCTTCGTCCCCGAGGGATCAGACCTCACTGTGGCCGAATGGCCGCAGGCCGACAAGGACCAGGCCAGCCACCGCGCACTGGCCGGCAGAGCCCTCCTGGAACGTCTGCGACGCGAAGGGCTGCTGGATGGTCACCGCCGACCCTGAGATGCGGGATCCCCATAGCGACCTGACCAACCACCGGCTCAAGTCGCGCGCCGCGGCAGTCTCCATCGTCTCCAACTCGGCGCTGATCATCTTCAAGCTCGTGGTGGGCATCATGTCGGGCTCCATCGCCATCATCTCGGAGGCCCTGCACTCGGGCTCGGATCTCGTGGCCGCGATCATTGCCTTCTACTCGGTGCGCAAGGCGGCGGAGCCACCTGACCTCCACCATCACTACGGCCACGAGAAGGTCGAGAACCTCAGCGGCGTCATCGAGGCGCTCCTCATCATCGCCGCCGCCGGGGTGATCATCTACGAGGGCATCCTCAAGATCATCAGCGGCCCGCACATCGACCACATCTGGCTGGGCATCGGCGTGATGGTGGTCTCCGGCGTCGTCAACCTCGTGGTTTCGAAGAAGGTGCTCTACCCGGTCGCGCGGCGCACGCAGTCGGCGGCGCTCGAGGCCGACGCCGCGCATCTGCTCACCGACGTGTACACGTCGTTCGGCGTGGCCGGCGGCCTGCTGCTCGTCAAGCTCACGGGCTGGGAGCTGTTCGACCCCATCGCCGCTATCGCCGTGGCCGTGCTCATCATCTTCACGGGCTATCGCCTTGTCGTGCAGTCCACCAAGGTGCTGCTCGACCAGACCCTGCCCGAGGAGGAGCTCGAAGACATCCGCCGCTGCGTCACCGACCACCGCGGCGACCTCATCTGGGGCTACCACAAGCTCCGCGCCCGCCAGGCGGGCAGCCGGCGGCACATCGACCTGCACATCACTGTCGACGAGACCCTGACAGTAGCAGCGGCGCACGAGGTCGCCGAGCACATCGCCGCCGACATCCGGGCGTGCGTGCCCAACTCCGACGTGCTCGTGCACATCGAGCCGCGCTCCCACGAGCGCGACGACGGCACCTGAGCGTCAGAAGATGAACGGCGACGCCACGAGCGTCACCGAGAGCCCGATGAGGGCCGCCGAGAACGCCCAGGCGATGGTGTTGTAGATGCGACCGTTGACGTGTTCGCCCATGACGTTCGGGTCGTTGATGATCTTGAGCACGTAGATCAGGATGATGGGCAGCAGGACCCCGTTCACGTCCTGGCTGAGCAGCATCACTTTGACCAGAGGGAGGTGCGGGATCATGGCGACCAGCGCCGGCACGAGGATGAAGGCCGAGAGCAGGCCGTTGAAGGCCGGCGCCTCGCCCCACTTCTTGTCGAGCCCGCTCTCCAGGCCGAACGCCTCGCAGACCGCATAGGCGGTGGTCAGGGGCAGGATGGCGGCTCCCAGGATCGAGACGTTGAGCAGCCCGAAGCCGAACAGGAAGGACGCCGCCTGCCCGGCGAGCGGAGCGAGCGCCCTGGCGGCGTCCTGCGCGGTCTCGACGACGATGCCTTCCTTGTACAGAGTCGCCGCACACGCCAGCACGATGAACAGGTCGATGGCGTTGGTGAACACGGCGCCGATGAAGACTTCGACCTTGGTGTACACGTGGTCGCGGATCGAGACGCGCTTGTCGACGATGTAGGCCTGGATGAAGAACTGGCCCCACGGCGTGATCGTCGTGCCGATGGCGGCGATGGCCGTCAGGAGCCACAGGCTGTTGAGCTGGGCCTTGGGTACGACGGCGCCGTGTACCGCCGCGCCCCAGCCAGGCTTGGCCAGCACGCCGGCGATGAAGTAGGCGATGTACACGGCCGTGAGCGCCAGAAAGACGCGCTCTACCTTGCGGTAGCTTCCGCGCGTTACGAGGAGCCACACGCCGACCGCGACCGGCGGAACGGCCAGCCACGCGGGGATATGGGCGAGGCTGAAAGCGGCGGCCACGCCCGAGAACTCCGCCACGGTCGTGCCGAAGTTGGCGATGAGCAGCGCGAGCATCGCGAACGCCGTCACCTTGAGGCTGAACTTCTCGCGGATCAGCGCCGCCAGGCCCTTGCCGGTCACGGCGCCCATACGCGCGCCCATCTCCTGCGTCACCGCCAGGATGGGCGTGATGAGCAGCAGCAGCCAGAGCAGGCTGTAGCCGTAGCGAGCGCCGATCACTGACCAGGTGGTGATGCCGCCGGCATCGTTGTCCGCGGCTGCCGCGATCAGGCCCGGCCCGAGGATCGCCAGGAAGATGGCGAGCCGGCTGCGGCCGATGCGGCCGATCATCCGGCGTCCGGCTCTGCGCGGGGAGCGTCGCATCACGCCGGCCGTCAGGAGAAGAACGGCGAGAGCAGCAGCAGGACGCTGAGGCAGATCAGCACGCCGGAGAACCCCCAGGCGACGACGTTGCGCACGCGGCCGTTGACGTGCTCGCCCATGACCCGGGGGTTGTTGATCATGAGCAGGGTGAACACCAGGATCACCGGCAACAGGATGCCGTTGAGGGACTGGGCGACCAGGATGACGCTCACCAGCGGCAGACCGGGGATCATGGCGACCGTCGCCGGCACCAACATGAGGAACGTGATGATACCGTTGAAGACGGGCGCTTCGCGGAACGAGCTGTCGAGGCCCGACTCGAAGCCGAAGGCCTCGCACACCACGTAGGCCGTGGCCAGCGGCAGGACCCCCGCGGCGAGGATCGAGACGCTGAGCAGGCCGAGACCGAAGAGGTACTTGGCGGCCGCGCCCAGGAAAGGCTCGAGCGCCATGGCCGCCTCCTTGGCCGACTCCACGACGATGCCCTCCTTGTACAGCGTGGCCGCGCAGGCCAGCACGATGAAGAAGTCGACGGTCGTCATCATCACGGAGCCGACGTAGATCTCGTACTTCGTGTAGACGAACTGCCGCAGAGAGATCTTC
>JAPLCM010000320.1 GCA_026392275.1 Actinomycetota bacterium | reverse complement strand
CGCACGCCCTGGCCGCCGCGGTTCAGCACGTGCGCGTAGATCATCGTCGTGCGCACGTCCTTGTGGCCGAGCAGCTCCTGGATCGTGCGGATGTCGTAGCCGTCCTCGAGCAGGTGGGTCGCGAACGAGTGGCGCAGCGTGTGACAGGTGGCGTGCTTAGCGATCCCGGCGCGGCGCACGCCGGCGGTGACGGCGCGCTGGACGATGGTCTCTTGGAGGTGGTGGCGGCCCTGCTCGCCGCTCTCGCGGTTGCGCCACCGGCGCTGCTGCGGGAAGACCCACTGCCAGTGCCACTCGGCGGCGGCCCGTGGGTACTCGCGCGCCAGGGCGCCGGGCAGCTCGACAATGCCCCAGCCGTCAGCGAGGTCGCGCTCGTGCAGGGCGCGCGCCCGCGCCAGCTGGGCCTCGAGGGCGGGCTGCAGGGAGCGCGGCAGCATGGTGACGCGATCGCGGCCGCCCTTGCCGCTGCGCACCACGAGCTCGCCGCGCCCCGGCTCGAGGTCGCAGACGCGCAGGCGCAGGCCTTCCATGAGGCGCAGGCCCCAGCCGTAGAGTAGCGACGCGACGAGTCGCGGCTCGCCCTCGAGGCCGCCGAGCAGCCGCCTCACCTCCTCGCGAGTGAGAACGATCGGCAGCCTCCGTGGGCGGTTCGCGCGCACGAGGTCGAGCCCGCCGACCTCGCGCACCAGCACGTGGCGGTAGAGGAAGAGCAGCGCGCTGAGGGCCTGCGTCTGGGCCGAGGCGCTGACGTACTCGTCCACGGCGAGGTGAGTGAGAAAGGCGTTGATCTCCCCTTCGCCCATCTCCGCCGGGTGCCGGAGGGCATGGAAGCCGATGTGGCGCCGCGCCCACTGGCAGTACGTCTGCTCGGTGCGGCGGCTGTAGTGACGGGCGCGCAGGGCGTGCTGCATCTGGGTGATGAGCTCGGACACATGCCCCAGTGTGACCGGGGCGCGACGGAGTTCAACGAGTGACGGGGAACGTCACCCGGGCGTGTGAGGCGGGGATTCCGCCCGGGCGGGACGATACCGCGAGGTCAGCCGCCCGCGGCGATGTTACCGACGGTGACCTCGAGGTCGCGCAGCAGCCCGTCCTTGAGGTCGTAGATCCAGCCGTGCACAGCGAGCTCCGCGCCGCGCTCCCAGGCCGCTTCGACGATCTCGGACGACGCGACCGCCTGCACCTGCGCGGCTACGTTGAGCTCGCAGAGCCGATCCCAGCGCTCTTCCGCTGAACCGAGTGCGTCGAGCTCGGCGCGATGCTCGTCCGCGAGGTTGCGAAGCGGCTGCAACCAGAGCGCCACGGCGCCGGCCTGGTGCCCCTCGAGCGCCGCGCGCACGCCACCGCAGCGGTAGTGGCCACAGACGATGATGTGCCGCACGCCGAGCGAGGAGACCGCGTACTCGATGACCGCCATCGCGTTGAGATCGGTGACCGGAACGACGTTGGCCACATTGCGGTGGACGAAGAGCTCGCCGGGCGCCAGGCCGACGATCTCGTTGGCCGGGACCCGGCTGTCGGAGCAGCCGATCCAGAGGAGGTCCGGCCGCTGGATGTCGCAGAGCCGCGCGAAGAACTCGGGGTCGGCGGCGACGATGTCGCCCGCCCAGGCGCGGTTCCGCGTGAAGAGATCGGCGAGGTACTTCATGGCGGGCTCCCGGTAATCGACGGCGGAAGCCTATCAGGAGCGCTCGCTCGGCGGTGCCAGCGAATCGAGCGCCTCGAGGAGGCGGTCGTTCTCTTTGGGGTCCCGCGGGCAGACGCGCACGTGCTGGGGCAATTGGAACGGCGCGCTCATCGCCACGGGCCCCAAGCGAGAAGCGCCGCGAGGCAGGCGGCGCCGGCGACGGCCGCGCCGCCGGCCACCCAGACGTACCAGGCAGCATCGCCGATGACGTCGGCGGTGAGCGGCCGCGTGGGTGTGCCCAGGGCGTAGGCGCCGGGCTTCTTGAGCTGCACGCCGAGGGCGCCGGCCATGGTCGCGATCGCCAGCGTCTTGTTGGGCCCGAACTCCGGCAGGGGCTGGGTGCGGAACGCCCACCAGGCGCGGCCGGCGGTGCCCTTGAGCCCGGAGGCCGCGACCAGGAGCAGGCCGGTGATGCGCGTCGGGACCCAGTTGGCCGCGTCGTCGGTGCGCGCCGCGGCCTTGCCCACGAACTCGCGCTCGTCGCGGTAACCCAGCATCGCGTCCATGGTGTTGATGGCCCGGTAGGCGAGCGCGCCCGGCAGGCCGACGAAGAACTCTCGCACGGCGTGGATCGCGGCCCGCTCCACGGCGTGCCCATCGCCTACAAAGACCTGTTCTACACGCAGGGAGTGCGTACTACCGGCGGGTCGCTCCTGTTCGTGAAGCAGTTCCCCACTTACAACGCCGCGGTGGTGGAAAAGCTCGATGAAGCCGGCGCGGTGATGATCGGCAAGACCGGCATGCACGAGTTGGCCTACGGCGTTACGAGCGACAACCCACATTTCGGCGCCATCGCTAATCCCTGGAACGTGGAGTGCATCCCCGGCGGATCCAGTGGCGGGTCGGGCGCCGCCGTCGCGAGCGGCATGGTGGCCATGGCCATGGGCAGCGACACCGGCGGCAGCATCCGCATCCCGGCTTCCTTCTGCGGCACCGTGGGCCTGAAGCCCACCTTCGGCCGTGTGAGCCGCTACGGCGCCATGCCGCTGGGCTTCAGCCTGGATCACATGG
>JAPLCM010000016.1 GCA_026392275.1 Actinomycetota bacterium | reverse complement strand
ACGATGAACGCCGCCTTCTCGATGCCCCAGTAGAAGGCCGGCGCGCCGGAGGCCCCGACGACGATACAAAGCTCGGGGGCGGCGCGCGTGCCGGACACGCCGATGAGCCGGTCCATGGGCGCCCAGGCGTTCATCGCGACGGGGCGGCTCACGCCGAACGCCGCCCCCATGAGCCGGGCCGCCTCTGCGATCCGCTTTACCCCCTCGCGGTTCCCGGCTCCGTACCCCGCGACCACGAGGAACCGGCTTTCCGCGAGGTCCCCGCTCGAGGGCAGGTCGATGAGCTCGAGGTCCTCGAACGTTGTCTCGGCTGGACCGCCTGCCTCATCGGTGTCGGAGACGACGTCGTGCTCAAGCATCGCGGGCTCCGGCCCGTCGCTCCACGAGGCGTCGATCGTGACGCACCACGGATGCGCAGTGAGCTCGAAGCTCCCCACCACATGACCGGAGTAGACGTTCTTGCGGCAGAGAAGCCGCTCCGGCTCTGCCTCGACGCTCAGCGCCTCCGTGAAGACGTCGCCGTTGGCGCGGCAGGCGAGGCGCGCGGCGAGCTCCGTTCCTCCCGGGCCGCCGGCAAAGAGAAAGAGCGAGATCTCCTCGTCTCGTGCGACCGCCGCGAGGAGCTCGACCATCCGCTCGGGCCGCCACGCCCTTGTCTTGATGAGCCGGACGGCACGGGTGGGAGCCAGCTCGACAAGCCGCGACCTGTCGCGCTCATCCCGGTAGAAGACCAGCGTCTCACCGGTCGCAGCACCGCTCAGGCCATTGCTGAGGAAGCCGTTCAAGGCGCGGGCCTGTCGAGCGCCGCCGCCGGTCGTTCCGTCAAGGATCGCGACGAATCTCACAGCTTCTCCAGCGCGGTCTTCAGGTGCGCGTCGAACAGGGCTTGCGCCTTGGCGGCCGGCGTCGCCCCGACGACGCCGACGCCGCGGCGAGTGTGGTCGATCGTCTCGAGCCCCGTCAGGACGCAGGTCGTGCGGTTCAGCTGCCCGGCGATGTCGACGCCAAGATCAGCACCCGAGAGGACGTCGACAGGTTCGTTCTTGCGCGCCAGCCGGTCTGTCAGCGTGGGCACCCGCAGCTGCGAGACGACCGCATTGCCAACGGCGAGCACGCAGGGAGGCCGGAGCGTCAGGCGCAGGAGGCCGTTATCGGCCAGGCAGGCCACACGTACACGACCGTCAGCCAGCGGCTCGACCTCGATCACCTGCGTCAGGCACGGCCAACCGAGTTCCTCGGCGACCCGAAAAGGCATCGTGCCGCTGTCTCCGGGGCCGCTGTGGCAGCCGAGCAGCAGGAGATCGCTGTGATCCACCTGTCGCACGTAGCCGGCGATGAGCGCCGCGACGACGGCGGGAGCGAAGTCCAGGGCGGCTTCCGACTCCAAGCGGGCCGCCCTCTCGTAGCCGAGGGCAAGGAGCGTCTTCAGGTACGGCTCCGTCTCCTTGCCGCCCACCGACAACGCCCCGAGGTCCGTCGTGGCGCTGCGCGCTGCGCGCGCGTCGGACAGGCGCAGCGCCATCTCCAGAGCGCTCTCGTCGAAGCAGTTGAGGACGCGGCGCACGTAGCGGGTCTCCACGACGGGCGGCGCGCCGTGCGCCGCTTCGGTCGCGGCTCCCGCGAGCCAGTCCGCCTCCCGCAGCGCCTCGAAGTCGGGAGTGACCTTGAAGGAGACCAGGATCCGCAGGTTGCTCACTGAGGGATGATCGTCCCCTTGTTCATGATGCCGTTCGGGTCGAACGAATCCTTGAGCGTCATGAGGATGTAGTAGGACGAACCGTACTCCTCCTTGACCCACGGCGCCCGCGCCTTGCCCATCCCGTGATGGTGGACGATGGAGCCGCCGCGCCGCAGCGTCTCCTCACAGATGATGCCGATGATGGGGAGGTAGTACTTGTCGGTCTCCTCCTCCGGCCCCACGTCGACGACGTTGAAGAAGTAGTTGAAGTACATGTTCGTGCCGTTGATGTAGCTGTGCGAAGAGTGCCCGCCCATCATCGTGATGTCGGGGATCTCGGCGATGATACGCGCCTTCGCCGCCTGGTAGATGTCGTTGATCGAGCCCCAGTCGGCGGAGATCTCGGTGGTGCGGTTCACGTTGCGCGTCTGGCGGATGCGTTCGTCCTCGGCGATGATCTTGCTCGCGTCCCAGCAGAGGTCGTTGAACCAGGTCTCGATGTATGCGCTCTCGACCGGCTTGCACTCCGGGAAGCCGCCGACCACGGCCGCGATGCCCTCGGCGGTCGCCGCGGCGATGCCGGCCGGCCCTTCGGCCATGAAGAGCAGCACGCAATCGTCGTCCGCGGCGAAGTGGGAGAAGTGCAGGCCGGCGTCGCCGGGGTCGTAGACCCGCGCCACCGACGGTTTGTAGCCGCTCACCATGACGGCGCGTAGCGCCTCGAACCCGGTCTTCATGTCCTTGAGCGTCCAGCCGAGGAATGCGTTGTTCTCGGGGAAGTACGGGAAGAGCTTCACGGTCACTTCGGTGATGAAGCACAGGGCGCCCTCGTTGCCGATGACGACGTGACGGATATCGGGGCCGGCGGCGCGGCGCGGGACGTTCTTGATGCGCGTCACCTGACCGCCCGGGAAGACGGCCTCGAGGCCGACGACCATGTCTTCGATGCCGCCGTACAGGGTCGAGAACTGGCCGATGCTGCGTGTGGCCACGAGCCCGCCCATGTGGGCCACCGGCTTTGACTGCGGCGAGTGCCCGGTGGTGAGGCCGAGCTCCCGGACGCGGTCCTCGAGGGCCTGCAGCGGCACGCCGCACTGCGCCGTGGCCTGCATGTTGTAGGCGTCGATGTTCATGATCTCGTTCATCGCCGAGCCGTCGATGATCACGGAGTCCGGGACGGCGCTCTCGAGGCCGCCCTCGGTCGCCGTGGCGCCCGTACGCGGGATCACGTTCACGCCGTGCTCGTCGGCGAAGCGCAGGATCTCGGCCACGCACGCGGTGCTGCGCGCCATGACGATGGCGGCCGGCACCGGCATGGTGTGCACGTCGAAGATGTTCTGCAGCTTGCGGAAATTGTCGACGCTGCTCTGGACGAGGATCTGCTCGTCGGTGATCACGTCGTCGGAACCGACGATGCGCTGCAGACCCTCGACGATGGCTTCTCTGCTGAGTGGCATGTCGGCGTTCCTTTGCGTGTCCGGGGTTGCCCTGGGGGTCAGTGGAAGAGCGAGAAGGACTGCTCGAGGATCGCGTCCGTGGCGTCGTGAATGGCCCTGTACACGGTCTCGTTCATCCGTCTGTAGATATCGTGGTTCACCGGGTCGGGGGCGAACGACTCGCGGCTCGTGGTCATGCCGGCGGCGGCGGTCTCGAAGTCGGGGTACGCCCCGGCGGCCACGGCCGCGCAGATGGCGGACCCGAGGCTCGCCCCGCCGTTGCCCACGCTGCGCGACGCCGGGACGCCGAACACGTCCGCGAAGATGCGCATGAAGAGAGGGCTGCAGGAGCCGCCGCCCGAGACGACGATCTCACCGAGGCTGATCCCGAGCTCCTCGCACATCGCGTCCGCGTTCTGCTTCATCGTCAGGGCGATCGCCTCGAGGATGGACCGGTACACGTGGCCTCTGGTGTGTCGCGCGTCGAAGCCGATGATCTCGCCTTTGCGGAAGGGCTTGTCCGTCGGGGCGAGCCAGTCCAGGACCGTCATCAGGCCGTCGCTCCCGGCGGGGATTCTCTCGGCCTCACGCTCGAGGTACTCCTCGCGCGAGGTGCCCTGAGCCGCCGCCGCCGCGGCGAGCTCCGGCCCCAGCAGGTCGAGAAACCAGCTGAGCGTCCACATCCCGCGGCGCACGCCGCCGCTCTCGTAGAGGTAGCGGTGCGGGACGCAGGCGAAGTTCGTCCAGAACTGCGTCGGCGTCGTGCGGTTCTCGTGGCCATGCACCATGGAGGCGATGTAGGTACCCAGCGAGACGAGCGCGGTGCGCTCGTCGAGCGAGCCCGAGGCGAGCGCTTCGACGGCCTTGTCGTTGGCGGTGGTCACGACCGGTAAGCCCTCCGGGATACCGGTCGCCGCCGCCGCGCCGGCCGTCATGTACCCGGCGACGTCGCCGGGCATCTGCAACTCGACAAGCAGGTCGCGGGTGACGTTGAACTCCTCGAGCAGCGCCGGATCGTCGCTCCACTGCCACGCGTTCGTGTCGATGGGCCACTGCAGGCTGATGTTGTTGGCGGCGCTGTCGCGGAACTGCCCGGTGAAGCGGTGCGTCATGTAGCCGGACGAGGTGGTCACCCAGGCGAGCTCGGGGTCGTCCGGGATGTACGGCTCGTAGGCGCGCGCGTCCATCCAGCTCATCACCGGTTCGAGCAGCGTACCGTCGGCCTTGAGAAAGGCCTTGCAGCAGCGGATCGTGCAGAGGCCGACGCCAAGGATGTCTGCCGGGTCGCCGGGGAACTGCGTCATCGCCTCTCGGCTGGCCCCGACGATGGACTCCCAGAGGTCGTCGTCGGGATGCACCGCCAGTCCGGGCTCAGGGTGCTCCATGGGAAGCAGGGTGCGTCTGCCCTCGCAGACGACGTTGCCCCGGAGGTCGTAGACGACCACCTTGGAGCTCTGCGTGCCGCCGTCGATGCCGATCAGGTACTTGCGTGCCATCAGGTCGTCTCTCCGTTTCCCTGCTCTAGCGAACGAGGTAGCCGCCGTCGACGACCAGGACGTGGCCGTTGACGTAATCCGACGCCCGGCTGGCCAGGAAGACCACGGCGCCCATAAGGTCCTGAGGCTCACCCCAGCGGTCCGCCGGGATGTGGTCGAGGACGCGCTTGTTCGTCTCCGGGTCGCTGCGGGTCGCCGTCGTGATCTCGGTGGCGTAGTAGCCGGGCGCGATGCCATTGACCTGGACGTTGTACTGGGCGAGCTCGTCGCAGTAGGCCTTGGTGAAACCGGCCAGGCCGTGTTTGGTGGCCGCGTAGGCCGACGACCACTGTCCACCCAGATAGGAGAACAGCGAGCAGATGTTGACGATCTTGCCGCTGCGCTGGGGGATCATGCGCTTGGCCGCTTCGTGGCTCATCTCGAAGGCGGCGGTGAGGTTGACGGCGACCGTGGCGTCCCACTGGGGCCGGCCGAAGTCGAGGACCGAGGCGAGCGGGCAGATGCCCGCGCTGTTCACCAGAATGTCGAGCGCACCCAACCGCGTGATG
>JAPLCM010000291.1 GCA_026392275.1 Actinomycetota bacterium | reverse complement strand
GAGTGGGGAGTCGTGAACGACACGCCGTCCGATGTCGACGAGCTGTACCGGCGAATGCTCCTGCGTCGGTCGCCGGTGGAACGACTGGGCATGGCCTGCCGGATGTTCTCCTCGGCGCGCGTCCTCGGGCGCGCCGGTATGCCGGCGACCTCCGCCGCGCAGATCCGCCGTCAGATGCTCCTGCGCCTGTACGCCGCGGACATGCCCGACGACAGGCTCAGAGAGCGGGCTATCCGCGCGATCGGGGGGTAGCGGCCGCGGTACCTCAGGCAGCCGAAACCGGGCGCGTCCGCGCCCCCCGCCGCTCCGGTCACGCCGGCCGCCCAGCGCGTTGCGTGCGGGTCGCTCGACCCGTCTCACATGGTGATGACGACCTTGCCTTCGGCGTGCCCCTCCCCGAAATAGGAGATGGCCTCGCGCGTCCGGCTCAGAGGGTACGTCCTGCCGACGATCGGCGTCAGCTTGCCGGATTCCATGAGCTCGTTCAGGACCAGCAGATCGCTCTGCCCTGGGCGCTCGTGGCACCTGCGGATCCGCTGCGGCACGAACAACGAGAGCAGCGGAGCCTTGACGAAGAGTACCCCCGCGCTGGCGAACCAGCGCTTGTAGAACTGGCCGCCGTTGGGCACGAGCGTCCCGTTGCGGCGCAGCGCTCGCAGCAGGTCCGAGAGCGAGTGCCGCAGGACGTTGTCGAGCACGAGGTCGTAGCGCTTGTCGCCATCGGTGAAGTCCTCTTGCGCGTAGTCGATGACGTGGTCGGCGCCGAGCGACCGCACAAGACCCAGCTTCGACGCGCTGCACACCCCGGTCACCTCGGCGCCGAACGATTTGGCGATCTGCACCGCGAAGGTGCCGACGCCTCCTCCTGCGCCCACGATCAGGACCTTCTGCCCCGGCTGGATGCCGCCCGCGTCGCGAAGCGCATGGAGGGCGGTGAGACCGGACATAGGAACGCCGGCCGCCTGCTCGAACGTGATAGCGGCCGGCTTGAGGACGAGGAGTTCCTCAGGAGCGACCGCGTACTCGGCGAAGGTACCGACGCCGCGGCCGAAGACCTCATCGCCGACCCGGAAACGGGTCACGTTCTTGCCGATGGACTCGACGATCCCTGCCATGTCCGTGCCGCGGATACCGAGCTTCGGTCGGCGCAGCCCGAAGGCCAGCCGGACGATGTAGGGCACGCCGTGCACGCCGGCCCAGTCGGGAGGGTTCACGGCGGCGGCGCGAACGCGCACGAGCACCTCGTCGTCCTTGACCAGCGGCTTGTCGATGTCCGTGAGCTCCAGGACGTCCGGTGAGCCGTACCTGCTGTGCACCACCGCCTTCACGACGCCCTCCCACTGACCGCCGGCTGCGGCGCCGTGGCTGCGGAGGTGCGCTCTGTCCACACGGACCGGACGATGAGCGCCATGCACGCGAGCTCTACGGCGGCGAAGAACACGTAGTGCGGAGTCAACGACCCGCCGCCCACGACCCACGCGGTGGTGACCACCGCGGCCACGCTGTTCGCCCAGCGGTTGGCCCCCGGCTTCAAGACGCGGGACGCGAAGATCATCGCGATCGGGATATCGATGAGGATAGCGAACACCAGCAGAAGCCCAGGAGTGATGGTCACGCCCGCTTGCCCGGCCCACAGTTCCTGCAGCTTTCCCGGCAGGATGAAGGTCAGAATGTCCGCGAAGACCATGTTGAACATGACCACGACCCAGAGCGTTGAGAGTCTTGTCCCCAGATTCATCTTGAGTGCCCTTCCCCTTGATTGCGTTGACCTGAGGAGCCTACGGCGGCGTCAGCCGCCAGTCGTCTCTCTGCGGGCTGAACCTCGGGTCAACTGGGGGAGGACCTTCGGCGCCGGCGGCATGCCCCTGTGGGGGGACGCCGCCGGCGCCGAAGGGGGAGAGCGGGTGGTGGCGGAAGCGCCGGGAGCGGCCGGGGCCTCAGGCCGGGATTCGCGAGGGTTGCGGGGTAGAAGGTCGCGGAGTCGAGCTCGCGGCAGCAGAGGCCGAGGTTGTCACGGCGATGCCGGCTGGAGCAGCCGCTCGTGAAGTCGTGCGCAGCATGGCGACGCCCAGCCACGCGAACCACACGATCACCAGCAAACCGAAGCCGTATGCCACGTCGTTGAGTGCCGGCACGACCGAGAGGACGCCCGCAGCGCCGAT
>JAPLCM010000033.1 GCA_026392275.1 Actinomycetota bacterium | reverse complement strand
CGCCATGGAGCGGACTGGCGCGAGCTCACTCACGATCTGGGACGCTCTCATCATGGAGGCGGCGGAGGCGTGTGGCGCAAGCGTGCTGTACACCGAAGACAAGCACCTGCTGTCGGTGAGCGCGGGCATCAAGATCGTCGATCCCTTCGTGGGCCTCGACGCGACGGCGACGGATTGACGTCGCGGAACTTCGCTCCAAGCAGGCAGGGCTTCGGTGACGAATCGTCGAGAACGGCCGAATCCGCGGAGAGCACTTCCAACGATGCCACTGGTAGTACACCCAACGGTATCGCCAACGTAACACGGTTGAACAGTGGCTGTGCCTGGGGGCCTCGGGGCAGACCCCCGGGGGCGGCACGGGGGGGCACGCGACGGGCGGCTCGTACCGCTCCGGGAGTAAAACCGCCGCGAACCTGCCATACTAGTGGCATGGACAACGTCCGCGAACTCCGCCCTCGCACGACTCGCAAACCCGCGCCTCCCCGCAGGCGTCGCCTTGTCATCGGCCTCATCGTCGCGTTCGTCGTGGCGATTCTCGCCGTGTCGGGCCGTGTGCTGGGCTTCTACGTGGACTGGCTTTGGTTCGGCGAGGTCGGCTTCCGCTCCGTGTTCTGGACGCGCTTCTGGTGGCAGCTGCTGGTGGGCGTCGCGGCGTTCGCGATCTTCTTCGTGATCGTCGAGGTCAACGTCGAGCTGGCGCGCCGCCTGGCGCCCGGCTTCCGCGTCACTGCCTCGGGCGACCTTCTCGAGCCGCGCAGCGAAGCGTTGCGCAAATGGGTCGGGTGGGGCGGCCTGGGCGTGAGCCTCTTGGCCGCCTTGATCGCCGGCGTTGGCGCCTCCGCACAATGGCAGACCTTCCTGCTGTACATGAAGCAGGCGCCGTTCGGCGAAAACGACGTCATCTTCGGCCACGACATCGGCTTCTACGTGTTCTCGCTGCCGATGTGGCAGGCGCTGCAGAACTTCATCTTCGGCGCGCTGGTCGCGTCGCTCGTGCTCGCCGCCATCATGCACCTCATCATGGGCGGCATCGACTACAAGGCGACGCCCCGTGGCGCGGGTCAAGGCAGAGCAGGGCAAGGCGCGGGAGGCCCTGGCGAGTCCGGCGATCCGGCTTCGCCGTTCGACCGCGCCCAGCGCGCCGCCGCGCCGCAGATCCCGCAGATCGACATCAAGCTCGGCGGCCGTGCCGTGGCTCACCTTTCGGGCATCCTCGCGGCGATCTTCGTCGTGGTCGGCGTCGGCCAGCTGTTCCGCGGCTGGAACCTGCTGTACTCGACGGCCGGGGCCCTCTACGGCGCCGGCTACACCGACGTCCACATCCGCCTGCCGCTCACCTACGTGACGCTGGGCATCGCCGTGCTCATTGCGGCGGCGCTTGTGTGGAACATCCGGCGCCGCCATCAGTGGTGGCCGGCCGTCATCGTGGTGTGGATCGTCGCCGTCATCGTGCTGCGCGGCGTCGTGCCGGCCGTGTATCAGTCGCTCATCGTCAACCCGAACCAGCTCACCAAGGAGCGCGAGTACATCGCCAACAACCTGGCGGCCACCAAGAGCGCCTACAAGCTCAACGACATCACGCAGCAGCCGCTGGCGGCCAAGACGCCGCTGACGCCGCAGAAGCTCAAAGACAACCAGCCCACGCTGAGCAACATTCGCCTGTGGGATCCCAACACCCTGGTGACGAGCTACCGGCAGCTGCAGGAGCTGCGTCCCTACTACTCCTTCCTCGACGCCGACGTTGACCGCTACACCGTGGACGGCGTGTACCGCGAGACGATGCTCTCGCCACGCGAGCTCAACATCGACGGCTTGCCGGCGCAGGCGCAGACCTGGGTCAACCAGCACATCACCTACACGCACGGCTTCGGCGTAGCGATGTCGGCAGTGAATCAGGTGACCAGCGACGGCTCGCCCGACTTCCTCGTGCAGGACGTGCCGCCGCAGAGCGTCAAAGGCCTGGAGATAGCGCAGCCGCGCATCTACTACGGCGAGCGCGGCACCGGCTACAGCCTCGTGAAGACCAAAGACAGGGAGTTCGACTACCCGGGCGCCGACGGCGACGTGTACAGGGATTACGACGGCAGCGGCGGCATCCCCATCTCACCGCTGCTCAACCGCCTCGCCTTCTCGGCGCAGTTCGGCACCATCAAGTTCTTCACCGCGTCGTCGATCGAGAGCCAGAGCCGCATCATCATCCGCAACGACATCCGCACGCGCATCAGCAACGCGGCGCCCTTCCTCGTGCTGGACGCCGACCCGTACATGGTGATCGCCGATGGCCGCCTGTGGTGGGTCCAGGACGCCTACACCACGACCTCGCGCTACCCCTACTCCACGCCGCAGGGCGACCTCAACTACCTGGGCAACTCGGTCAAGATCGTGGTGGACGCCTACACCGGCACCATGAAGTTCTTCGTGTTCGACGAGCAGGACCCGCTGCTCAAGACCTATCGCGCCGCCTACCCGTCGCTGTTCACGGCCAGGAGCGAGATGCCGCAGGCGCTGCTG
>JAPLCM010000131.1 GCA_026392275.1 Actinomycetota bacterium | reverse complement strand
AAGATCCCCATCGTGCTCGTGCGTTCGGGGCTCAAGCTCACGTCGCTCATCCCTCCGCTGGCGATGGACAAGATCAACGACACGATGGCCGAGCACGGCATGTCCGTCGATTTCAACAACTTCAAGCCCGAGGACATCGACGAGCTCATCGGGGGCCTGCGCGACATGGAGGTCAACGTGGACGCCAAGAACGGCGACACGGTGCGGGTGTACTGCGCATAGAGGCTCGAGGCTTGCCTTGTCGACGCGCCGGCCGCCGACTGGCGCCGCGTACGTCATCCATCAAGCGTTCAACGTCGAGCTATCCAGGGGCCCGTCAGACGTACGTCCAACGGATTCGGGGAGATGGGCACATGCCGGCCCGGCCCCGGCAGCGCCCTGCGATCCTTCCAGTAGAGAGCGATCGCCTCGTCCACGAGCCGCCCAGTGCCATCGATCCGTGCGCGGCATGACGCCATGTCGTGGACCCGTCAGGTCGGCCGATCGGCTCCGGCCAGGGCCTTTTCGAGCCCGCGAGAGACGAGCGTTCGCAGGCGCGGTCGCGCCACACGGTCGATCCACTCCGCGAGCTTCTCTTCCCGGAACCCTGGCGGGAGCTCGAGCTCAGGCAGGGCTGCTGAGCCGCCGACCGCGGCCCGCAGGTACACCGTGTCGAACAGGGCCTTCTCCGGCAGCGCCAGGTAGCCAAGCTCCTCCGAGCCGTCGAAGCCCGCGAACAGCTCGGGCACGAGATGGTGGATCGAGTAGGTGCCGAGCGGAGTGGCGATGCGCTGAGTGCGAGCGAGTGAGGCCACGAAGATCAGGCGCGGGACCTGCTCGATCATGCCGTGGCGGAAAAGCGCCGACCAGAACGACACGTAGGCGGGCAACGGCGTGGTGAGATGCGGCGGGACCGTGAAGGGGTCGGTGTCTGGCTGCAGCGCCCACAGGCCGCGCTTCAGGCGATGCGCGAGGCCCGCCTGCTCGAACGAGCTCAGAAGCTGACTGGCTCGGCTCGTGGAGACCCCCAGTCGGGTGGCTGCCTCACGTGTCTGGATGATCGGCCGCCGCAGACTGCGCAGGCACCCAAGCGCCTCGATGGCCTTCAACGCAGCTCCACGAGCCGCTCCGCGACGAACGCTTGCGTCTGCTCCCAGGCAGCACGATCGTCGTAGAGCTCGACGGCATCCGCGTCGAGAAAGGGAAGGACCTGGTTCTGGAAAGCCTCGAACGGGAGCTCGAAGACCCGGTCCAGGGCGGCCTCGAGGACAGTCGCATCGATCCGCTTCGCGCTGAGCGCGTTGCGATGACGGCGCAAGAGAAGCTCGAGATCGAACAGGTCGCGAGCCTGCGTCTGCGCACGCTGAGCGAGTGCCCTGACCTTCTGCTCGATCGCCGCATCGGCGGTGTAGTGCTGCATCGTTGGGGCGCGCAGTGCGTACGGGGCCACGACACGGTCGGGCACGGCCTCCAGGATCCGCCGAGGGTCTGCTTCCCTGTGGCTGATCTCGATCCTGGTGCGCACTGGTTCACGGCGTCCGCTGACCGCGATCCAGGGCGTCCAGCGCTGCGTCGTCGCTGTCTGCTTGGGCTTGGTGACACCCTCAAGAGCCAGGCCGGCGCTTCGTAGGAGCAATCCGAAAGCGGGCGCTGCCAGGACCTCATCGACCTTCTCTTCAAGCTTCCAGGTCTCGATCGCCACAGCATCCAGGTCGAGGTCTTGCGAGTAGCGCAGGCTCTCGAAGAAGTACCGCAGGCTGGTGCCGCCTTTCACCACGTAGCGGGCCTGGTCGAGACGTGCCTGCGCGACCTGGAGAAAGGCAAGGTGGAAGAGCTCGATGATCTGTGCGTCGGTCAG
>JAPLCM010000047.1 GCA_026392275.1 Actinomycetota bacterium | reverse complement strand
ATCGCCGGCGACCCGCGGCCGCTGCGCGCCGCCAACCGCGCCACGGCGCACCTCTACATCGCCAACCCGCTCAAGAACAAGAAGACCAAGGAAGTGAGCGGGGTCTTCGACACACACCCGCCGATCCAGAAGCGCATCGGCATCCTGCTGGAGATGGCGCACGTGGGCCCGGAGGCCCTCGTGCCCGGCCGCCGGGCGGCTGCGGCGGCGACCGGCCCTGGCGGCGCCGCGGAGCGGCCGGCGGCGCCCCAGCCCCACTATCCTCCCCCGCCGCCCGCGGCGCCGCCGGCTCCGCCGGCCTGATCGCGGGCGCCTTTCGCGCCGTCGTCGGGGGCCTCTGCGGGCGACCCAACGCGGTCAAGTCACTCCGGCTGATCCAGAGCGCCGTTGGCCGCGCGGTAGAGGTCGCTCCCCGGCCTGAGGGCGCGGGCCAGGCGCAAGTGGGCGCGCGCCTCGTCCGGGCGCCCGAGCTCGAGCAGGGAGCGCCCCAGCGCGTAATGGGCGTAGTCGTTGTCCGGCGCGACGGCCACGATGTCGCGAAACCGACCTTCCGCCTCATCGTACATGCCGAGGGCGAACTCGGCGCGACCGAGCGCCTCGCGGATGGAGTTCCTGCCCGGCTCGAGATCCAGGGCCTGAGCGAGCAGCATTGCGGCTTGGGCAGGGTGCTTCTCTCGCAGAAAGACGGCGCCGCGCTGAAAGAGCGTGTAGGCCTCGCTCTCGGCTTCAAAGGCGGGCTCGCGCCGCGTCGTCTCGTCCACGCGGCGCCCTTCAGAGGCCGAGCTGCGGCGCGATGTCCTGCATCGCCGCCAGCCCGAGGCCCATGAAATCGTCCACATCCAGGCCCAGCTCGCCGCAGCGGACGATGGCGTCGCGATCGACGCCGCGCGCGAACGCGCTCTCGCGAAAGCGTTTGCGCACCGACTTGACCTTGACCCCGGAGAGGTCCTTGTCGGGGCGCACCAGCGCCGCGGCCGTGATCAGGCCGCTCAGCTGGTCGGTGGCCAGCAGCGCCACGTCGAACGGCGACTCCGCCACCACCCCCGTTGCCGGATTGTGGGCCATGACCGCGTGAGCGACGGTCTCGGGAGCGCCAAGCTCGCGGAGCGCCTCGGCGGCCACGATGCCCTGCCGCGCGAAGTCCTCGCCGGTCTCTTCGCAGTCGAGATCGTGAGCGAGGCCGGCGAGCCCCCACAGATCCTGGTCCTCGCCGAGACGCGCGGCCAGCGCCCGCATGATCGCTTCGGTGGCCAGCATGTGACGGCGCAGGTTCTGGTTCGCGACGCGCGCCTCGACAAGCGCCAGGACCTCATCGCGTGGTGGCGCGCTCATCGTCCCCGCAGCCCCTCTTCGATCTGGTCGGCGATCGCCACCGCGCAGGCGCTCTTGCTGGTACGTGGCACCTCGATCTCGTCGTGCGCCGTGAGGATGGTGATGGCATTCTCGTCGGCGCCGATGCCGACGCCCTCGGCAAGGATGTCGTTGAACACCAGAAGGTCGACGCCCTTGGCCGCCTTCTTCGCGCGGGCGCGCCGCAGCTGCGGCCCGGCCTCGGCGGCGAAGCCGACACGGAACAGGCCGGGCCTGGCGGTCTGGGCGAGGATATCGACGGTGCGCACGAGGTCGACTGTGAGCGTCTCGCGGTCGCCGCGGCGGATCTTTCCGGGCTCGTCGGCGCGGGGTTTGAAATCGGCGACGGCGGCGGCCATGACGAGGACGTCCGCGTCTTTGAGCTGCTCGCGAACGGCCGCCGCCATTTCGTCGGCGCTCTCTACACCCACCACTTCATAGGGCGTGTCGTCAGCCGGTTGCGTGGTGACGAGCGCCACGCGGGCGCCGCGCAGGTAGGCCTCGTCGGCGACCGCCCTGCCCATCTTGCCGCTGGAGCGGTTGCCGATGAAGCGCACCGCGTCGATGCGTTCGCGGGTGCCGCCCGACGTGACGACGACCTTCTTGCCGGTGAGCGGCCCCGCGGCGCCGGCGGCGAAGGCGCGCCGCACGGCCAGACGGATCGCTGCCGGCGAGACCATGCGACCGGAGCCCTCCTCGCCGCAGGCCAGTTCGCCCTCCTCGGTGGGCAGCACCTCCACGCCACGCTGGGCAAGCGTACACAGGTTGGCGACCGTGGCGGGGTGCTCGTACATGGCCCAGTTCATGGCCGGCGCCACGATGACAGGGCCGCGAAACGCCAGGCAGATAGCGGTGAGCAGGTTGTCGGCGATGCCGGCGGCCATCTTGGCGAGCGTGTTGGCCGTCGCCGGGGCGACGACCAACACGCTCGCCGTGCGGGCCGCCTCGATATGCTTGAACCAGCCGCCGCTCGCCTGCCAGGCGCTCTCGTCGTCGAGGACGGGCGCCTGCGACACCGCGGCGAACGTGAGAGGCATGACGAAGCGCTGGGCCGCCGGCGTGCTCACGACCAGCGGCTGGAAGCCGTCCTTGACCAGGCCGCGCACCAGCTCGACCGCCTTGTACACGGCGATGCCACCGGTGACGCCGACGAGTACGGTGCGCCCGCCGTCCGGCGCTGTGGGGGCCAGGCCGCTCAAGTTCCGCTCAGTCCGGGGCCTGGTATTCGATCTTGTTATCGACGATCTCCTCGAAGGCGATGGTGAGGAGGTTGGTGCTGCGCGTGCTGATCAGCGGCGGCGTGAGCGTCTCGATGCCCATCGAGTTCTCGCCGAGGCTGTGGTAGTAGCTGTTGATCTGCCGCGCGCGCTTCGCGGCGATCATCACCAGCGCGTACCGCGAGCCGCCGGCGTGAGGCAGCAGCTCGTCGATGCGGGGCTTGTCCACTAGTTTCCCTTTCGTCGTTCTTCGATGATGGCGGCGACCTCGGTGGCCGCGCGCTCTGCGTCGTCGTTGACGACCATGTGGTCGAACTCACCGGCCGCCGCGACCTCCGTCTGCGCGATGCTAAGGCGACGGGCAATGGCCGCGTCTGACTCGGTGCCCCGGCCGCGCAGCCGATGGCTGAGCTCTGCCATGCTTGGCGGGGCGATGAAGACCGCCGTCGCCTCAGGAAGAGCCTTGCGCACGGCGCGCGCCCCGACGAGCTCGATCTCGAGGATCACATCGTCTCCACGGGCCAGCGTACCGTCGACCTCGGCGCGCAGCGTTCCGTACAGGTCTCCACTGTATTCTACCCATTCCAGGAAGTCGCCGGCGGCCACGCCGCGGGCGAACGCCCCGCGATCCATGAAGTAGTACTCGCGGCCCTCCTGTTCGCCGGGCCGCGCGGCGCGCGTGGTGGCCGACACCGAGGTCGCGACGTGCACGACCAGCTGCTTGACCAAGGCGATGACGGTCCCCTTCCCGGCGCCCGACGGCCCCGAGATCACGAAGACCGCTGGGATGTCAACCTCCGAATGAGGCGAGCAGCTCGGCGCGCTGGCGCTCTGACAGGCCACCGATGGTCTTGCTCGGGCTGATGCGACACTGTTCCATGATGCGCGCCGACTTCACGCGCCCGCACTTGGGCGCCGCCATGAGGAGGTCGACGACCTTGGCGGTGAGCAGAAAATCGGGCGGAGCGACGAGGACGTCGCGGATAGTGGCCTTACCGTGCTTGAGGTCGGCCTTGAGCGCCGCCCTGCGGCTGCGCACCTGGTTGGCCCTCTCGAGCGCGTCCATGCGCTGGTCGAGTGAACGCTCGGGGGCCGTGTTGGATTGCCTGAAGGAGACGGACATCGGGCGAGAGTATACGCGATGGCGCGCGGCCAGTTCAACAGGTAGTGAGCCAAGAAACGCCGCCGCCAGCTGGGACTTTGCCGGGGTGATCCGAGGGGCGCTGCGGCGTCATGCGTCGAGGGCGATGCCGTGCACGGCGGCGGGCGCCGCAAGACCGCGCGCGGCCAGCTCGGCGCGCAGCTCGGCGAGGATGCGGGAGGGCGCCTCGAAGCCGGTGAAGTTACCCATGCCCACGGCTACGGCGGTGGCGCCGCAGGCGATGAACTCGAGCGCGTCGAGCCCGCTCATGACGCCTCCCATGCCGATGAGCGGCACGCCCGGCAGCGCCTGCGCGACCTCGGCGACCATCCGCAGGGCGATGGGCTTGATGGCCGGGCCGCAGAGACCGCCGGTGCGATTGCCGAGAAACGGCCGCAGAGTCTGGCGGTCGAGCACCATGGCCTTGAACGTGTTGACCAGCGAGAGACCGTCCGCCCCGGCCTCGACAGCGGCGCGCGCGGCCACCGTCACATCGTTCACGTTAGGCGTGAGCTTGGCGAGCAGAAAGCGGTCCGTCAGGGACCGGCAGGCGCCGACGACGGCCGCCGTGGCGCGCGGATCGGCGCCGATCTGCAGTGCGCCGCCGACGTTGGGGCAGGACACGTTGAGCTCGTACCCCTGGATCCGAGGCGTGCTGCCCTCAGGCGCCGACGCCAGATAGGCTTCGAGCGCCCGGATGACGGCCGCGTACTGGTCGGGAGCGTTGCCGCCGACGCTGACGAGCACCGGGCTGCGCAGAGCCGCCCACTCGGGCAAACCTCGGATCCACGCCTCGATGCCGGGGTTCTCGAGGCCGATGGCATTGATCATCCCGGCGGCGGTCTCGGTGACGCGCGGGGGCGGATTGCCGGTGCGCGCCTCGGCGGTGACCGTTTTGGGGACGTACGCGGCATAGGGAAAGTCGGCGAAGAAGTCGCCGTGGTAGCGGCGCGCGTACTCGAGCAGGTCGAAGGTGCCCGAAGCGTTGACGAGAGGGTGCTCGAGGTGCAGCGGCCCAAGCTTGACCGGCAGCGCGACCTGGTCGGGCGCGAGCGGCGCCGTCACGGCTGCAGGTCCTCGAGCGCGAACACGGGTCCGTCGCTGCAGACGCGCAGCTTGCCGCGCGTGGTGTCGACCACGCAGCCGTGGCAGGAGCCGCTGCCGCAGGCCATGTGCGCCTCGAGCGAGGCGTAGGCTCGCAAGCCCTTGTCGAGGGCCCAGCGATGCACGGCGCCGATCAGCGCCGCCGGGCCGCAGGCATAGACGACCGTACCCGCAGGCGCGTCGAGCTCCGTGATGACGTCCATGACGGTGCCGCGCCGCCCCACCGCACCGTCTTCGCAGGCCACCCATAGGTGCTCGATGGAGAAGGCTCCGGCAGCGCGGGCGGCGCGCAAGTCGCGAAACCCGAAGGCGGCGGTGACGGCGGCGCCCGCCGCCGTCAGCTCGTCGGCAAGGTACTGCAGGGGGGCGCAGCCGATGCCTCCGCCGACGAGCAGCGCGCTGGCGACACCCTGCGTGGGGAACGCGCTGCCCAGCGGCCCGGCCAGATCGACCGTCTCCCCCACCTCGAGCCCTGCGAGCCTCTCGCTGCCGGCGCCCCGCGCCTCGACGAGCAGTCCGGCGCGGTCGCGGTGCACAGTGAACAGCGAGAGCGGTCGGCGCAGCAGGAAACCGCCGCCGGGCACCGTCACCATGACAAACTGCCCGGGCGACGCCCTGGCGGCCACCGCGGGCGCCACAAGCTCGAGCGCCGTGAACGCGCCGAAACGGCGCGCTGCGGAGACCCGGCAGCGAGATGTCTCCGCCCACTGGTCACTGTGCGCGTGATCGTCCGTGGCCCTGGCGGTCACCGCGCCTCCACGGCCCGGCTAGACAAGGCTCTCCCAGGCCACGCGGCCGGCGGCCAGGGTGAGCTTGACCTTGGCCGTGAGCTCGTGGCCGAGCCAGGGGGAGTTGAACGAACGCGATTGCAGGCCGTGGGCGCTCACCGTCCACTTCGCCTTGGGATCCACGACGCACAGGTTGGCGACGGCGCCGGGGCTTACGCTGGGCGCCGGAATGCCGGCGATACGCGCCGGAGCAGTGCTCATGCGCGTGACGAGAGTCCCGAGATCGAGCGCCTTGCTCCAGACGAGCTCGCCGTACAGGACGCTGAAGGCCGTCTCCAGGCCGATGCAACCGAACGGCGCCTCCTCGAACGGCACATCCTTTTCCTCGGCGACGTGCGGTGCGTGGTCGGTGGCGACGCAGTCGATGAGCCCGCTCCTGAGCGCCGCGACGAGCGCCTTGCGGTCGCTCTCGGCGCGCAGCGGCGGGTTCATCTTGAAGTTGGGGTCGAGTGCGGCGATGGCCTCGTCGTTCAGCGTGAGGTGATGCGGCGTGGCCTCGACGGTGACCCTGACCCCGGCCGCCCGGGCGCGCTCGATGGCCGCCAGCGACGCGGCTGTGCTGACGTGGCAGATGTGCACGCCCGCGTCCTCGTACTGGGCGATGTCGAGAGTGCGCGACACATCGAGGCTCTCGCAGATCGAAGGGATCCCGGTGAGCCCCAGCCTCGCGGAGACCGGGCCCTCGTGCATCTGGCCGCCTTTGAACAGCGAGTCGTCCTGGGCGTGAATGGCCACGAAGCGGCCGCTCACCCTGACGTACTGGAGGGCGCGGCGCGTGAGTGCGGCGGTGGGCAGAGGACGCCCGTCGTCGCTGAAGCCGACCGCGCCGGCCGCGCCGAGCTCGCCCATCTCGGTGAGCTGCTCGCCGGCGAGCCCGCGGGTGACGGCCGCGAAGAACCCTACGGGTATCGCGGCCTCGGCGCGGGCCGACTCTGCAAGCCCTTTGAGGACGGTCGCCGTGTCGACCACCGGATCGGTGTTGGCCATCGCGAAGATGGCCACGTACCCGCCCGCCGCCGCGGCCCGTGAGCCGGTGGCGATGTCCTCTTCGTCCTCGCGGCCCGGCGTGCGCAGGTGTGCGTGCAGGTCGACGAAGCCGGGCAGCACGAGCATGTTGCGGGCGTCGACGACCCTGGTGTTCTTGCCCGGCTTGAGCTCATTGCCGAGTTCGGCGATCTTGCCCTTGGCCACGAGCACGTCCTGGGCGGCGTCGATACCGGCCTCAGGATCGACGACGCGACCGCCCTTGATGAGGAGGTCGGCCGCGAGACCCTCCTTGCTCCACGTGCGCTCCATCACAGCACCTCCCCGCTCGCAGCACCGCCGCTGTAGCCGACGATGGTCCGGTACAGGATCGCCATGCGCACCGCGAGGCCGCTGAAGACCTGGTGGGCGATGAGGTTCTCGTCGTCGTCGGCGATGTCCGAGGCGATCTCCACGCCACGGTTGATGGGGCCGGGGTGCATGACCCTCTGCCCCGGCCGCAGGCGCGCCTGCGAGATGCCGTAGAGCTCACTGTACTCGCGCAGCGACGGCAGGAAGTTGGCGCCGGCCTTGACACGCTCCTTCTGGATGCGCAGCAGGTAGAGGACGTCGGCGTCCTTGAGGTTGGCGAGGTCGTACTCCACCTTGACACCCATCTCCTCGATGCCCCGAGGCATCAGCGTGGGCGGACCCACGAGCGTGACCTCCATGCCAAGCATCTGGAAGCCCATGATGTCGCTGCGCGCGACGCGGCTGTGCAGGATATCGCCGATGATGAAGACGCGCAGCCCATGCAGGTCGCGACCGAGATTCTGACGCATGCTGAAGAGGTCGAGCAGGCACTGCGTGGGATGCTGGTGCTTGCCGTCGCCGGCGTTGATGACGCTGGCCTCCGTGTTGGCAGAGAGCGTCTGGCAGGCGCCGGCGGAGGGGTGGCGCATGACGATGATGTCGGGTGAGTACGCGCTCAGCGTGATGGCCGTGTCTTTGAGCGTCTCGCCTTTCTCGACGGCCGAACCGGAGGCCTTCAGGCCCAGGGTGTCGGCGGAGAGCCGTTTGGCGGCGAGGTCGAAGCTCGACGACGTGCGCGTCGAGGCCTCCCAGAAGAGGTTGATGATGGTACGCCCGCGCAGCGTCGGCACCTTCTTGATGTCGCGCTCGAGGACGGGCAGGAAGCTCTCGGCCGTGTCGAGGATGAGTTCCACATCAGACCGCGAGAGGTCCTCCATGCTGATCAGGTCGCGTTTGGGCATCGTCATGCCTCCTTCGAGCGCACGAGGACAACCTCGTCGACGCCGTCGCGCTCTTCCACGCGCACGCTGATGCGTTCGTGGAGGGCCGTGGGCAGGTTCTTGCCCACGTAGTCGGGCCGGATGGGAAGCTCGCGGTGCCCGCGGTCCACCAGGACGGCGAGTTGCACGGCCGCCGGCCGCCCGTAGTCGAACAGGGCGTCGACGGCGGCGCGGATGGTGCGGCCCGTGTAAAGGACGTCGTCAACGAGAACGATCCTGGCCCCGTCGATGGTGAACGGAAGATCGGTGCTCTTCACGACCGGGTGCGGCGTGATGGGGATCACCCCCAGTGCCCCGCGCGCGGAGACGTCGTCGCGGTAGAAGGAGATGTCCAGGTTGCCGGTCGCGTAGGAATGGCCACCGACCTCGCACAGTAGCTTGTGGATACGCGCGGCGAGAAACGCGCCACGCGTGTGAATCCCGACGACGGCCAGATGCTCCGCGCCGGGGTTCCTCTCGAGGATCTCATGAGCGATGCGCGTGATGGTCCGCGACATCTGCTCGGCCGTCAGGACGACGACCTCGTTGCTGGGTCTGGGTTCAGGCATAGAAAAGCGCCGCCGTGGCCTCTGTAGCGTACGACAGCGCTGCACCCCCTTTCCGTCTCTCCGGACGTGGTTAAAGGTCGGGCGTAGTCTAGCATGCCGGTCAAGCGGCGACAATGGGTCCGGCGCTGTGGCCGGAGACGTTCACGAGCGCGGGTCGATGCGCAGGCCGAGGCCAGTGAGAAAAGCCTGCAGGTCGGGCGGCAGCGGGCTGGCGAAGCTCATCTGCCGCCCGTCCTCGGGATGGGGGAACGCAAGCTGCGCGGCGTGAAGGAACTGGCGGCCGAGGCCCTCCGGCCTTTCCCTCCCCCCGTACTGAACGTCGCCGGCCACCGGGTAGCCGAGGGCCGCGAAGTGCACGCGGATCTGGTGAGTGCGGCCGGTCTCGAGCTGTACGCGCACCAGCGTGTATCCCGGCGCGCGACCCAGCACGCGGAAGTGAGTGACCGCCGGCTTGCCGGCGGTCGTGTGCAGCGACATGCGTTTGCGATCGCGCACGTGCCGGCCGATGGGCGCGTCGATGGTGCCTTCGTCCTGTGGCAGAGCGTCGCGCAGGAGCGTCACGTAGACGCGCTTGACTTCACGCCGCTCCATGGCGGCGACGAGGGCCTGGTACGCAGGCTCACCTTTGGCCACGACGAGCAGGCCCGAGGTGTCTTTGTCGAGGCGATGGACGATGCCCGGCCGCAGCTCGTGGCCACCGCCGGCGCCGTGCGCCACGAGCCCCTGAGCCAGCGTGCCGTGCTCGTTGCCCGGCGCCGGATGAACGACCAGGCCGGCCGGCTTGTCGACGACCAGCAGCCACTCGTCTTCGTACACCATCGCGTAGGGCACGTCCTCCGCCGTGAGCGCGGAGGGCGGCACGGGGCCACGCTGCCACGCGACGTCTTCTCCGAGACGCAGCGCGTGGCGCTTGCGGGCGGGCTGCCGGCCGACGGTCACCCGCCCTTGCTCGATGAGGCGCTGGGCGGCGGCGCGCGAGAGGCCGGCGCGCGCCGCCAGGACCACGTCGAGGCGCGCGCCGGCCTCGTCGGGCACTACGGTGAAGAACCCCTCGCGCTCAGGCTCGAGACGCACGCAGCACCTGCAGCACGAGGACTACCGTGCCCGCCGCGATGGCGGCATCGGCCAGATTGAACGACGGCCAGCCGTACAGGCCGATGAAGTCGACGACCGCGCCGCCGAAGCGAAGCCGATCGACGAGGTTGCCCACGGCCCCGCCGAGGATCACCCCCAAGGCCGGCCGATACCGTGGCGGCGCCAGGAGCAGCGCCGCGGTGACGCTGGCCACCACCACCGCGACCAGGACCACGAGCATCACCCCGGCGTCGGCAAACCGGCTGAACGAGATCCCCGAGTTGTAGTTGAGGTCGATGCGCACGCCGCCCACGACTTGCAGTGGCAGGCGGGCGGCTTCGTGACGGACCAGCCCCTTGCTTGCCTGATCTACGACGAAGACGCCGGCGGCGAGCGCCAGCGCCAGGCCGAGCCGGCGGCTACTTCTTGCCACGCGGCTTGCGCGGCGCATCCAGCTCTTCGACGTCCTTGTGGCCCATCGGGCAGGCGGGCTCCTTGGTCTTGCCGGAGCGCCCGCCGTCGCTGACCACGATGTTGAGCGGGTAGGTCGCCTTGCAGCTCTTGCAGTAGGCGAGTCTGGCCATTCGGCTCTCCTTCCTTCAGAGGCGGAGTCTCCGCCTCGCTTCTTCGAGTGTCACGCCGCGGACGCGCAGCAGCTTGCGGCGGCCCGTCGCCCCCGCCGCCAGTTCGACTTCACGCCGCAGAACACCGAGCACGGCCGCCACGAGGCGGATGAGCTCAGCGTTCGCTCTTCCCTCTTGGGCCGGAGCCGCCAACCGCACATGCAAACGGCCGTCGGCGACGCCGGCGACCTCGCTGCGCGACGCCCCCGGAGTGACCCAGACGGCCAGACTCACGCCGCCGACCGCCGCACGCAGCGGTCCGTCTTCACCACTTGAACTCGTTCTCGTTCACCCCGCTGTCGACGTCCGCCAGCAGATCGTCCGTCTCGCCGAACAAGATGCGCTCTCTGGCCGGCGGCGGCTCCGCGGCGCCGGGCCCCGGCTGGGTGGGCAGCTCCGGCGCCGGTCGCGGAGCGGTGTCGATCGAGTACTCCGGCGGCGCCTCGTCGATGAACTCCGTATCATCTACGTCCGCGTCGGATACCTCCGCGACCGGCACGTCAGCGGTCACGTCGGGCGCCGCCGATGGCTCTCCCGTGGGGGTGAGCGCCTCCGGCGACTCCACTGCCGGCGCGGCCTCCTCGCGGGCGATAGCCTCTTTGATCGCCTCCGCATGACGTGCGAACTCGGCTTGTGCCGCGCCGTCCGGCGATACAACGGCGACTCCCGGCTCCGCGTCGCCGAGGTGCCTGAGGTAGCCCTCCAGCAACTGACGGAACTTGAAGCGGAAGTCCTGCTCGGCGCTCTTGAGCATAGCCAAGGACTGTTCGATGCTCTGCCGCTCGCTGTAGGCCTCGTTGACAAGCTGACGCCCCTTGAGCTCGGCCTCATGCAGGATCAGCTCCGCCTCCTTGCTGCTGTTCATCTTGAGCTCGTCGGCGCTCGCCTGCGCCGAGACAAGGGTCTTCTGGAGGGTCTCCTCGATACGCCGGTAGCCGGCAAGCTGGGATTCGAGTGCCTCCAAACGCTCGCCGACGTCGATGTTGTCTTTGAACAGGCGCTCGAACTCATCGGCGACCTCGTCGAGGAACTCATCGACCTCTGCGTCGGCGTAGCCGCGCATGCCGCGCTTGAACTCCCGGTGACGGATGTCGAGCGGTGTCAGCTTCATGCGGTCCCCCTTTCGCGGGCTCAGCCCGCGCCGCGGATCGTGGTCATCCCACGTCCCATTTCAGTGCGCCGCCGTCATGCGAGCTCCTTGGCGCGCGCGACGGCGGCGGCCACCGCGTGATCGACCGTAAGGGCCAGTCCGCGCTCTTCGAGCACGTCCACCGCGGCTGCGGTCATGCCGCCCGGCGTAGCGGCAGCGGCAAGCACGGTCGCCGGGTCGCCCTCATGAGCGATGATGGCGGCCGCCCCGTACACGCCGGAGATGGCGAGTTGCACGGCCACGTCCTCGGCGAGGCCGTGAGCCACGCCGGCGGCAGCGAATGCTGCGACAAGATGGGCGATGATGCCGGGCATACAGCCGGCCACGGCGGTGGCGGCATCGAACAGCGCTTCCTCGACCTCTACCACGTCGCCGGCCAACGCAAAGAGGTCCTCCACCTGGGCCACGCCCTCCCCGAGCGTCCCGGGCACGAGCATGAACAGCCCCTGCCCGAGAGCGGCGGCGACGTTGGGCATCACGCGGGCGACGCGAGCACCTGTGGGCAGCGCCGCCTGCAGCCTCGCGAGCGTCACGCCTGCCGCCACCGACACGACGGCGCGCTCGCCCACGGCGGCGCGCACGCTCTTGAGCACGTCCTCGACCTGCTGAGGCCGGACGGCGACGATCACGAGGTCGGCTGCGCTGACGAGCGCGGCCGCCGTGACGGCGGCTGCGCCGCCGCACGCGGCCGCCAGCTCGCGGGCCTTGGCCGCATCGATATCGAAGAAGCTGAGAGACGGCGCGCCGGGCACGCCCGGCCGGCTCCAGCCTTCGGCCAGAGCGTGCGCGATGTGCCCGGCGCCGAGGAGACCGACGTTCACGGCCGCGTCGGCGAGCTAGAACTGATTGAAGAAGCCCTTCTCAATGAGGCGCGCCCGCTCCTCGGCCGAGACCTCGACGTTGCGCGGTGTGAGCAGGAAGATCTTGTCGCCGACGCGCTGCATGCCGCCGTCAAGCGCATAGGTGAGGCCGCTGGAGAAGTCGATGAGCCGCTTGGCGAGCTCGGTGTCCGAACCCTGCAGATTGACGATCACGGGTACGTCGATCTTGAACTTGTCGGCGATCTTCTGCGCGTCGTTGAAGATCTTGGGGACGACCAGATTGACCTCGACCCTCGCCGGGCGCGACGGCTCGATGGCGCGCACGACCTGCGACGATGACGTACCGCGGCGTCGCGGCTCGTCGGCGAAGATGTCGTCGTATTCGTTGCGGCCGCGGCCGCCGTCGAGCTTGCGCACGTTCGGCCGTTCCTGGTACGAGCGTTCGAGCTCCTCGTGGGGAGCGAGAGTCTCGTCCTCGTCGTAGTCGGTCTCGTCGTCGGCGATGCCGAAGTAGACCGCTACCTTGTGCCACGTATCGCCCAAGCCCATGGGTTCCTCCCTAGCGGGTCAGAAGAGCACGCTGCCGATGCGCACGATGGTGGCCCCTTCTTGTACGGCGGCCTCGTAGTCGGCACTCGTACCCATCGATAGCTGGTCGAAAGTATACGTTCCCTGCCACGTTGACGAAAGTCGCTGCGCCAGTTCGCGGGTCTGCGCGAAATACGGCCGCACCGTGGCAGCGTCGCCGGACAGGGGCGGCATGCACATCAGCCCGCGAAAGCGCACCTTGCCGCAGGCCGCGGCCTGACTGAGAAAGGCGTCCGCCGCGGCCGGCGCGATGCCGCTCTTGCTGTCCTCGCCGGCGATGTTCACCTCGAGCAGGACCTCGGTGACGGTCGCGGCGCGCGCCTCGATCTCCGCCACGACGCTCATCGTGCTCACCGAGTGGATAAGGCTGACGAGTGGCAGCACGAGCCTGGTCTTGCGACTCTGCAGGTGACCGATGAAGTGGTAGTCGAAGGCGTCGCCGTACAGCGCGCACTTCGCGACCAGGTCCTGGGCGCGGTTCTCACCGATCAGACCGACGCCCGCGTCGCGCAGCGCGCCCAGATGCTCGGCGGCTACGTATTTGGTCGCCACCAGGATGCGGACGTCCGCCGGGTCGCGCCCGGCGAGGGTAGCAGCCGTGGCGACGCGGCCGCGGACCTCCGCGAAGCGCTCGCGCACGACTTCAGCCTTGGGGACGAACTGCTGTACCACTGACGGCCTCCTCAGGCGCCTATTTCTGGAGCCGTCTCACGCTTCCTGCCGCCAGGCGATCGCCAGATGACGGCCGGTCGTCCCACGGTCGCGTCGGTGTGAGAAGAAGCGTGCGTCGCTCATCGTGCAGAGGCCTACCACCGAGAGCGCCGCCGGCGGTACGCCGGCGGCCTCCAGATCGCGCTCGGCACAGGCCCAGAGGTCCACCGTGCTCTCGCCGGCGGAGCCCGGAAAGCGCTCGTCGAAGCGCTTGCGCAGCCCTTCGTCGACGGTGAAGCAGCAGGGACCGATGCTGGGACCCACCACAGCACCCAGCAGGCGGCCGCGGCGCGCCAGCGCCGCGGCCGCCTGCCCCACGATGCCGGCCAGCATGCCGCGCCAGCCGGCGTGCACGGCGGCGAGCTCGGGCCCGTCGGCGCCGCCGGCGACGATGGCCACGGGCACGCAGTCGGCGTAGCTCACCGCCAGGCCAAGGCCGGGCGT
>JAPLCM010000217.1 GCA_026392275.1 Actinomycetota bacterium | reverse complement strand
GCGATCACCCTTGAAGACACGGCGGTGATCGACCCGCAGCTCTGTAACGGCTGCGGCCTGTGTGTCAACGACTGCTCGTATGGCGCGCTTGCGCTTGCGGAGGCATGAGACGATGCGTATCGCCATCGCCAGCGGCAAGGGCGGCACCGGCAAGACGACGCTCGCGACCAACCTGTCGGCGCTTCTCGCCGCTCGCGGCGTGGCAGCCCGGCTCCTCGACGCCGATGTCGAGGAGCCGGACTGCCACCTCTTTCTGCGTCCCCATATCGAACGCTGGGAGCCGGTGCGCGTCCTGGTGCCCCAAGTCGACGACGCAAGCTGTACAGCCTGCGGCGTATGCGCCGAGGTGTGCGTCTTTCACGCCATCACTGTCATCGGTTCGACGGTCCTCGTGTTCCCCGAGTTGTGCCATTCTTGCGGAGCCTGTGAGCTGCTGTGTCCGGAGAAGGCCATCCACGACGAAGGACGCGACACTGGAAGGGTCGAGTTCGGCACGGTGACGCTTCCCGGCCGACCCTCGTTCCTTCTTGTGACTGGCGCGCTCACGGTCGGCGAAGCCAAGGCTGTCCCGACAACGCGAGCGACCATGGCGGCTTCCGACGACGAAAGCGTCGACATCGTCTTGGTCGACGCCCCGCCCGGCACCTCGTGCCCGGTGATTGAGGCGGTGCGTGGCTCCGACCTCGTAGTGCTGGTCACGGAGCCGACGCCCTTCGGTCTGCACGATCTCAAACTCGCGGTGGCGATGGTGCGCGCGCTAGGTCTGCGCTGCGTCGTCGCCATCAACCGCGCAGATCTTGGAGACGACCGCGTGCATGACTTCTGCGCCGCCGAGAGCATCGAGATCGTGCTCGAGCTGCCCAACGACCGGCGGATCGCCGAGGCGTATTCGCGCGGTGAGTTGCTGCTCGATGCGGTCGACGGCCTGGAGCAGACGCTGAGCGCGGCGTGGGAGCGCATCGCCGCCGCCGCGCAGACGGAACAGGTGCTCTCATGACGCCGCCACGCGAGCTGGTCGTGATCAGCGGCAAGGGTGGCACCGGCAAGACCAGCGTGGTAGCCGGCTTTGCGGCTCTGGCCGGCGGCGTCGTGCTCGCCGACTGCGACGTCGACGCCGCTGATCTGCACCTGGTACTCGACCCCAAGCTGGGGAGCGAGCACGAGTTCAGCGGTCGCCGGCAGGCGGTCATCGATGCCGCGGCGTGCACCGCCTGCGGGCGCTGCGTCGAGGTCTGCCGCTTCGCGGCCGTGCTTGGCGCTGCCGACGACGACTACTCGATCGATTCCATCGCCTGCGAAGGCTGCGAGCTCTGCCGCCGGGTGTGCCCTGCCGACGCCATCCACATGGAGCCGGTCGTCAACGGCGCCTGGATGGTCTCCGAGACGCGCTTCGGACCGCTGGTACATGCGCAACTCGGGGTCGCCGAAGACAACTCGGGCAAGCTCGTGACGCTCGTACGCAACGAGGCCCGCCGGGTGGCGGAGGAGCAAGGATTCCCCCTCGTCATCGTCGACGGCTCACCAGGAATCGGCTGCCCTGTGATCGCCTCGCTTGCCGGCGCCGATCTGGTGCTCGCGGTCACCGAACCGACCGTCTCGGGGCGTCACGACCTCGATCGCGTACTGCAGGTCGTGAGGCAGTTCCGCCTGCGGTTCGCCGTGTGTATCAACAAGGCGGATCTCAACTCGGAGCTCGGCGCGCAGATCGCCGCCGAGGCGACCGCCGCCGGTGCGGCGTTCGTGGCCACCGTCGACTACGACCCCGCAGTGACGCACGCCCAGGTGGCAGGCACCGACGTCATCGCCTATGGCGGCCGCGCCGCGGCCGAGATCACGAAGCTGTGGGAAGCCGTGAGCACCTCGCTCTCGCCGTCCCCGGAGCGAGAGATGCTCGATGCTTGAGGGCCGCAAG
>JAPLCM010000246.1 GCA_026392275.1 Actinomycetota bacterium | reverse complement strand
GAACCCATCGGCGCCGTTCCGGCGCATCTCGGCGGAGATCTTCTGCTGCAGGTCGGGGCCGGCCATATCGTACTCGATGGCGTAGAAGTCCACGCCACGCTCCGTGAAGTACGCCTTGGCTTTGCGGCTCCAGCCGCAGGTTCTGAGCGAGTAGATCGTGACGGGTGGTGCGGTCATGGCAGGCGTCCTTCTGTGCATCGCGGACTGACTCGTCTGTCAGGATATACCCGCACCGGCAGCGGTCACTCCAGGGCGGCGAGACCCGCGAGGATGCCCCAGAGGTGCGCCCGCGGCGCGCGTCGCGGCCGTGCCGCAGCACGTCGGCGCCCAGCGACGCCAGCGCGACGGCAGTCTGGCGGCCGATACCACCCGTCGAGCCCGTGACCAAGACGGTCGTGCCATCTGATGGTCACCGGCCGTTGCGCGGGCCGCGGGTAAGAATCGCGTCCAGCGGCCATAACAATCATGGACGCGGGCGGCAGGCAAGTGGCCCGGCCCGACGACTCAACGGAGGGACGACCTGAGGCCGCCGACGACCACGCTGTTCTGGTTTCGCCGCGACCTGCGCCTGGGCGACAACCCGGCGCTGACTGCGGCGGTCGACCGGTGCCGCGAGAGCGGCGGCGACCTCCTGCCCGTCTTCGTCTGGGAGCCGCGCGGACGACGGCGCTGGACGCCCGGCGACGCCGCTCGCTGGTGGCTCCCGAGGTCGCTGGCCGCGCTTGACGACGAGCTGCGCCGGCGAGGCTCTCGGCTGACGCTCGGGCAAGGTGACCCCAAGGTAGCCCTACCGGAGCTGGCCCGCGCAGCCGGCGGCGCCACGGTCGTGTGGGCCGCCGGTCTGGAGCCCGAAGAGCTGGCCGACGACGACGACGTGGCGGCGGAGCTTGCCCAAGGCGGCGTGCAGGCGATCGTCGTGCCGTCCACCAACCTGCTCGTCGACCCGGCGGCGATCCGCACCCGTGAGGGACGGCCGTACACCGTCTTCACACCGTACTGGCGCGCGTACCTGAGCGGGCCGCCACCGGCGGAGGCGCAGGCCGCTCCCGAGACGCTGCCCGCGGCGCCGCCGGCGCCGGCAGGCCTTGCTCTCGACGAGTTTCAGGCGGAGGCCCAGAGGGCCTGGGCAGCCGGGTTCGCAGAGGTCTGGCAGCCGGGCGAGACCGGCGCCCACCTCCGTCTCGCCCGCCTGCTGACGGGACCTCTGGCCGCCTACGCCGAGGAGCGCGACCGGCCCGACCGGCAGAGCACCTCGCGCCTCTCGCCGCACCTTCACTGTGGTGAGCTCAGCGCGCGCCAGGTGTGGCAGGCGGTCGCCGGCGAACTGGCCGAAGCCGGCCTCGACCTCGAGGCCGCAACAGCCCCTCCTGCATGGGGCGGCGAGCAGGCGCCGGGCCTGCGGCGGTCCGCCGGCGCCTTCCTTCGCCAGCTCGGCTGGCGGGAGTTCGGCCACCACCTGCTGCGGCACTTCCCACAGACGCCCGAGCAGCCGCTCCACGAGCGCTTCGCCGCCTTCCCGTGGCGCGACGACCCCGCCGCGCTCGAGGCCTGGCGGCGCGGCCAGACCGGGTACCCCTTCGTGGACGCCGGGATGCGCGAGCTTTGGAGTACCGGCTGGATGCACAACCGCGTGCGGCTGATCACGGCGTCCTTCTTGGTCAAGCATCTGCTGCTGCCTTGGCAGAGCGGTGAGGACTGGTTCTGGGACACCCTGGTCGACGCCGACCTCGCCGACAACGCCCTGGGCTGGCAGTGGGTGGCCGGGAGCGGCGCCGATGCGGCGCCCTATTTCCGCATCTTCAACCCCGTGACGCAGGGCCGCCGCTACGACCCGGACGGCGTCTACGTGCGGCGCTGGGTCCCCGAGCTCGCGGGCCTTCCGGCAGCCCACATCCACGCACCCTGGCTGGCGCCGGCGGACGTTCTGGCGGCGGCCGGCATCACGTTGGGCGAAGGCTATCCGGCGCCCATCGTGGATCACGGCGAGGCTCGCTCCCGCGCGCTCGCCGCGTACGACGTCGTGAGACGCCCGCGGCGCTAACGCGGGAGCCCGCCCGACGGCGGGCTGCGACCGCCCGGCCGAGCCGTGCCGCTCAGGCCAGCAGCACGATACGTGGCTCCGGCCGCCGGTTCCTGACGTCGACGAGAGCGGCCGTGCGCGGCTGCCCGAAGCGCGACCGCCCAGCTGAGCCGGGGTTGAGGAACAGCGTCTCTTCGCGCCATTCGACGGCCGCCTTGTGGCTGTGGCCGCTGATCACGAGGTCGAAGCCCTCGCGCAGCGGATCGTGACGCCCCATGAGGCTGGCGCCGATGTGGCAGACGATGATCCGCAGGCCGGCGATCTCGACCTCCGCCTCCCAGGGCAGGTCCAGCCCCTCGTAGGGCAGGTCGGTGTTGCCGGCCACCACGGTGAGCGGCGCCAGGCCCCGCAGGCGCGCGAGGATGCCATGATCGCCGATGTCGCCGGCGTGCACGATGCCCGCCGCGCCGGCGAACAGGTCGTCGAGCCCGGGGTCGTAGTACCCGTGCGTGTCGCTCAGCACGCCGATGAAGGGCGTCTCGGTCATGTGTGTAGGATACAGGCGGACGGTGGCCGGGCGCTGACGTACCCGACGTGCGGGCCAGCAGGACCCGCGCACACGAAGTCGAGGAGGGGCACGATGAGAGGTCTGACCGGCAAGCGCGTGGTCGTCACCGGCGGCACCAGCGGCATCGGCGCAGCGACGGCGCAGCGCTTTCGCGACGAGGGCTGCGAGGTGGCCGTCCTGGCGCGCACCCCCGGCCCCGGCGTGATCCACTGCGACGTCGGCGACCGCGAGCAGGTCGACGCCGCCTTCGCGCTGGTCGGCGACCTCGATGTGCTCGTGAACAACGCGGGGGTCAGCATGCGCAGCCCCGCCCTTGACATCTCCCCGGATCAGTGGGACGAGGTGCTGGCCACAAATCTCAGCGGAGCCTTCTGGGTGGCCCGGGCCGCCGCCCGCCGGATGCTGGCCGGCGCGGGCGGCGTCATCCTGAACACAGCGTCCACCAACGCCCTCGTGGGCTACCGCTACTACGCCGACTACAACGCCACGAAGGCGGGCCTGGTCGCTCGCACCAGGTCCCTGGCCCTCGAATGGGCGCCCAAGGTCCGCGTCAACGCCGTTTGCCCCGGCTACGTGCTCACGCCCATGCAGGAGGCCGAGTACACCCCCGAGATGCTGGCCGAGGTGAACGGCCTCATCCCCCTCGGCCGTCACGCGACGCCCGAGGAGCTCGCCGGCCTCTTCGCCTACCTCGCCTCCGACGAGGCCGCCTACTTCACCGGCTCGGTGATCGTGATGGACGGCGGCGAGACCGCCGGCAGCCTGGTCAGCGGCGGCGGGCCGGGAGCCTGACTGCCGCTCCCGAGCGCAAGGGCTGGGGGCGACTTCACCCTCCGCGGTTCATCATCAGCTGACGAAGCCGGCCGGGCCTTCTAAGAAGAGGGCGTCTGGGCGAGCCGCTCCGCACGCCTCCGGGCACGGCGACGGGCGCTACCGCTTCACCGTGAAGCTCACGGCCTGACTCTGGCCCGCCGCGGTCGTCACCGTGACCTTCGCAGCGCCGAACCTGGCCGTCGCCGGCACCCTGCACTTGATCTGCGTGTCGCTCCACGAGAGGTACTTCGTGCACGTCTTGGTGCCGAACCGCACGGAGCTCGTGCCCCGAGCCGTGCCCAAGCCGGCCCCGTCGATGGTGACGAGCGCGCCGCGCCTGGCGGCAGCGGGCTTGAGCTTCGTGATGGAGGGCGCCGTCGGCGCCGGAGGGAGGCCGCCGCTCGTGGTGGCCAGAACGGCGCCGTTCCAGCCCACCGCCCATCCGTGAGCGGCGTCGCCGAAGGCGACGCCGGTGAGGGACTCGCTGCTCCCCGAGGTCTGCGCGGTCCAGACTGCGCCGCCGTTCGTGGTGGCGAGAATGGCGCCCCAGTTGCCGACCGCCCAGCCATGCGTCGCGTCGCTGAAGGCGACATCGCTGAGCCAAGCTTTCTTGTAGGAGGAACCCAGGCTCTGCGCGTCCCAGCCTACGCCGCCGTTGGAGGTGGCCACGATGACGCCTCCGGTGCCGTCGTCGCCGACCGCCCAGCCGTGCCGGACGTCGCTGAAAGTGACTGCCCTGAGAGACGCCGTCACTCCCGAGCTCTGCGCGTTCCAGGTGGAGCCGCCGTTCGTGGTGGCGAGAATGGCGCCGTCGTCGCCCACCGCCCAGCCGTGATCCGCATCGCTGAAGGCAACGGCCTTGAGAGCCGCAGTGATCCCTGAGTCCTGCACGTTCCAGGTGGAGCCGCCGTTCGTGGTGGCGAGAATGGCGCCGCCGGTGCCCACCGCCCATCCGCGCGAGGCGTCGCTGAAGGCGACGCCGTACAGAGCCGAGTAGCTCCCCGAGGTCTGCGCGCGCCAGGTGGCGCCACCGTTCGTGGTCGCGAGGATGACCCCTCCCTCGCCCACTGCCCACCCGTGAGAGGCGTCGCTGAAGGCGACGCCGCGGAGCTCCGCGCTGCTCCCCGAGGTCTGCGCGCTCCAGGTGGCGCCACCGTTCGTGGTCGCGAGGATGACGCCGCTCTCACCCACGGCCCAGCCTTGCGAGGCGTCGCCGGCAGCGACGGCGTAAAGGGCCGAGGAGCTCCCCGACGTCTGCCTGAACCAGCCGCCCTGTGAGGTGAGCACGCCTGAGGCGGCAGCGGGGAGCGCCACGGTGACGCTGATCAGGATCAGCGTAAGGGAGAGGCGCACGACGGCACGTCGCCGTCCGGTCGGCCTGCCGATGGGTGTCAGGGACTGGGTCATGTGATACCCCCGTGAGGGGCGCGACGCCCGGCGTCACGCCGCTTGAGCAAGATGAACGGGACCACGAGTGCCCCGCATCGCGGCGCCCGCACGCACGATCATGCCACAGATGAGGGCTGCGCGGCGCGCGGTCGTCGCAGACCCCCCGCAGCGAAGACGCAGTGCGCGTGAAGGGTTGGCGGCATCGGCACGGGAGTGGCGTGCGCCATGTCCCGCAAAGACCGTCACCACGCGCAGCGAGCTTGGCTCGCAATCCTCGGAGTCCGCTGCAGAAAGCGTGGTAGCGGCGGTAGGACTCGAACCTACGACACGCGGATTATGATTCCGCTGCTCTGACCAGCTGAGCTACGCCGCCACGGCGGAGGACAAAGGTACCACAGGCGCGAGAGGCTCTCAATCCGGCGGAAAGGCCTGCTCGCGGCGCGCTTGTCGGGGTGCCCGCGCGGCCGTGGCACTGGTTGAAAGCCACCCCGGTTTGCTGTAGCCTCAGGCGCGCTCCCGGGGGAGTGCCCGAGTGGTTAAAGGGGGCGGACTGTAAATCCGTTGGCGCAGCCTACCTAGGTTCAAATCCTAGCTCCCCCACCAGCGTTGCCCGGTTAGCTCAGTCGGCAGAGCACCTCCATGGTAAGGAGGGGGTCCGCGGTTCGAGTCCGCGACCGGGCTCCAGTTCTCCCTCCCCTCAGCCCTCCGCCGCGCCTCAGCAGATTCGCGGTAGCAGCCCCCCACCGGCATGTCGAGCACGACGCGGCGCGCGCCGAACCGCGTGCCAGCGTCAGGCGCGCTCGATCTCGAGGGCCTGCCGCAGGGAGACCACGAGAAGCGGTAGGTCGTCGCGGATCGTGGTCGCAACGATGCCCAGGTCGACGTCCATGTAAGCGTGGATGACCCGATTGCGCATATCGACCATGCCACGCCATGGCACTCCAGGCAGGGCGGCGCGCGTGTCCGCAGATACCCCCGAAGCAGCCTCTCCGACAATCTCCAGAAGCCGCACAAGCGCGAGGCTGAGGGTGCGTTCCTTCTCCAGCTGGCTCTCGTCCCGTTTCTCAGCCAGCTCGACGGCTTCCAGTGATGCGTCAAGCATGTGCCGCAGACGCGTCACGTCGTTCTCAGGCAACATAGACGGCCTCGGCTTCGCGAACCACACGATCACGGAAGTAGCGGCTCAGGCTCTTCGGCGTACATAGATCGACGGGGCGGCCGAGGATCGCCGACAGCTCGTCCTGAATGCGCGCAATGGCAACGAAGCCGACGCGAGCGCCAGGCTCGAACTCGACAAGCACGTCGACATCGCTGTCGGGGGCGAAATCGTCGCGTAGCACCGAGCCGAAGAACGCCAGCCGACCAATCTGGTTGCGGCGGCAGAACTCGGCTATCTGGTCGCTTTCGATAGGGATGCCTACCATCGTCACTTCTCCGCAGGTCGAGCCGTGAGACCCTCTCCATTCTACAGGGACTCCAGCGAGGCGAAAGCGGCGGCACGAACGGCCTCAGCAGATCCGCGGCAGCAGCTCCCCCACCGGCATGTCGAGCACGCGGCGCGTGCCGAACGGCGTGCGCAGGGCTACGCGTCCGGGGTGCGCGGTGGTGATGAAGCCGATGCGCCGCGCGTCGCGACCGTACTGTGTCCCTCGGACGGCGGCCACCACTGCGTCGGCCGCCTCGGGCGCCACGACAAGCACCATCTTGCCCTCGTTGGCCAGGGTCAGCGGGTCGTAGCCCAGCAGGTCGCAGACGGAACGTACGGCCGGCGAGACGGGGATCGCCGCTTCTTCGATCTCGATCCCCAGGCCGGACTCCTCGGCGAGCTCGGCAAGCACCGTGGTGAGGCCGCCACGGGTGGGGTCGCGGAGGAAGTGCAGGGCCTCCGCTCCGCCCGACCGCGCGGCGCCGCCGGACTCCCGCGCCCCGGCTACCGCGGCCTCGACGAGGCCCCACAGCGGCGCGCAATCGCTGCGTACGTCGGCGCTGAACGCGAACTGCCCCCGCGCCGCCAGGATGGCGACGGCGTGATCGCCGATGCTCCCGCTGAGGATCACGGCATCGCCGGCGCGTACGGCGGCGGCGCCGAGCTCGTGCGCGACGACGATCTCGCCGACGCCCGTCGTGGTGATGAAGAGTCCGTCCGCGGCGCCGCGCTCCACCACCTTCGTGTCGCCGGTGACGATGGGCACGCCGGCCTCACGGGCGGTGGCGGCGGCGCTCGCGCACAGGTCGCGCAGGTCGGCGAGCGGGAAGCCCTCTTCGATGATGAAGGCGGCGGCCAGCGCCAGCGGCCGCGCCGCCGCCGTCGCCAGATCGTTGACCGTGCCGGCCACCGACAAGCGGCCGATGTCGCCGCCGGTAAAGCGCAGCGGCTGCACCACGTGGCTGTCGGTAGTGAAGGCGATGCGGCCACGCGGCGTCAGCGCCGCCGCGTCGTCAAGGCGCTCCAGCACCGGGTTGGCGAAGGCCTTCACGAAGACGTCTTTGACCAGGTCGCGGTAGAGCTTGCCGCCGCTGCCGTGGCCGAGAAGGATACGCTCGCCGTCAGTCATCGAGGCCCCGGAACCTGAAGCGCGCCGCGCAGGCGCCCTCGCTGCTGACCATGCAGGCGCCCACCGGGTCTTCGGGGGTGCAGCGAGCGGCAAACAGCGCACAGTCGGCCGGGTCGGTGACGCCGCGCAGCACCTCGCCGCAGCGGCAGCCGGCGGGTTCGAGCGGCGGGTCCAGGCTCACGGGGAAACGCAGGGCGGCGTCGGCGTCGGCGTACTCCGGACGCAGCGCCAGCCCCGAGCCGGGGATGACGCCCAGGCCGCGCCAGTCGGCGTCGCTGGGCACGAACACCTGCTCCATCAGCAGCCGCGCCACGACGTTGCCCTCGGGGCGCACGGCGCGGCCGTACTCGATCTCGATGGCCGGCCCGGTCTGCCGCACGAGGCGCAGCAACGCCCGCATCACGTCGTGCGGCTCGAAGCCGGCCACCACGCCGGCCACGCCGTAGTCGCGGGCGAGGAACTCGTAGCAGGCCGTGCCGGTGATGACGCTCACGTGACCCGGGAGCAGAAAGCCACTGATCGGCGTCTCCCCCAGCTCGAGCAGCGCCTTGAGCGGCAGCGGCATCGTCTTGTGCATGCTGAGCACCGAGAAGTTCGTGACGCCGCGCGCGCGCGCCTCGAGCAGCGACGCGGCGATGGTGGGCGCCGTGGTCTCGAAGCCGATGCCGGCGAACACCACCTGCCGGTCGGGTTCGTCGGCGGCGATCTGCACGGCGTCGCGGGCTGAGTAGACGACGCGCACGTCGGCGCCGGCGGC
>JAPLCM010000084.1 GCA_026392275.1 Actinomycetota bacterium | reverse complement strand
CGGCGCTCGAGCAGGGCGAGAACCTCGGCGACGACTTCGTCGGCCGGGCGATCCCCATCAGCGGCGGTGGCGTTGCCGGGCTGCGCCTCGGCGGGCAAGGCGGCCAGAGCGCGCTCGGCATCCGCGAGCTGCGCGCGCAGCGCGTCCAGATCGTCGCCCTCGGGCGGCCGCACGTCGGCGACGTGGACGACGCCAAGCTCGCGCAGCGACTCGAGGGTGGCGTCGCGATCGGTCGCCAGGCACAGCAGCGTCAGCCGCTTCATCTTGACGATCATGCGCCGCCCACCCCCACGAGGAGCTCCGCGCCCTTGCCCTTGGCCAGCTTGGCTCGCGCCACCGCCGCCGTCTGCGCGTCGCCCAGCGCGATGCGGATGACGCGCATGTTCTCTTCGGTGCGCGGGATCATGACCTTCTCGAACAGATTGACGCGCTGCGCGGTGATGCGGAGCTCCTCGCCGAGCAGAACCCTGCGACGCTCGAGCACCCGCTGCTCGGCGCGGATGCGAGTGAGATCGCTCACCGTGGCGACCGCGTCCTCGAGCCAGGCGGGGGTCTCGAAGTAGTCGATTGTCGGCCTCGCGAACCGCACGTTCGTGAGCAGCGGCACGGTGACGCCGGCGATGTTCGCGCTCTCCAGGTCGAACGCCTCGACCCGCACGTAGGCGCCCAGGTCGGGCTGTGACGAGAGCAGCTTGACCCAGGGGCGCAGCCGTTCGAGGAGCGCCTCCTCCTCCGTCGTGCGCTCCCGCCATGCGGCGTCCGCGCGCCGCACCTCACGCTGGAGCTGCTGCTTCTTGAGCTCCAGCGTGGGCAGGAAGCGATGGTAGCGCTGCAGTGCCTCGCGCTGGGCCTTGAGCTCGTTCTTGGTCTTTTTGAGCTTGGCCATGCGTCAGCCGGTCGGGGGCCAGAAGCGCTCGACGAGGCTCGTCGGCACGCCCGTCTCCTGCGGCGTGAAGCACTCGCCGAGGATGCGCCAGCCCAGGTCGAGCGCCTCCTCGAGCGGGATGTTCACGCTCAAATCCATCATCTGCTCCTCGAACAGGGCGCCGTACTTGAGAAGCTTCTCGTCCCAGGTGCTCATGCGAAAGCCCATCGACTGTTTCTCCTGGCTCTCCTTGAAGCCGGCGTAAAGCTGGATCATCGTGTTCATGATGGTGCGATGGTCGTCGCGAGTACGCGCGTTGACCTGCTGCTTGAGGCGGCTGAGCGAGCCGAACGGCTCGATGCGCCCGCTCCGCAGGTACAGCTGCCCCTCGGTGATGTAGCCCGTGTTGTCGGGGATGGGATGCGTGACGTCGTCGCCGGGCATCGTCGTGACCGCGAGCACGGTGACCGAGCCGGCGCCTTCGAAGTCCACGGCCTTCTCGTACCGCGCCGCAAGCTGGCTGTAGAGGTCGCCCGGGTACCCGCGCGTCGAGGGGATCTGCTCCATCGTAATCGCCACCTCCTTCAGCGAGTCGGCGAAGTTGGTCATGTCGCTGAGCAGCACCAGCACGCGCTCGCCGGCGAGCGCGAACCTCTCGGCCACTGCCAGGCAGGTGTCGGGCACAAGCAGGCACTCGACGACCGGGTCGGCGGCCGTGTGCACGTAAAGGATGGCGCGCGACAACGCGCCCTGCTCCTCCAGGGTGTCGCGGAAGTACAGGTAGTCGTCGTACTTGAGGCCCATGCCGCCGAGGACGATGATGTCGATCTCGGCGTTGAGGGCGATACGGGCGAGCAGCTCGTTGTACGGCTCGCCCGCCACCGAGAAGATGGGCAACTTCTGCGACTCCACGAGGCTGTTGAAGACGTCGATCATGGGGATGCCGGTGCGGATCATGTGGCGCGGGATGATGCGCCGCGCCGGGTTGACCGGCGGGCCGACGATAGGCATGAGGCCCTCGTCGAGGTCGGGGCCGCCGTCACGAGGCACGCCGCCGCCGGTGAACACGCGCCCAAGCAGCGCCTCGGTGAAGGGCGTCTCGAGCTGCTGACCGAGGAAGCGGATCTCCGCGTCGGTGGGGATGCCACGCGTGCCCGAGAACACCTGCATGGTCACGCGGTCGCCCTGGAGGCGGATCACCTGCGCCAGCGACGAGAAGCCGGGCGCCTGCACGGTGGCCAGCTCCATGTTGCCCACGCCGGTGGCCTGCACGGTGATGACGTTGCCCGCGATCTGGGCGATCTCCTGATAGACCTTACGCATCGCGCGTTACCTCTGTCAGCATGCCCTCGAGGCGCGCCTCGACAGCGCCGAACTCGGCGCTTTCCATGGCCGCGCGGTTCCAGTCCTTGGTGACCTGCGTGAGGGTCTGGAAGAAGGCGCGCGCGGCGTCCTTGTCCGGGAATCGCGTCTCGGCGTCCATGATCCGCGCCAGGCGCGCGAACACGTGGCGCTGCCGCTCCGCGGACGAGGCGCCGTCGACCGGATCGAAGGCGTCCTGCTGCAGGTAGACGGCGTCGAGGTACTCGGCCTTGAGATAGAGGACGAAGTCGGCCATCGCGGTGCCCTCTTCTTCGACGACCTTCATCATCTCCTGGACCTCGTGGCCTCTGGCAAGAACCTCCCGGGCGACCTTGAGCTCGCGCTTGGGGACGATGCTCGCGTACTTGCTCCAGCTCTGGAGGGGGTCGATGGCGGGGTAGCGCCGCGCGTCGGAACGCTGCTGCGAGAGGCCGTGGAAGGCGCCCACCACCTTGAGCGTGGACTGCGTCACCGGCTCCTCGAAGTCGCCGCCGGCCGGGCTCACGGTGCCGCCGATCGTCACCGAGCCCATCGACCCGTCGCCCAGGCGCACGCTCCCAGCGCGTTCGTAGAAGGCGGCGATGACGGATTCGAGATAGGCGGGGAAGGCCTCTTCGCCGGGGATCTCCTCGAGGCGCCCCGACATCTCGCGCAGCGCCTGCGCCCAGCGTGAGGTGGAGTCGGCGAGCAGGAGCACCTGCAGCCCCATCTGGCGGTAGTACTCGGCGATGGTCACGGCCGTGTACACGGAGGCCTCGCGAGCCGCCACCGGCATGGAGCTCGTGTTGCAGATGATCACCGTGCGCTCCATAAGGCTGCGACCGGTACGCGGATCGGTGAGCACGGGGAACTCGCGCAGCGTCTCGACGACCTCGCCGGCGCGCTCGCCGCAGGCCGCCACGATCACCACGTCGACGTCGGCGTGGCGGCTGGTGAGCTGCTGCAGGACGGTCTTGCCGGCGCCGAACGGCCCCGGGATGCAATAGGTGCCGCCCTTGGCCACCGGGAAGAAGGTGTCGAGGACGCGCATCTTGGTGACCAGCTGCTCGGTGGGCCGCAGCCTCTCGGCGTAGCAGCGGATGGGCCGCTTGACCGGCCATGTCTGCATCATGGCCACGTCGCGGCGCGCTCCGGCGGCGTCCGCCACCATGGCGATGCGGTCGGTGACGGTGTACTCGCCGGCGGCGGCGATCTCGACGACCGAGACTGCGCCGGTGAGCCCGAACGGCACCATGATGCGGTGCTCGAAGAGCTCCTCGGTGACCACCCCGAGCGTGTCGCCGGCGCGCACCCGGTCGCCGACGGCCGCGCGCGGCGTGAACTCCCAGGCGCGATCGCGCGGCAACGCCTCGACCTGCTCGCCGCGGGGGAGGAAGAAGCCGTGCCGTTCGGCGATCACGTTGAGGGGGTTCTGCAGACCGTCGTACACCGTGGCCAGCAGACCGGGGCCCAGCTCCACCGAGAGCAGGTCGCCGGCGAACTCGACCCGGTCGCCGACGGTGATGCCGGCGGTGCTTTCGAAGACTTGCATGTCCGCGTAGCGGCCGCGCACGCGGATGACCTCCGCGATGAGCCTCAGGTCGCCCTGGACGACGTAGGCCACCTCGTTCTGACTCACGGACTCGTCGAACTCGACGGTGACGAGGTTGCCGTTGACCCCCTTGACTCTCCCGGTGCGCGCGCTCACAGACTGCTCCCTGCCAGGTTGCCTTGCACAACCTGCAGCGCCACGTCGAGACCTGCCTCATCGCTGAGGGCGGCCCATTTCTCCACAAGGCGCAGCCTGAACGCATAGGCGAAGACCGCCTGCACCCCGAACGCCGGCTGCGCCGCGATCTCCTCGAGCAGCGTCCAACGATGGCGGTCGAGAGCGAGCTCGCGCGCCAGCGGGTCCGCGGCGGCCATGGCGCGCGCGGCCGCCTCGGCGGCGCGCGCGTCGAAAGCCGTGGGCCGGCGCGCGCGGGCCACGTACGCTACGCCGGCGCGCTGCGCGCGGATGCGCGCCAACGCGTTGCGCAACTGCGTCTCCGCGCCTACGAGGCGGCGCGCCTCGGGCGCGCGCACGTCGTGCGTCCTGTCTTCGACGATCGCCCGAAGATCCTGCCAGTGGTCCTGCCGCAGAACGCCGTCGCAGGAGAGGAGGAGCTCTGTGGAGCTGAATGGGGGGGCGCCCGCCAGGTCGAGATGCGGCAGGCTCACCACCAGGTAGACGTACTCCACTCAGTCCTGCTCCCGGGCGGCCCGCGCGACGCATGCATTGAGCGGGGGCTTGAGGACGGGGGCGAGCGCCTCGGCGAGGGCCGAGAGGCTGAAGTCGTGGTACAGCTTGTCGTCGACGAACGACACCTTGAAGCCTTTGTCAAGCCGCTCGTCGGCGCGCAGGGTGAGACCCTGGTTCACGAGGTCGCGGTACCTGCGCATCACGAGCGCCACAATGGCCTCGCGGTCTTCCGGAGCCAGCAGCACATCGACGCGGCTCTCGTTCATGTCGTGGGCGGCGTACGCTTCCGCGAGACGCACCAGCATTTCGGCGACGACGTCCGGGGTGAGCGCCGTCGCCACGGTGTCGTGCAGGGTCTCGCGGAGGATCGCCTCGATGCTCTTCTGCAGGGCCAGCAGGAAGTCGCGGCCGGCTTGTTCGAGGGCCTTCTCGCCGCGCTCCCGGCTCGCCTCGGCGTCGGCCTCGGCGCCGCGACGAAGCCCGTCGGCGTCGGCCTCCGCCTCGGCGACGATCCGGCGGGCGCGCGCCTTCGCCTCGCCGACGATGCCTGCGGCCTCGGCCTCAGCGCGCTCCACGCCTTCGTGGCGAATGCGGTCCAGAAGGCCTTGAAGCTGCTCTTCCATTGCCATCCTCTGCTCGAGACGCGCCGGCATAGGCGGGCCGACCGGTCGACGTGCCACCGCCGTCCCCGCCGCCCAAGCCTATGCCACGGCCAGCGGATGCGGCAACAAGCCGGGCCGCCGCGGGCGATTCCCTTGAGCGGCGGCGCTCGCGGTGCTAGCGTGGCGCGAGCATCGGCGGGTGGGCACCGGCGGTACAAGGGACAAGGAGCCTACGGGCGTGGCACACAGGCGGCAGCAGGATGCACTCAGTCGTGTCGTGGGGATCGGTGGTCTCTTCGGCACGGCCTACGGCTACGTCGGCACGTCGATCTACTTCGTGCTCGGCGGGATCGCCCTCTACTCGCTCGGTGTCACGCCCTTTCTGATCCTCGTCGTCGGCCTGGTGTTCATCGTCACCGCATGGTCGTACGCGGAGGGATCGGCGGCCATGCCGGAGGCCAGTGGCGTCGCCAGCTTCGCGCGCCGTGCTTTCGACCCCATGACCGGCTTCATCGCGGCCTGGGCTCTGCTCCTCGATTCGATCATTCTCGTCGCCATTGCCTGCTCGTTCGTCCCGTACTACCTGGGAGTCATCTGGCCGCAGCTGCAGGAGTGGCCCTACGCGTTCCTCATCGGCATCGGCGCCGTTGCCCTGCTGGTCGCCCTCAACGTGCTCGGCCTGCAGGAGTCGGTGCGCCTCAGCTCGCTCATGGCGGTCCTCGGCCTGGCGACCCTGCTGCTGTTGATCGTCGTAGGCTTCTTCGTGCTGCTGAAGCCGGGAGTGGTATGGGGGCAGATCGACCTGGGGAGCGTACCGACCTGGGGGCGCCTGCTCTACGCCGTGCCTCTCGCCGCTGCGGCCTTCATCGGCCTCGACGCCATCTCGAGCCGCGCCGAGAGTGCCATGCACCCAGCCCGCGATGTGCCGAAGGCCATCAACGTGGTGATGCCGCTCATCGTGGCCCTCAGCGTGGGGCTGGGAGTCGTAGCCCTCTCGGCTCTGCCGGTCGACTCCAACACCGTGCCTGTCGACGCGACGACCGGGCTCACGCAGCCGGTCCCGGTGGTCCCGGGCGAAGAACAAGGGGTGTTCGTGCTGGCCAGCGACCACACCGTCACCGTGGTCGTCCCTGTCGAGCAGCGGGGAACTGGCCAGGTGATCCCCGCCCAGAAGCCCGCCGGCGAGGTCTTCAGCGACGGCGGGCAGCCTTCGACGCGCCTGTACGGCACGCTCCTGGGTAGCGCCTACCTCCAAAATCCGGTCATGGGGCTCGTCGCCAGCCTGCCCGACGACCTCGAGTGGCTCAAGGCCGTTCTGCGGCCCTGGGTCGCCATCGTCATCGCTATCGCTCTGCTCCTCGCGGCGAATGCGGTCGTCGGCGGCTCGGCGCGCATCATCTACTCGTTGGCCCGACACCACCAGGTGCCGGCCGTGCTCGGGCGCGTCAACGCCTCGCGCATGACCCCCTACGTCGGCATCGTGCTCTTCGGCGTCGCGGCAGTCATCCTGCTCATTCCCAAGGACCCCATGCTGCTGCTCGGACTGTTCGGCTTCGGAGCGATGGTGGCGTTCACCCTGACGCACCTGTCGGTGATCGCCCTGCGTTACCGCGAGCCCGCGCTGGCGCGTCCGTTCGTCGTGCCCCTCAATCTCAGGTTCCGCGGCGCGTTACTGCCGCTGCCTGCGGTGTTCGGCGCCGTGGCGACGGCTCTCATCTGGGCGCTCATGGTGGCCACCCATCCCGCCGGCCGCATCGTCGGCTTCGCCTGGATGGCCGCTGGCCTTGTGCTGTACGTGCTCCATCGGCGCAGCGTCCGGCAGCCGCTCCTGCGCCAGCCACAAGAGACCAGGCTCCCTTCGACCGCGCTCTCGGATGTCGACTACGACAGGATCCTCGTGCCGGTCGACGGCACGCGGCTCAGCGACGAGATGATGGTGCTCGGGTGTCAGCTCGCGGCCGACAAGGGTGCGACCATCGATGTGGTCCACGTGATCGAGATTCCGATGCAGCTGCCGCTCGACGCGCCGCTGGCCGACGAGCGGCGGCGCGGCAAGATGGTGCTCGACGCGGCTATGGCCGTGGCCCGCGAGTTCGGCGTCGATGCCTGGCCCCACCTGGTCGCGGCGCGCCAGTCCGGCCGGGCCATCGTCGACACGGCGGAGGAATGGAACGCCGACGTGGTCATTGTCGGCGCCGTGAAGAAACGGCGCGTCGACGGCCGCCTGTTCGGAGATGCGGTCACCTATGTACTGCGCCACGCTCCTGGTGAGGTCCTGGTCAACCTCGTCCCCGGCGACTACCCGATGCAGGGTTCGGCGGCGGAGATCGAGGCGGAGCTTGTCGCGACGGCCCCGGAGAAGGGGTCCCGAGCAGACGTCGAGAGGAAGTGAAGCGGGACATGTACGTGATCATCGTCGGTTGCGGGCGGGTCGGCTCCAGCATGGCCAAGCAGTTGGTGGTCGAGGGCCACGACGTGGTCGTGGTCGACGAGGACCCCAGCTCCTTCAGGCTTCTGGGAGCCGGGTTTTCCGGGCAGTGCATCGTGGGCGCCGCCCTCGATTGGGACATCCTCCGTGAAGCGGGAATCGAGGGCGCCGATGCGTTCGCGGCGGCCACCGACGGAGACAACACCAACGTAGTCTGCGCTCTCATTGCATGGCGCGCGTTCGAGGTGCCGTGCGCCATCGCCCGTGTGTACGATCCGTTGCGCGCCCGGGTGTTCGCCAGAGCGGGCGTGCACACCGTCTGCCCCACGGAAGAGGCGCGCGTCATGATGATGGACGCAGTGCATGCGTGCCCGATCTCAGCGAGAGAGGAGTAAGCCGTGTTCGTGGTCATCGTCGGCGCGGGCAAGGTGGGGCTCAACGTCGCCCGCAGCCTCACTCATATGGGTCACGAGTTCATCGTCATCGAGCAGCGGCGCACGCGCTACGACCTCCTACGCCCGGAGCTCGAGGAGCGGCTTCTGTTCGGCGACGGCACCGAGATGTGGGTCCTCGAGGAAGCCGGCGTCGTGCGCTGCGACCTCGTCGTAGCGGTCACCGGTGACGACGAGGACAACGTCGTCATCGCGCAGCTCGCCAAGCTGGAGTACAACGTGCCAAAGGTCGTGGCGCGCGTGAACAACCCGCGCAATCAGCAGACGTTCGATCTTCTGGACGTCGACGCCACGGTGTGTGCGGCCACAATGATGATCTCGATGATCCAGCATGAGCTGCCCTCCCATCAGTTCGTGCCGCTGCTTTCGCTCAAGCGTGAGAACGTAGAGCTCGTCGAGATCGAGGTGAGCGACGACTCGCCGTCCGCCCACGTGGCGATCAACGACATCAGGCTTCCCGACGGCGTGCTCGTGACCGCCATCCTGCGGGAGGGCACGGCCCTGCTGGCGCGCGGCAGCGAGGTGTTGCTGCCCGGCGACCAGGTCCTCTGTCTGCTGGCGCCGGGCAGGGAGACGGACCTCATCCGCAGCTTCCTGCCCAGCCGGAGACCCGAAGACGTCCAGGCGCAGGCCAGTATCGACATCATCGCCGAGTGACGGGCGTCGTGCGGAACCGGGGGGGCGGTCGGCTGTGAAGATCATCGTCGTGGGGACCGGTACGCTCGGCTTCTACGTCGCCAGGAAGCTCTCCGAAGAACGTCACGACGTCGTCCTGGTGGGCGACGACGCGGAGGCACTGCGCCGCGCCCAGGACGAGATCGACGTCGGCGCCGTGGTGGGCAAGGGCAGTACGCCCTCGATCCTCCTCGAGGCTGGCCTGCGATCCGCCGACATCCTCGTGGCCGTCACGGGCAGCGACGAGACCAACATCGTCGCCTGCCTCATCGCCGAGACCGTCGCCCGGAAGATCGTGCGCGTGGCCCGTCTGCACGACCCGGCCTATCTCGGCGCAAAGGGGATCATCGACAAGAGCTCGCTGAGCATCGACCTCGTGATCAGCCCCGAAGAGGAGGTCGCTCACGCTGTGGCCGTGCTGGCGAGCACGCCGGGCGCCACGGACGTCCTGGAGTTCGCCGGCGGCCGCGTCAAAGCCGTGGGAGTGGAGATCGATGCCGATTCGCCGATGATCGGCAAGCCGATCAAGGACCTGACCCGGCGCGCCGGCGAGAAACTCCTCGTCGCCGGCGTGTACCGGGGGGAGCTGGTGAGCGCCCCCTCCGCCGACATCCGCCTGATGGCCGGCGACACCCTGTTCCTGGTCGCCGACCGGCCCTCCGTGCGCAGGGCGATGACGCGGCTCGGCAAGCGCTGGGCGCGCACACGCAACGTCGTCATCGTCGGAGGCGGCTGGGAGGGCGTGTCCATCGCGCGTCGCCTGGCTGCGGACGGCGTGCACACCAAGATCATCGAGCGCGACCCGGCGGTCTGTGAAGAGATCGCGTCACTGCTTGACGACACGCTCGTACTGAACGGCGACGGCATGGACGAGCGTCTGCTCAAGGACGAGGGCGTGCAGCGCGCCGAGATGTTCGTCGCGGCGCTGGGCAACGAGACAGACAACATCTTCGCCGCCCTTCTGGCCAGACGTCTGGGGGCGCGCCGCGTTGCGGCCCTCATCGACACCCCTGAGTACATGCCGTTCGCCTCTACCATCGGCGTCGATATCGTCCTGAGCCCGCTGCTCTCGGCGCTGAATCCCATCTTGCAGTTGTCCCGCCAGGGTCAGGTCATCTCAGTGAGTACGCTGCGCGAAGAGCTCGTGGAGGGCATCGAGTTCGTCGCCGTCAAGGGTGCCGGCATCGTCGGCCTGCCCCTGGCGCTTCTCCACATGCCGCACGGGTCCCTGGTCGGCGCCGTCGTGCGCGACGACGAGGTGATCATCCCCGACAGCGCGACCGTCGTCGAAGAGGGTGATCGTGTCGTGCTCTTTGCGCGCCCGGCGCTGCTTCCCCGACTGCAGCGTCTGCTGACCCCGAGCTGAGAGTCCGGAACCGGCGATGGCACAGCCGCTCCTGATCCCCAACATCGCAGGCATCCATCGCACCGACCTGGAGGGCCTGCGCCGCGTCGCGTATCTACTCAGCACGCTCCTCCTCGGCGCCACCGCGAGCATGGTGGTGCCGCTGGCGATCGCGGCCGGCTACGGGGAGCCTCACACGGTCGGCGCGTTCGCGACGACGATGTTCATCGGCGCTGCCACGGGGACGATCGGCTACTTCCTCTTCCGCACCGAGCTCACGAACCTCACGCGCCGCGAGGGCTTCGCCGTGGTGGCGCTCGGCTGGCTCCTGGTCTGCCTGATCGGCTCGCTGCCGTTCGTTTTCGACGGCATCCTGAGCCCCGTCAACGCCTGGTTCGAGACGGTCAGCGGGTTCTCGGGCACGGGGTCGAGCGTCATCGCCGACGTCGAGGCGCTGCCCATGGGCATCCTCTTCTGGCGCAGCTTCACCCACTGGCTGGGCGCCATGGGGTTCCTTGTGCTCTACGTCGCGGTGTTCCCTCTGATGGGTGTCGGCGCCATGAAGCTCTACCAGGCTGAGGCGCCCGGGCTCGAGGTCGACCGCCTGCGCCCGCGCATCAGCAGCACGGCGCGCATCCTCTTCATGATCTACCTCGCCCTCTCGGTGTCGCTCACTCTGCTCCTTCTGCTCGGCGGGATGACCTGGTTTGACGCCGTCTGCCAGATGTTCGCCGCCATCGGCACGGGGGGCTTCTCGACCAAGAACACGAGCATCGCCTGGTGGCACAGCGCCTACATCGAGTGGGTGATCGTCCTCTTCCTCTGGTTGGCCTCGACGAACTTCTCTCTATACTGGATGGTCATCATCGGCAAGCCGGGCCGCTGGTTGAAGGACGCTGAGTGGCGTTTCTACACAGCTGTGCTGGTCGGCTCCAGCCTCGTCATCGCCGTACTCGTGTGGGCGACGTCCGCCGTGTCGGCCAACCAGGCCATCCGCGACGCATTCTTCACGGTCGTTTCGCTCGCCTCGACCACCGGGTTCGTGACCGCAGATTACGAGAAATGGCAGCCGCTGGCGCAGTTCATCCTCTTCATGTTGCTGTTAATGGGCGGCTGCGCCGGCTCGACGGCCGGAGCGATGAAGGCGATCCGCGTGCTGCTCTTTGGGAAGCAGGCCGTGCACGAGTTCTTCCGGACGGTGCACCCGCACGCCGTGACCACGCCGCGCCTGAACGGCCAGCCCGTGACGGGCAGCATGATGCGCTCCGTCTCTGCGTTCATGGGCCTGTACTTGATGGTCTACGTGGTCTCCGCAGGCATCGTGTCGCTGACGGGAATGAACTTCCCCACCGCTCTGTCGGCGGTCGCCACGGCGATGGGAGGCGTCGGCCCGGGGCTGGCCGACGTCGGGCCCTACGACAACTTCCTCTGGGTGCACCCGGTCGCCAAACTGGTGCTCACGTTCGACATGCTCGCCGGGCGGCTCGAGCTCGTCACGCTCATGATCGTCTTCACGCCGGCCTACTGGCGGCGGTAGGGGGCGCAGCGCGTCACCGCGTGCGTGACGGCGGACTCTCGCAGGTAGAGGCGAATGCGGCCTTAGCGGATTCTTATTGGCGCGGCGGCCCTGGTTCACGGGCCCTTAACGGCGCTCCGGGTACCTTCCAAGTGGGTCGCCATATCAGGCGTGGCGCCGACAATCCGTGGAGGTCGATGATGTTCGTACCCGGGGTAATGGCGATCGATGTGATCGTGATCGTCGCGATCATGATCAGCGCTTTCGTCTTCGCCTACATCCTGACGGCGATCATCGGCGAGTGGCGCTCGCGCCGATACGCGCGGAGGGCCCGACGGCAGACGCCGCGCCAGCACGCGTGGGACCACGCGAGTTCCTCGCGCTCGAACCTCTGACGGGCGAGGTGGCACTCGCCATGGGCGCGTGCGGCACCCCAAACGCTTGCCGGTACCCCCGTAAGACTTGTGGATGGTCACGGTCCGGCTGACCCCATCCCGGACCGCGCCGAACACCGACCAGATCTCTCGGCCCTACCCGGCCACCCGCGTCCGCGCTAGGATGCCCTCATGATCGCACGCCTCAGCGTCGTCGTCGCGCGACATGGCTATCCAGTCGCCGTCGTCGCCATCGCCCTCTCGACGGCCGTCTTTCTGCCCGGAAGAGACTCCTTCGCCAAGGGCCAGTGGGCCTTGCTCTATCTGCTCATCATCCTGCTCGTCGCGAGCGTGGCTGGGACAGGCCCGGGCCTCCTCACCGCAGTGCTCGCCTTCTTCGCCTGGAACTTCTTCTTCTTGCCGCCCTACCACACGCTGCGCGTGCATGACTCACAAGACTGGCTCGCGCTGGTCGTATTCCTCGTCGTCGGCCTGCTCGTCGGCCTCCAGGCGGGGCGCCTGCGCGAACGCGAGGCTCGAGCGCTGGCGCGAGAGCAGGAGACCGCGGCCCTCAACCGCCTCAGCGCCGCGGTCGTCTCGCAGACCTCGATCTCCCACATGGCCGAGAGCTGTCTCAGTGAAGTCGCCGAGGTGCTTGGCGCCGGCTCGGCGACGCTGTTCGTGCTCGACGACGATGACCTTCAGTCATACTGCAAGACGCCTGACGGCGACTGTCCCGACCCCGCCCTCGCCGAGCGCGCTCGCCGGACAGTCCGCGATGACGAGGCGGCGGAAGCTCGAGGCGCAGTGGTCAAGGTCTCACCGGCGGCAGGCGACGGGGGACTGTACGTACCGGTCCATAGCCCGTCCGGCGTCGCCGGCGTGCTGACCGTGCAAGCGCGCGCAGACGGGCGGCCCTACTCCGTCGGCGACGCGCGCCTGGTCACCTCGCTCGGCAATCTCGTCGGCGCATTTCTCGAGCGCGAGAGGCTCCAGACAGTCGCCACGAAGGCCGCCGCCGAGCACGAGGCCGACGAGCTCAAGGCCAGCCTTCTGTCTTCCGTGTCGCACGAGCTCAAGACCCCCCTGGCGGCGCTCACTGCGACGGTGAGCAACCTGCTCGAGAGCGACGTCGACTGGGATGAGCAGAGCGTGCGCGACGAGCTGCGCGCCATCGTGGCCGATGTCGCGCGCCTCAACAACAGCATCAGCGCTCTGCTGGAGCTGTCGCGCCTCGAGGCGCACGCGTGGGAACCGCGCCGTGAGCTCTACGAGCTGAGCGACATCGTGGCGGACGCCATCGATCCTCTCCCCGCGCACTTGCGCAAGCGTGTGCGCCTGGATTTGCCCGATGACTCGCCGGTCGTCGACGTCGACTTCGTGCAGCTGACCCGCGCCATCCACAATCTCCTCGAGAACGCCCTCCTCTACGCCGACGAGAGCCCGGTGACCATCGGCGCACGCGGCTGGAACCAGGGCGTCCGCCTGTGGGTCGAGGACCAAGGACCCGGTGTGCCTCGCGACGAACAGGAGGCGGTGTTCGAGAAGTTCTATCGCGGGCAGCGCAGCGGAGGGCACGCACCTTCTGGCACGGGCCTCGGCCTGGCAATCGCCCGCGAGATCGTGCGCAGCCACGGCGGGACCATCCGCATCGAGAACGTGTCCCCCCATGGAGCGCGTTTCGTGATCACGCTGCCCAGCGACGGGGGCGACGAGTCGAGCGAGAGGGAGGACACAGCATGACGGTGCCGGAGAGGCCGACGCGCATCCTCGTCGTCGACGATGAGGAGCAGATCCGGCGGGCGCTCAAGTCGATCCTCTCGACGCGGGGCTATACGCTCGAGATGGCGACGACCGGCGGGGAGGCCCTCATCAAGGCCATAGACGCGCCGCCCGACCTGGTGATCCTCGATCTGGCGCTGCCCGACCGCAGCGGCATCGAAGTCTGCCGCGAACTGCGCACCTGGTCGTCGGCACCCATCCTCATCCTCTCGGTGCGCGCCAACGAGGCCGACAAGATCGTCGCCCTCGACGAAGGCGCGGACGATTACCTCACCAAGCCCTTCTCGGCCGGCGAGCTGCTGGCCCGTATCCGTGCGCTTCTTCGCCGGGCCGCGGACCTCACCTCGCCGCCGCCGGTCATCACCTCCGGCGAGCTCGAGATCGACATCGCCCGCCGCCGCGTCAAGAGGGCCGGCAACGAGATCGCCCTCACGCCGACGGAGTTCGACATCCTCGCCTTTCTCGCACGGAACGCCGGCCTTGTGGTGACCCAACGGATGATCCTCGAGCACGTGTGGGGGCCAGAATGGGTCGAGGACGCACAGACGCTCCGCGTGCATGTGAGCAATCTGCGCAAGAAGGTCGAAGCGCATCCCGGCGGGCCCCGCTACATCATCACCGAGCCCGGGGTGGGCTTCCGTTTCGCAGCCGCGGAGCCCAACGACCACTGAAGACCCGCTCGGGCACGAGCCCTTTGCGAACTCTTTAGCCGGCGCCGGCACCCGTTCACTCAGCCTTTAGACCCTCGCGGGTAGCCTCCAATCAGGACCGGCCGTCAGCAGTCGGCTTCGACACGTGCGAGGAGGCAGATCATGGTCCTGATGCTCGAAGAGATCGTCGTGGAGTTCGTGGCCATCGCAGCCCCGCTCGTGGCTCTGGCCTGCCTCATCTACCTCCTTGTTCTGATCGTCCTGGAGAGGCGCGAGCTGCGCCGCCTCGAGGCAGCTCGGCGCTGTGAATGGGAATCGGGCAGGTCGACCCAGTGGCGTCGGCACGCCGACGCCTCAGCTTCGGCGATGGCGCCCGGCGTTCGCGCCCACCCCTGACCACGTCGACGCGTGCTGAGACCATGGGCGACGTCGTCTTCATCTTGCTGATCCTCGTCTCCTTCGCGGCGGCCATCGCCTACGCGCGGGTCGCGTCCAAGCTGTAGGACACCCCGTGGGCGCGACATCAGCGATTCTTCTTCTTGTTGCGGCGGCTCTCTTTGCGTACCTGCTGTACGCGCTGCTGTGGCCCGAGAAGTTCTGACGGCGGAGCCGAGACCAGATGTCGTGGAGCATCCTGCAGATCGTCGTCTTCCTCGTGCTCGTCACGCTCATCGTGAAGCCACTAGGCATCTACATGGCGCACGTCTATCGCGGCGAGCGCACCTTCCTGCACGCCGTGCTGCGCCCAATCGAGCGTCTCGTCTACCGCCTGTGCGGCGTCGACGAGACGCGAGAGATGGGCGTGGCCGGCTACGCTGTCTCGATGATCGTCTTCAACCTCGTTGCGCTCCTGTTGATCTATGTGGTCCTGCGCTTGCAGGGCCACCTGCCGCTGAACCCGGCGCACGTCCCGGGCATGAGTCCGTGGGTCGCCTTCAACACCGCCGTGAGTTTCGCCACCAACACCAACTGGCAGGTGTACGTGCCGGAGACGGCGGTGAGCTACCTCACGCAGATGCTCGCCCTGGCGCGCGAGAATTTCGTCTCGGCTGCTCTGGGCATGGCCGTCGCAGCGGCCTTTATCCGCGGCCTCACGCGCCGTTCCGCTCGCCGGCTCGGCAACTTCTGGGTCGACCTTACGCGTAGCTTCCTCTACATCCTGCTCCCGATCTCCATCGTCGGGGCACTCTTCCTCGTCTCGCAGGGCGTCGTGCAGAATTTCAGCGGCCCCACGCGCGCCGTCACCGTCGAGGGCGTCACGCAGACGATCGCTCAAGGGCCCTTCGCTTCGCAGGAGATCATCAAGGAGCTCGGCACCAACGGAGGCGGCTCCTTCAACGCCAACTCTGCGCACCCGTTCGAGAACCCCACACCTCTGACCAACTTCGTCGAGATGCTCGCAATGCTCGCGATCCCCGTTGGCTTCACCTACATGTTCGGGCGGTTCGCCGGAAACCAGCGTCAGGGCTGGGCGCTGTTCGCCGCGGCGATGGTGCTGCTCGTGATGAGCATGAGCTTGATGTTCGTGAGCGAGCAGCGCGGCAACCCGAACTTCGCCAGGGCCGGGGTCACGCAGGCCGCCACGGCGACACAGTCGGGCGGCAATCTGGAAGGCAAAGAAGTACGCAACGGCATCGGTGGCTCCGTCCTCTGGGCCACCATCACCACCGATACCTCGAGCGGCGCGGTCAACAGCTCCCATGACAGCCTGACTCCCCTGGCCGGCGGCATGGCGATGCTGAACATCGCGCTCGGCGAGGTGGTCTTCGGCGGCGTCGGCGTCGGCATCATGGGCCTGCTGGTGTTCGCGGTCCTGGCGGTGTTCATCGCCGGCCTCATGGTCGGCCGCACGCCGGAGTATCTGGGCAAGAAGATCGAGGGTCGCGAGATGAAGCTCGCTGTCCTCGCGATCCTCTACTTCTGCGTCGCGTCGCTGGGCCTCGCCGCCGTGGCGGCCGTGCTCCCCGCCGGCAAGGACGCGGTGCTCAACCACGGGCCACACGGCCTCTCCGAGATCCTCTACGCGGCCATCTCCCAGACCGGCAACAACGGCAGCGCCTTTGCCGGTCTCACCGCCAGCGGCAAGTTCTGGGCGACCGCCGGCGGACTCGTCATGATGTGGGGCCGTTTCTTCTTCATCATCCCGTGCCTCATGCTGGCCAGCTCACTCGGCGCGAAGAAGGCGGTGCCGGCATCGAGCGGGACGTTCCCCACGACGGGCCCGATCTTCGTCGTGCTCGTCGTCGGCGTGATCCTCATCGTCGGCGCCCTCACGTACTTCCCCTCGTTCGCCCTCGGGCCGATCGTGGAGCATTTCCTCATGAACGCCGGCAGGCTCTTCTCGTGAGCGGTGTGACGTCATGAAAGAACAGCGCGCTCAGCAGCACAGCACCCGGCGCGGCAAGGCGTCGATGGGCCAGCTCATCGGGCCTGCGATCGGCGGCTCCTTCGCGAAGCTCGACCCGCGCGCGGTAGCCCGCAACCCGGTGATGCTCGTCGTGGAGGTCGGCAGCGTGATCACCACGGTCTACTTCGTCCTCGGCCTAGTCGGCGGGCGCACCGACACCGCCTTCGTCGGCATGGTGAGCGGATGGCTCTGGTTCACCGTGCTGTTCGCCAACTTCGCGACAGCGATGGCCGAGGGTCGCGGCAAGGCGCAGGCGGACGCGCTTCGCAAGACCAAGACCGAGACGCTCGCCAGCGTCGAGACCGACGGTGCGATCAGGCAGGTCCCGGCCGGCGAGCTGCGCAAGGGCGACGTCGTGGTCGTCTCGGCCGGTGAGACCATCCCGGGCGACGGCGACGTCATCGAGGGTATTGCCTCCGTGGACGAGTCGGCGATCACCGGCGAGTCGGCGCCGGTCATCCGCGAGAGCGGCGGCGACCGCAGCGCCGTCACCGGCGGCACTCGCGTCCTTTCCGACCGGATCAAGGTGCGGATCACCTCCGACCCCGGGCAGACGTTCCTTGACCGAATGATCGCCCTCGTCGAGGGCGCCGAACGCCAGAAGACGCCCAACGAGATCGCGCTCAACATCCTCATCGCCGGGCTCACCATCATCTTCCTTGTCGTGATCGTGACGCTCGAGCCCTTCGCCGTCTACAGTCATGCAGCGGTGTCGGTGACCGTGCTTATCGCCCTGCTTGTATGCCTCATCCCGACGACCATCGGCGGCCTGCTCTCGGCGATCGGCATCGCCGGCATGGACCGCCTGGTACGCCACAACGTGTTGGCGATGTCGGGCCGCGCCGTGGAGGCGGCCGGCGACGTGAACACACTGCTGCTCGACAAGACCGGCACCATCACCCTGGGAAACCGTCAGGCGTCGGAATTCATCCCGATGCCGAGTGTGACGGCGGAGGAGCTCGCCGACGCTGCTCAGCTCGCCTCTCTCGCCGACGAGACGCCCGAGGGCCGCTCCATCGTCGTGCTGGCCAAGGACTTCGGCATCCGCGGGCGCCACCTCGATCCTGAGCACGCGCACTTCATCGAGTTCACCGCACAGACGCGCATGAGTGGTATCGACATCGACGGCCACGCCATTCGCAAAGGGGCCGGAGACGCGGTCGTCGCATGGATCCGGCAGCAGGGTGGCGAGGTGCCGCCGGAGCTCGAGAAGGCGATGCAGGACGTCTCGAGCCAGGGCGGCACCCCTCTCGCCGTCGCGCGTGACGACCGCGCCTTGGGGGTCATCCACCTCAAGGACATTGTCAAGGGCGGCATCCGTGAGCGGTTCGACCAGATGCGTGCGATGGGCATCCGTACGGTGATGATCACCGGCGACAACCCGCTCACCGCCGCGGTGATCGCGAAGGAAGCCGGAGTGGACGACTTCTTGGCCCAGGCCACTCCTGAGGCGAAGATGGAGCTGATCAAGCGCGAGCAGCAGCAAGGCAAGCTCGTGGCCATGACCGGAGACGGCACCAACGACGCGCCGGCGCTGGCGCAGGCGGACGTGGGCGTCGCCATGAACACCGGCACCATGGCCGCGAAGGAGGCGGGCAACATGGTCGATCTCGACTCCAACCCCACCAAGCTCATCGAGATCGTGGAGATCGGCAAGCAGTTGCTCATCACGCGCGGCGCACTGACGACGTTCAGCGTAGCCAACGACGTGGCCAAGTACTTCGCCATTATCCCGGCGATGTTCATGGTGGCGTTTCCCCAGCTCGCCGCGCTCAACGTCATGCGCCTGCACTCTGCGGACAGCGCCATCCTCGCGGCGGTGATCTTCAACGCCATCATCATCGTGCTGCTGATCCCCCTGGCCTTGCGTGGCGTCAAGTTCCGGCCGCTCCCGGCGGCAGCGCTCCTCCGCTACAACCTGCTCGTCTACGGGCTGGGCGGCGTCATCGCCCCGTTCATCGGGATCAAGCTCATCGACATGATCCTCGTGGCCCTCCGCCTCACGAGCTAAGGACGAGAGAGGATGACACGCTACCTCGGCACGGCGATCCGTATGACGATCCTCACAGCGGTCCTCCTCGGCCTCATCTACCCGCTGGCAATCACCGGGATGGCCCAGGTGCTCCTCCCCGGCGCGGCCAACGGTAGCCTGGTGATGGTGAACGACAAGGTGATCGGCTCCACTCTCATCGCGCAGGGCTTCACCGCAGCCAAGTACTTCCACCCACGGCCCTCGGCGGCCGGCGACGGCTACGATGCGATGGCCTCGTCCGCATCCAACCTCGGGCCGACCAGTCGTATCCTGGTGGACCGGGTGCAGGCGGACGTCCGCAGGCAGATCGCCCGGGACCCGGGCCTGCGCTTCGGCGCCGTCCCCGTGGACATGGTGACGACGTCAGGCAGCGGGCTCGACCCACACATCACGGTGGCCAACGCCCGCGCCCAGGCGCCGCGGGTGGCGGCGGCGCGCGGCACGTCCGTAGGCGCCGTCCTGCGCCTCGTCGCCGAGAACACGGCCGGGCGCACGCTTGGCTTTCTCGGCGAACCGCGCGTCAACGTCCTCAAGCTCAATCTGGCGCTCGATACGGCGCAGCCGAGGGGAGGCAAGTGATGGCCGCCGACGAAACGGCCGGCGAGGTCTACTCCCTGCGCACGCTCCGCAAACGCGGGCAGCTCAAAGTCTTCCTCGGGTACGCGCCGGGCGTGGGCAAGACCTTCAGCATGCTCGCCGAGGCGCACCGCCGCGTGTCACGCGGCGAGGACCTTGTGATCGGCTTCGTGGAGACGCACGGTCGAGCCGAGACCGCCGAGCTGGTCGCCGGTCTGGAGCAGGTGCCGCTCAAGCACCTCGAGTATCGCGGCAAAGCGTTCGAAGAGCTCGACACCGCAGCGGTCGTGGCTCGCCGTCCGCAGTGGGTCCTGATCGACGAGATGGCGCACACCAACGTACCCGGCACGACCCACGAGAAGCGCTGGCAGAGCGTCGAGGAGATCCTCGCCGGCGGCATCAGCGTGATCACGACGGTCAACATCCAGCACTTCCAGAGCTTGAACGACACCGTGTTCGAGATCACCGGAGTACGTGTGCAGGAGACGCTACCCGACGCGGTGCTCGATGAAGCCGATGAGGTCGTACTCGTCGACCTGACCACCAACGCCCTGCTCAACCGCCTGAAACGCGGCGTGGTGTACGACCTCGACAAGATTCCCGGCGCATTGGCCAACTTCTTCAAGCGAGGTAACCTGGTCGCCCTCCGTGAGCTGGCCCTGCGCAAGACGGCGGAGGAGGTGGACGACAGCCTGGAACGCATGATCGCCGGGGACGAAGCGGTGCACCCATGGGCTACGGAGGAGCGGATCGTCGTCTGCGTGCGCCCCAGTCCCATCGCCGCTAAGCTCGTGCGTCGCGGCCATCGCCTCGCCAAGCGCTTCCAAGGCAGGTTCTGGGTCGTCTATGTGCGCACGCCCGGCCAGCTCGGCGGATCGGGCCGGCGGCAGGTCAACAGCCTCTTCGAACTCGCCAGGGAGCTCGGCGGCGAGGCCGAGGAGCTCCATGCCGACTCCACCGGCGACGAGATACTCCGCTTCGCGCGCGAGAAGCGCGCGACCTTCATCGTGATGGGCCAGTCGCGGCGCTCACGCATGGACGAGATAGTGCGCGGCTCCCTCATCGCCCGGATCATACGTGAGATCGACCACGTCGACGTGCTGGTGGTCGCCGATCCGAGCAAGGCCCTGCCGATCCAGATGGAGGAGTGAAGAGCCGGCGCGGCGCGGCCAAGGAAGATCCGCGGGCCGGCGCGCTGGGCTCCCCAGCTTTGCGAAGTCTTTATGCTGCAAATCGCCTTCTTTACGGGCTCTTGATGGTGAGGCGCGGGCGGAGCCACACGGCTTGCACCGCCCGCCCCGGACGGGAGTACACTGCCCGGAGCGAACTCGTTCACCACCGATTCGGTAGACCATCTTGATGCCACCCACGACCGACATCTGGGCGCTCCCTGAAGAGCGCGTCCATGACGCCTTGGGCACCTCGCCGAAGGGTCTCAGCGAAGACGACGCGTTCGCACGCCTCTTCAAGTTCCTCGACCAGTTCACCAGCCTCTTCGCGATCATGCTTGAGGTGGCGGCGGTCCTCGTGTTCATCGCCGCCGTGCTGTCCACCGGCGCCGGCCGACAGGACAACATCAACGTCACCATCGCGATCCTCGGGGTCGTGCTCCTCAACGCGACCATCGGGTTCTTCCAGGAGTACCGCGCCGAGAAGGCCACGGAGGCACTGCAGAAGCTGGTGCCGGCCAATGCAAAGGTCGTCCGTGACGGCGACGTGACGATCGTCGCCGCAGCCGATCTGGTGCCCGGCGACATCATCGTCCTGGAGGAGGGCAGCAGTATCAGCGCCGACGCGCGCGTCGTGCGTCAGTACGAGCTCTCGACCAACAACATCTCCCTGACCGGCGAGTCGGACGCAGTGCGCAAGACGGCCGACGCCATCGTCGAGGAGGAGTTGGCGACGATCAACATGCCCAACCTCGTGTTCATGGGCACCAGTGTGGCCTCGGGCACCGGCCGCGCCGTCGTCTTCGCCACCGGGCTCAAGACCGAGTTCGGGCGCATCTACTCCCTCACGGCCGGAGTCGCGGAGGAGAAGTCTCCGCTCATGCGCGAGATCGACCGCATGGCGCAGACGGTCTCGATCATCGCCATGGTCTGCGGTATCGCGCTGTTCTTCATGGGTAAGATCCTCGGGCTCGACTGGGTCGGCGCCCTGCTGTTCGCCCTCGGCGTCATGGTCGCGCTCGTCCCCGAGGGTCTGCCTGCCACCCTGTCGGTCGCCTTGTCGGTCGGCGTGCAGCGCATGGCCAAGGCGAAGGCGCTCATCAAGAGCCTCGCTGGCGTCGAGACTCTTGGCTCCACCAACGTGATCGCCACCGACAAGACCGGCACGCTCACCAAAGCCGAGATGACGCTCAAGGTCATCTGGGCCGACGGCGACGACGTCGAGGTCACGGGCGCTGGCTACGCGCCCGTGGGCGACTTCGTGGTCGGCGACACGACACTGCCGAAGGCCGAGGCGCAGCGCCGGCTCGAGCCCCTGCTGCGCGCCATGACGTTCTGCAACGACGCCAAGGTCCTGGCTCCCAAAGAGGATGACGGCTGGCGAGTGATCGGCGACGCTACCGAAGGCTGCCTGCTGGTCGCCGCACAGAAGGCCGGCTTCGACCTGCAGGCGGAGCTGATCGAACGGCCGAAGATCTACGAGCTGCCCTTCGAGAGTGTGCGCAAGCGCATGTCGGTGGTCCACGTCGAGGGCGACGGCCAGCATGCCTTCGTCAAGGGC
>JAPLCM010000295.1 GCA_026392275.1 Actinomycetota bacterium | reverse complement strand
GCTGCGAAGTGCCGGCGGTGCTCGTCGAGCGCCTCGAGGCGCGCCGCCTCGGACGGGTCGCCGAGGCCCGTGTAGCCGAACGGCCCGTGTACGGAGCACGGCAGCCCGGAGGCCAGCACGGCGCGCCGGTTGCGCGGGCTGAGGAGCGTGTGCAGGCCGAAGGACCGGACTTCGGCGGACGGTGCGACGGCGGCGATGCGCTCGAGCGCCACGGGCAGGAACAGCTCCGAGTAGGCGCTGCTGGAGATGCCGCTGTCGTGGGGTGGGGGCACGGGACCCAAGTATGGCAGACGGTCGCGGCCCGCGCCGCCGGCGGCCTAAGCGCTTGAGTGCCGTTGCCTTCGGGTCGGGTGGCGCTATGAATAGTTCAGCACGCAAACAGTTTGGCCGCACCTACAGGCTTCTCGCCGGTCTGCCGCTGCGCATCGACGGGTATCAGCTCGAGGGCAAAGAACTGGACGTCTCGAGCGGTTTCCGCCGCGTCACGACGACCGTGGTGTTTCGCGGCGGCGGCCATGAGGGCCGCGGGGAAGACGTGACCTACGCCGCGGAGGACCACGACGACTACCCGGCGGCGCTGCCGCTGGCAGGTTCGTGGAGGCTGGACGGCTTCTCCCGGCATCTCGGCGGCCTCGACCTGTTCCCGGACAGGCCGCCGCAGCAGGAGTTCTTTCGCAACTACCGGCGCTGGGCGTTTGAGAGCGCCGCGCTGGATCTGGCCCTGCGGCAGCGAGGCCAGAGCTTGGGCGCGGCGCTCGGCCGCGAGTATCGCCCGCTGCGCTTCGCCGTCTCCACGCGCCTCGACATCACCCCTTGGTTGGCAGTGGACCCGGCGCTCGAGTTCAAGCTCGACCCGACGCCCGAGTGGGATGCGGAGTCGATGACGCGCATGGCCTCCACCGGCCGCGTGCGCGTGCTCGACTTCAAGGCGTTCTACGAAGGCTCGCCGGTTGACAACCCGCCCGACCCGGCGCAGTACCGGGCTGCCGCGGCGGCCTTCCCCGACGCGATCCTCGAGGACCCGGCGCTCGCAGGCCCCGCGCGTGACGCGCTGGACGGAGAGGAGAGCCGCTTCAGCTTCGACGCTCCGATCCACTCGTGGGCAGAGGTCGAAGCGACCGAGGAGCGGGCTTTCGCGGGGCGTCCTCTGCGGCTGCGCTACCTCAACATCAAGCCGTCGCGGTTCGGCAGCGTGCGCGAGCTGCTGGACTGCGTCGAGCGCGCCCAGGCCGCCGGCATGGAGCTGTACGGCGGCGGCCAGTTCGAGCTGGGCGTGGGGCGCGACCAGATCCAGGCGCTGGCCAGCCTGCTGTACCCCGCGGGGCCCAACGACGTCGCCCCGCGCGACTACCACGGCGACGCCCACGCTAGCGTGCCGCGCAGCCCGCTCGTGCCCGTGGAGCAGGTGCCGGGGTTCGGCTTCGCCTTCCGGCGCTGAGCGTCGCCACGCGCCTCAGCTCGGCGCGAGGATCCCCCGCCGCTCGAGATACTCGACGCTTTCTGCGATCGCCGCCTCGTCCAGGACCTCGATGATGACGCGCGCACGGTGAGCCGCAGGCCGCTGACGAGTGCCGCCTCGCGGTTCTGCGCGGCGAGCAGGTCGTGCTCGTCGGCCGAATAGATCCCCGCCAGCTCGGCGCGCGCGGCGATGCGCTCGAGTGCGGCGTGCAGCGGCAGCCGGTACCAGGCGTCCGTGGGCAGGCCGATGTCCGGCGGGAGCTTCACAGAGCGCGAGTGTATCCCCGCCGCCAGTGGGCAGTGCCGTCGCCCGGCCGTAGCCACCGGCGTCCGCCGGCGGGGCCCGGCTGCAGCCGCTGACGCCCGCTCTTGCCGCCGCGCAGCGCCTGCTAGACTCAGCCGCGATGAGATCCAGCCGCAAAGGGGGTGTTTCGAGGTGCAGCGGTGAGCCGCGAGACTCACGGGTCGTGCGCCCGGGCGCTCGCCCTCGGGGCGAGCGACGCGGTCGTGCTCGCGCCGTAGCAGGTGGTCACCGCCGAACGGGTGCGCATGAAGTGCCTCTACGGCGGCTTCAAGGCTTTCGCCGTTGCCGGCGGCCGGCCGTGTACTCGCGCAGAGACCTGTGGCCGGCCGCACGAGTGCGACTGCCGGGCGTCAGTGCGGCCCGGCGCGGCCGGCTGCGGCAGCGACGTCTTCACCACCAGCAGAAACGCGGGGTGGCCGCTCGCAGTGGTACGCGGCACGGCCGACCCGTATCATCTGGTCGCGCTCGTGCTCGTCGAGTAGGCGAGAAGCCCTGAGGCGAGACCCCGGATGCTGAGGACGGACCCATGACCCCCATCGAGAAGATCCAGCGCGAGCACGGCATCGTCGGCCGCGAGGCGGAGCTGGCCATGGCCCTCGCCGTGCTCGGCGCCGGCCGCCATCTGCTGCTCGAAGGCCCCGTCGGCGTGGGCAAGACCACCGTCGCCCTCGCCGTCTGCTCTCACCTCGGCCGGCTCACGGTGCGCGTCGACGGCGACGACCGCTACTCCGAGAGCAAGCTCAGCGGCTGGTTCGACCCGCCGCTCGTGCTGCAGCAGGGGTACCGCGAAGAATCGTTCTTCCCGGGGCCGCTCGTGGAGGTCATGCGCGAGGGCCGCGTGCTCTTTGTCAACGAGCTCAACCGCATGCCCGAGAGCGTGCAGAACGTGCTGCTGCCGGCCCTCGACGAGCGCCTCCTGCAGGTGCCCCACATCGGTGAGGTGCGCGCGGCCCCCGGCTTCCAGGTAGTGGCCACGCAGAACCCCGTCGAGTACGTCGGCACCGGCCACCTCTCGGAGGCCCTGCGCGACCGCTTCGAGCATCTCGCCCTGCTCTATCAGCCGGCCGCCGAGGAGCGCGACATCGTGGTCGCCGAGACGGGCTGCGACGACCTGGCTCTCGTGCAGAAGGCCGTTAGCCTGACGCGCGCCACGCGCCTTCACCCACGCTTCCGCAAGGGCGCCTCGGTGCGCGGCGCCATCGCCACGGTGGCCATCGCGGAGCAGTTGTGGAGCGCGAACCGGGAGGCGTGTGGGAGCGTGGACCGCGAGACGCTGCGCCGCGCGGCCGAAGCCGCGCTGACGACGCGCGTCGACCTGCGCGACGACATCGACGCCGATTTTGCCACCGCGCTCGACGAGCTCTTCGAGCTGGTCGTCGACCGCGGCGAAGACCCCGACGTCGCTCTGGCCCCCGCGGCCTCCCCAAAAGCCTGAGCGCCCCCGGCGGGGCGCGCCTGCGACGCGGCGGGCGCGTGGAGGTGCGGGGCCTGCCGGCCTGCCGGCCGGAGCCGTCCGCCGGCGACGCGCCCATGGTCGCGCTCGCCGAGCGTTACGACGTGCCGGCCGCGGGTCTCGACGGCTGGACGGTAGCCGTCAATCTCACGCGCAGCGGCTGCCGCATCGCCGACCCGGGCCTGCGCTACTACGCCGAGCGCCTCGCGGCGCGCTCCGTGCTGGCTCGCGCCGCCGGCCTCGTCGGCCCCCTGCGCGGCGCCACCGAGGTGGTCCGCGAGCCCCTGCGCGACCCGTTCGCCGGCGAGCTCGACGTGGAGGCCACCCTCGAGAACCTGCTCGGCAAACCCTACCCCAAGCCCGGCGACTGGGTCGTGCGGCGCCGCGCGGAGCGGCGCCATCAGGTGGTGCTGATGGTCGACACGTCGCTCAGCATGTCGGGCGAGAACATGGCCATCGCCGCCGTTGCCGCCGCCGTGCTCGCGCTCAAGCTGAAGCCCGAGGACCTGGCCGTCGTCGTCTTCGAGGACAAGGCCGAGGCGGTCACCCGCCTCGAGGTCGCCGATCCGGCGGAGGAGGTCGTGCGCCGCATGCTCGACCAGCCGGTGCGCGGCTACACGAACATCGCCGCCGCGCTGGAGCTCGGCGCCGCCGAGCTGGAGCGCGGCCGTAACCCGCGGCGTAGCGGCCTGCTGATCACCGACGGGGTGGTGACCGCCGGCGGTGACCCGCTGCCCCTGGCGCACCGCTTCCCGCACCTTCACGTACTGCTCACCGAGGACTACAAGATGAACCCCGAGCTCTGCCGCCGGCTCGCTGACGCCGGGCACGGGGACGTGTTTCGGGTGAGCGCCTATCGTGACCTGCCGGCGCGCCTGCTCGATGTGGCGAACCGCGTGCTGCGGTAGACTGTGCCGCGAGCGCCGCTGGGGCGCTCGCTCTCGCGCAAGGAGTCACCAGTGGGATTGTTCGGACCTCCCGACGTCGCCAAGCTCGAGGCTGAGGGCAAGATCGATCGCCTCGTGCGGGCGGCCGGGTACAAGAAGGACCCGGCCGTGGCCGCCGATGCACGTCGCGCCCTCACCGGGTTTCTCGACAGCATCGTACAGCGCTTGCAGACCAAGAACCTCGTGCAGCTGGACACGGCCCGCGACGCGCTCGTCATCATCGGCGAACCGGCCCGCGACCGGCTCATCTTCATCGTCCAGCAGGGCCACCTGCACCGGCGCCAGGACGCGGCCTACGTGCTGGGCATCATGGGCGATCCGGTGGCCGTCAAGCCGCTCTGCGTCGCGATGCACAATCCCGACTCGCTGCTGCGCATGATCATCGTCGAAGCGCTGGGCAAGATCGGCGACGCGTCCGCAGCGGACACATTGCGCAAGGCCCTCGGCGACCCGGACAAGGCCGTCGCCGAGGCGGCTCGCAAGGCGCTCAAGAAGGTGGGTCCGGCGCTCGGCTGAGGCTGCACCCCCGGCGCCGTCCGCGCCGGCGGAGAGTCGTACCCGGGATCCCGCAGAACCGGTAGACTTGCCGAGGCAAGGCACCCGACACGAAAGGTGACGTCAGGGCATGGTCCGCACGCTGAACGGTCCGGCGTTCTCGCGGGTGCTGCGCGCCGGCGCGCTCGCTGTGGTGCGCGAGCAGGAGAGCCTCAACCGCATCAACGTGTTCCCGGTGCGCGACGCCGACACAGGCGCCAATCTGGCCGCGACCCTCAAGGCGGCTGCGGCGCGGCTCGGCGGCGCCTCACCCGACGGCGTCGGCGCCGCCGCCCGCGTGGCCGCGGACGGCGCCCTCGACGGCGCCCGCGGCAACTCAGGCGCCATCTTCGCCCAGTTCCTGCACGGTCTGGCCGGCGGCATGGAGCGCCGCAGCCACGTGGACGGCCCGCAGTTCGCCGATGCGGCCCGTCTGGGCACGGAGTCGGCGTACACGGCCTTGCAGGATCCGCGCGAGGGCACCATCCTCTCGGTGCTGAAGGCGTGGTCACACGAGCTGGGCCGCCGTTCCGGCGAGGAGGACTTCACCGAGATGATGCACGGCGGCCTCGTTGCCGCTCGCGAGGCTCTCGCCGACACGCCGCGCCAGCTCGAGGTTCTGGCCCGCCATCACGTGGTCGATGCCGGCGGTCAGGGCTTCGTCTACTTCCTCGAAGGCATCATCGAGTCGCTGCGCGGCCGCGAGACCGCTTGGGTGCCCATTGAAGCGCCGCCCCATGGCCTGCCGCCGTTCTCCCTCGAGCACGACGAGATCGACGAACGCTTCCGCTACTGTACGGAGGCGCTCCTCGCGCCCCGCGACGCCCCGCTGTCTCGCGACGCCGTGACGGCCGCCGTGCTGGGGCTCGGCGAATCGCTGGTCGTGGCCGGCGGCGAGCAGCGACTGCGCGTGCACATCCACACCAACGAGCCCCAGAAGTTCCTCGCCGCTGTGGCTGCACTGGGTGTCATCGAGCACAGCAAGATCGACGACATGGTGCTGCAGCAGCTGGAGGGGCGCGCGGCCGCCATCGCCCTGGTCACCGACTCGACCACCGATCTGCCCGAGGACATCGCCTTCCGCCTCGGCGTCGTGGCCGTGCCGCTCACCCTGACGCTTGGCGACGAGAGCTATCTCGACGGCGTCGACATCACGCTCGACGGTTTCATCAATCGCGTGACCAGTGGCAGCGGAGTGCCGCGCTCGTCGCAACCGGCGGTGGCCGACTTCGTGCAGACCTACCGCCGGCTGCTGGAGTACCGCGAGGGCATCGTCTCGGTGCACATCGCGGGGGCGATGTCGGGCACCGTGCAGTCCGCGCTGGCGGCCGCTCGCGAGGTCGACCCCGAGCGCATCAGAGTCATCGACTCCTGCGCGGTCTCGGTGGGCGCCGGCCTTCTGCTCGAGGCCGCCGGCGAGGCCATCGCTGCCGGCGCCGGCCTGGACGAGGTGACAGTGATGCTCGAGCGGGCGAAGCGCGAGATCCGCGTCTTCGGCACGGTCGCGTCGCTCGACTTCGCCGTGCGCGGCGGGCGCCTGAGCCCCAACATGGCGCGCACTGTGACGCGCCTGCACCTCGCCCCGATCATCGTCTTCGATGAGACGGGTAAGGCCGGTGAGGGCGGCGCGGCGCTCGGCTTCGACCGCGCCCTCAACGCTATCGTCAGGCGCGCCGTGAGGTTCGCCGCCGGCTCACCGGCCCGGGCCATGGTCGTCCACAGTGGCGACCAGGCGGGCGCCGACTTCGTCGCCGCCCGCCTGGCGAAGCGTCTGGGCGGCGACGTCCCGGTGGTGCGCGCCGGCGCCGTTCTCACCACGCACGTCGGCGTCGGCTCGGTGTCGGTGGCCGTGCGCCGCTTGTCGGCCTGACGGCGATCCCCGCGCGGATCATCCGCGGCCCTCGTTTACACTGGCCGCGCGAGGTTTTCGCCGTGTCTCGCGGGGGAACGGAATCGTGGAGCCCCTGACGGGGCCCTTTCTGACGCTGGAGGAGCGATGGCTGTTCGCATAGGCGTGCCCAAGGAGACCGCGACCGGCGAGACCCGGGTGGCGCTCGTGCCCGCCGTGGCCGAGAAGTACAAGGCGCTGGGGGCGGAGGTGCTGATCGAGCGCCGTGCCGGCCAGCTCAGTCACATCCGCGACGTAGAGTACGCGGCGGCCACGGTGGTCGAGACTCCCGCCGAGGTCTTCGCCGCGGACGTCGTGCTCAAGGTCGACCCGCCCTCGCCGGCCGAAGCCGAGCTGCTGCACGATGGTTCCGTCGTGGTCGGCCTTCTGCATCCGTACAAGGCGTTCGACGCCATCAGGGCGCTCCGAGACCGCAGGGTCACGAGCTTCGCCCTGGAGTTGCTGCCGCGCATCAGCCGCGCTCAGGCCATGGACGCGCTCACCTCGCAGGCCTCCATCGCCGGCTACAAGGCCGTGCTGATGTCGGCGTGCCTGGCCGGCCGCTACTTCCCGATGCTGACGACCCCCGCCGGGACCCTGCGGCCGGCCAAGGTGCTGGTTCTCGGCGTGGGCGTGGCGGGGCTGCAGGCCATCGCCACCGCGCGGCGCCTCGGCGCGGTGGTCGAGGCCTACGACGTGCGCGCCGTGACCCGCGAGCAGGTGCAGTCGCTCGGCGGCCGCTTCATCGACACTGGCATCGACGCCGAGACCGAGGGCGGGTACGCGCGCGAGCTCACCGACGAGGAGAAGGCCAAGGCGCAGGAGATCGTCGACCAGCACATCGTCGAAGCCGACGCGGTGATCACCACGGCAGCCATCCCCGGCCGGCCGTCGCCCAAGCTCGTGAGCGCGGCCGTCGTCGAGAAGATGAAGCCCGGCGCGTTGATCATCGACATGGCCGCCGAAGGCGGCGGCAACTGCGAGCTCACGCGGCCCGGCGAGCAGTACAGCCACCCCAACGGCGTGTTCATCTACGGGCCGCTCAACATCCCCGGCATGCTGCCGGTGCACGCCTCCGACCAGTACTCGCGCAACCTCATGCATTTCCTTACGCCGTTCATCAAGGAGGGCGACCTCGCGCTCGACTGGGACGACGAGATCCTCAGCGGCAGCGTGCTCACCCGGGACGGCGCGATCGTCAACGACGCCGTGCGCGCGCTCGTCGACGGCGGCGCGCCATGATCGAGGGCATCGCCGCTGTGTACATCTTCCTGCTCGCGGCCTTCACCGGCTACGAGATCATCTCCAAGGTGCCGGTGATCCTGCACACGCCGCTGATGAGCGGCTCGAACTTCGTTCACGGCATCGTCGTCGTGGGCGCCATGGTGGCGCTGGGTAGGGCCACCACCACGCCGGAGCGCATCATCGGCTTCCTGGCCGTGCTGCTCGGCATCGCCAATGCCGTGGGCGGCTACGCGGTCACCGAGCGCATGCTCGAGATGTTCAAGAGCACGAAGGAGAAGCAGGCGCCGGCCAAGGCGGGCGGCGATGAGGTCTGATCTGATCCAGGCGAGCTACATCGCCGCCACCCTGCTCTTCATCCTCGGCCTCAAGGGCATGAGCTCGCCGCGCACGGCGCGGCGCGGCATCGTGTGGGCCGGCGTCGGCATGTTGATGGCCGTGGTGGCCACGTTCTTCGAACCCGACATGACCAACTACCTTCTGACGGTCATCGCCGTGGCCATCGGCGCGACGATCGCTTACGTGGCCGCCAAGAAGGTCGCGATGGTCGACATGCCGCAAATGGTCGCCATCTACAACGGCATGGGCGGCGGCGCCGCGGCGCTGATCGCCGCCGCCGAATTCATGCATCCCTCGACGATGTCGGCCAGTTTCGCCAGCCTCGCCATCATCGGCGCGCTCATCGGCTCGATCTCGTTCTCGGGCAGCATGATCGCCTTTTCCAAGCTGCAGGGGATCATCAAGAAGCCGTGGCTGTTCCCCGGCCAGAACATCCTCAACCTGCTGGTGCTGGCCGCGGCCGTCGTCCTCGCCGTGATCGTGACCCTGCAACACACCGGGCACCTCACTGGTCCCGAGGGGCTCGCGCTCGGCCTCTTTTTCGGCCTGTCGCTGCTCTACGGCGTACTCATGACGCTGCCCATCGGCGGCGCCGACATGCCGGTCGTGATCTCGCTCTACAACGCCCTCACCGGTCTCGCCGTGGCGTTCGAGGGCTACGTGCTCGGCAATGCCGCGCTGATCGTCGCCGGCACCGTGGTCGGCTCCGCCGGCTTCCTGCTCACGCAGCTCATGGCCAAGGCCATGAACCGCTCGCTGGCCAACGTCCTGTTCGTCGGTTTCGGCGCCAATGGCGGCGAGGAGCTCACCGGCGCCCTGGAGGGCACGATGAAGGAGATGGCGCCGGATGACGCCGCCGTCAACATGGCCTTCGGGCAGAAAGTCATCATCGTTCCCGGCTACGGCATGGCGGTCGCCCAGGCGCAGCACAAGGTGTGGGAGCTGGCGAAGCTGCTGCAGGACAAGGGTGTGCAGGTCAAGTTCGCCATCCACCCCGTGGCCGGACGCATGCCCGGGCACATGAACGTGCTGCTCGCCGAAGCGGGGGTGCCCTACGACCTGATCTACGACCTCGACGAGATCAACGGCGAGTTCCCTACCGCCGACGTGGCCCTCGTGATCGGCGCCAATGACGTCGTCAACCCGGCGGCCCGCGACGACAAGGGCAGCCCGATCTACGGCATGCCGATCCTCGACGTGGACAAGGCGCAGACCGCCGTGGTGATCAAGCGCGGCCGCGGCGCCGGGTTCGCCGGCATCGAGAACAAGCTGTTCTACGCCGACAACACGCGCATGGCGTACGGCGACGCCCAGGACGTGGTGAGCAAGCTGATCGCGGGTGTGAAGAAAGCCTGAGCGGCAGGGCGCGGCGATCAGTCCCATCGATGGTTGTTGAAGCGGCCTCCACGGACCGCCATTGGCGCCTGACCGCGGCCGGGCGCCGGATCGCACGAGCCGCGTAGTGCAGGCTCATCTGGCCGCCCTCCGATCTCGGTGGTAGCGTCTTGCACAGACAGGGGAGTCAACACGCGGGGTCTTGCGCGGGCTGCAGGATCCGTGTCAGGCGAGACCGATGGCCGTGCCGGAAAACGAGAGCACGCGATGACCTGCCATCAGAGGCATCTCGGACCGCTGTTCGACTCGCTCGGGCTCGCGCACGACAAGCACAACCGGGCACGGGTCGATACCGCGGTTCGGGTGCTGCTCGGGCTCGGGGAGAGGCGCACTGTACGGACGTTTGGGCATCCATCATGGCGCTTGCGCCCGACGAGCTTGAGGCTCTTCCCGCCCGTGTGGCCGACCTGCTCTGACGGGCCGCCCAACAAGCGCAAGAACCTGATGTGCACGGAGAGGCCCTTCACGAGGCCGCCTGAATGCCCGAGCGCGTCGGCCAGACCGGAGAGCAGAGCGGTGCCGGCGCGCGAAGCCAGGCCCGGCAAGGTCGCAGATGCCTTCCATGTGCGAAAGAGACGTAGTAGCGTTCACCTGCACGGTGATCTTCCTGAGCGGGCTCTGTGCGCCTGGACAACTCGCAGCATCCCCTGCTCGGGAGGATTTTCCATGCTCAGGCAGCGCCGCTACATGGGTGCTCGTGAAGGATTCTGGCTACTCGCCTATGACTGGAAGTGAGTGGTCTACAGGAGAACGAACTTGACCAAGAATGTTGATGAACTTGACTGCAGAGCGCCCGCGACGGGACTCCAGAAATCATGAGTGCTTCCGTCTGGACATCAAGGGAAGCCGCAAATTGAGAGCGGTTGGAAATGCAATATTGGTCAAGGAAGCAGCAATGATACCGATTTCTGAGCCATCGCGTTGAATCCTCTCGGGAGAGAGGACCACATCAGAGTACGCGGTGGAAGCGTGCGAATCGTCAGATCGATTCCAGGATCTCTTGCAGACTCCTGCGAGCTGAGCTACGCGGACAAGTGTTTCAAGTATCCCTACTACCAGTTGACTCAGAAGCATCTCGCTGAGCAGTTTGATCAGTACTTCTTGATCGTAGAGAAGGGTGGTGGAAAGTCGTATGTGCAACCTCTCTTCCTAGTGAGGCAGAGCATCCTGGGAGGGCTTCCGGCCTTGCTGAAGACGGGCCTTGGCGGGTGGATGCAGCGATGGATTCCGTCGCTGTGCGAGATCAAGATGCTCATGGTCGGGTGCTGCACGGGGGAGGGGTCTCTGGCGGGGGAGGGTAGCGATCGCCAGGAGGTTGCACATATCTTGCACGAGTCTCTTCCCGAGGTGGCTCGTCGCCTGGGTAGCTCACTCATCGTGCTGAAGGATTTTCCTCTTGAATACCGTCAAGCACTGAACTGCTTCTGCTCAAACGGCTACGCGAGGATTCCAAGCTACCCAGCCTGCAGGGTGGATCTCCCCTACCAGGATTTTGAAGACTACATGGTAAGGCGTCTGACTTACCAGACCCGCAGGAATCTCCGTCGCAAATTCCGGGATGCTGAACATCTGGGCGGGTTTTCGATGGAGCTGGTCGACGACTTCACCCCGATCTTGGATGAGATCTACCCGCTCTATCGACAAGTAGTAGACCGCTCAGGATTCAAGTTCGAGGAGCTGACGACGGCGTATTTTGCCGGACTTGCGGAATCGTTGGTGGGTCGTGGGCGTTTCTTTGTTTGGAGGGACTCGTGCGGGAAGATCGTCGCATTTGCAGTTTGCGTGGTCGATGGGAAGACGCTGCGTGACTGCTGCATCGGCTTAGACTACGAGATTGCATTGGAGGCGCATCTCTACTTCGTCACCTTCCGCGATGTCTTCTCCTGGGCCACGAAGAATGGAATGGGGGAGTATCACAGCGGACCACTGAACTACTCGCCGAAGCTGCACCTGAAGCTCGAACTCGAGCCGCTTGATCTCTATATCCGTCATACCTCACGTGTGGTCAATTCCTTCTTCCAGCGGCTGCTCCCCGTTTTGGAGCCGACGCAGTATGACCCCGTCCTACGAGAGTTTCCCAACTTTCCGGACTTGCGATGAGTCCGACCGATACCCCCACCATGACAACGGGTGGCCTACCCTACTGGGGGGTGATCTGCTGCGCTCTCTTTGTCACGGCATCGGAAGTCTGCCTCAAGAAGGGTGCGGATGCCACGCAGTTCTCGAATGATGCATTGACCTGGCTGGGGATTCAATCTCTTGCGTCTTTATGGGTCTGGGCCGGGATCCTCTGCTACATCATCAGCTTCGTATTCTGGTTGAAGGTTCTGCGGGTTCTTCCCCTCAGTATCGCCTTCAGTCTGGCCAGTATCGAACATGTCTTCGTCCCTATTGCCAGCTATGTCTTTCTCGGGGAGGCGATCGGCCTGAGGCGTGCTGCCGGAATCGGGGTCGTCCTCTTGGGGGTCTGGGTGATCGCAGAACCCTATAGCCGGGTCGAGGAGAAGGCATGAGCAGCTGGTTCTTGCTTCTGGTCGTTCTCTCACAGGTCTTCTTGGTGGGTGGCCAGATCTTCCTGAAGCACGCACTGAACGGGACCGAGAAGGGGGCTGAGACTACCATTTGGAAGCACGTTGCGCCGTTCGCATATGGCCTCGGTCTGATGACGCTCTGGTTCTTCCTGTGGCTTGGTCTGCTGTCCAAGGCCGACCTGAGCTATCTCTACCCCTTTGACGCGCTGGGTCCGCTCTTCATGGCCTTCGGGGCGAGCCTGGTGCTCAAGGAGAAGGTGACACCCCGTCTGCGGTACGGGATCCTACTGATCGTCGTCGGGCTTCTGATCGTTGGTGCCAGCCAGTAGCTGACGTTCCGCACTCCTCGCTGCACGTCCCGGCGAGCGTCCGCGCCGGAACAAGCGCCTCCTGAAGTGGGTCCGCATATCGCCTGCGGGAAGTGCAGTTCGTAGT
>JAPLCM010000037.1 GCA_026392275.1 Actinomycetota bacterium | reverse complement strand
GGCTACTGGGCTCTCGACGCCTTCGGCGTGTCGACCCCCGAGTCGTTGACTCACCCGCAGAAGGCGGTCGCGGCCATCGTCAAGGCACAGGCAGCGTGTCCCTTCGACGCGCTCGAGATCGTCTGGGACTGGTTCGCGTTTGTCGACCTGCTCGGCTGCACTTCCCAGATCACCGCTGCCGGGAGCCCTAGCGTCGTCGAGCATGCGCTTCATTCGTTCGCTGAGGTGGCGGACCTCGCCCTCGTGGATACCAGCGCAAGCTCCCGCGTGCAGGCGTCTCTGGTCGCCGCTGAGGCGCTTCTGGAGGAGCTCGGCGATGAAGTGTTCTGCTATGCCTCGCTGCCGCTGCCCTTCACACTGGCGGGGCATCTGCGCGGGGTGGCCGACCTGATGACGGGCCTGATCGACCATGCCGACGAGGCCCACCGCCTGATCGAGTTCTCGACGGAGGTCATCGTCAAGCATCTGCGGCTGTACGCGGACCTCGGCGTCCACGGGTTCGTCCTCAGCGATCCCACCGCGTCCGGCGACCTCATCTCTCCGCGCCACTACGAGGAGTTTGCGGCTCCCTCCACGAGTGTCGTGATCGAGGCCCTTCAGCAGGTGGGCATGCCCTCGATCCTGCACGTGTGCGGCAAGACCGCCAGGATCCTTCCGCTCGTGGCAGCCACGGGCGCGACGGCGTTCAGCTTCGACGCGTCCGTGGACACGGCCGTCGTGAAGGAGGCGATCGGCGCCTCCGTCTGCCTGCTCGGGAATCTGGACCCTGTTGGGCCCCTCCTCGACGGCTCTCCCGACATGGTGAGGGAAGCGGCCAGGTCGTGCGTGGCGAAGGGCTGGCAAGGCGGGGGGTTCGTACTCGGGAGTGGCTGCGATCTGAGCCTTCACACCCCACTCGAGAACATCCGGGCCATGATCGAGGTCGGTCACGAGGCCCGGTACTGACGGCCCGCGGGGCGCAGCCGTACGCCGCTACCCGACCGCGAGCAGCGCCACCGCCACGCACGTGAGGGCAACGCCCACGATCTGCACCCGCGAGAGCCTCTCGCGCAGCACGAACAGCCCGAGCAGAGCCGCCATGGTGCCGCTTTGCGAGACCACCACCGAGGCGATGGCCACAGGGCCGATGCTGATCGCCGCCGCGAGCGCCACGAAGGCGGCGGCGTCGAAGACCCCCGCAAACGCCGCCCGGCGCGCCAGGGGGCGCGGCAGCCTCAGGCCGGCGAGCAGAAGCGTTACCGGGACGAGCACCACCATCGTGCCGAGGCGGCCATAGGCGGCGAGCGCCACCGGACGCAGGGCGCCCGCCTCGACGAAGAGCAGCATCGTGACGGCGAAGAGCGCCGCGGAGAGTAACGCCCAGCCGGCGCCGGCGGTGGCGCGCGCCCGGCCGGCCGGAGCCGCCGCGCCGGACGCGCCGTCTTCCGGCCCGAACACTCTCTCCTTAGGGGCCTTCTCTACCGATGCCATCAGGCCGCCGGCCACGGCCAGCGGCAACCCGACGAGGGCGAACGCCGGCAGCGGCTCGCCCTGGACGATCATGATGACGGCGACGAAACCGCCGCTCAAAGAGGCCAGCGGGGTGACCACGGATAGGCTGCCCCGGATGAGGCCGCGCAACAGGCAGCCCAGACCCGCGGCCTCACACACGCCGCTCACCGTGGCAAAGGCGACGGCCCGCCATTCGGCGGAGCCGCTGGGCAAGCCGTCGCTGGCCAGCGCCAGCGGCAGAAGGATGACGAGTCCGGTGCCCATCGACCAGGTGAGCGCCGTCCAAACGGCGGCCGCGCGCACCACCTTGACCATCAGGTAGTCGTGCAGGGCGTAGCCGAGCGACGACCCCAGACCGAGGGCGATGGTCAGCACGGCCTCTGCCTCAGCCGCGCGTGATCAGAACTCGGTGCGGCAGACCGTGAGGTCGGCGAAGTTGCGCGGCGCGAGGTCCTTGTGGTTCTCGGCGATCGTGTCGGCAAGGGCGTCGAGCGCCGCATAGTCCGCTGCGCGCGGCAAGCCCTTGGCCATCACAGGATCAAGCAGCTCGACCTTGAGCTTGGGCATCATGCCGACCAGCGTCTCCACGGTCTTGCCGGCCCAGCCGTAAGAGCCGATGACCGTGGCGTACTTGGCGCGCGGCCGGAGAGCGTTGGCGAGAAACGCCGCGTAGGCGGCCAGCGGGTGCGGCCCGGCGAGCACGGTGCATGCGCCCAGCACGATGGTGCCGGCGTGGACGAGCGAGCTCGCCAGCTCGCCGGCATCGAGCGTGGTGAGGTCGAAGCGCTCGACGGCCACGCCGCGGTCGGTGAGCGCGGCCGTGAGGTGGTCCACCATGAGCCGCGTGCTGTCGTGCATGGTGACGTATGGCAGGCAGACGATGTTCTGCGGCTCCCCGCCGGCCCAGTCGCGGTAGGCCTCGATGATGAACCCCGGCTCGTCGTACACGGGCCCGTGGCTGGGGCCGATGATGGCGATGGGGTACTGCGTGACCTTCTCGATGTTCTTCAGCACCTGGGCGCCGAACGGCATCATGATCTCGGCGTAGTAGCGCTTGGCGCCGTCGTACACCTCGTGCTTGTCGGCGAAGATG
>JAPLCM010000288.1 GCA_026392275.1 Actinomycetota bacterium | reverse complement strand
CTGCGCCGCGTGCGCGCAGTCTGCCGCGGGCTGCCATCCGCAGGCCGTCTGCAAGCGCCTCATCAGGTGATGTCCCGAGTATAGTAGGAGGGAGGGCGGGCCTCGCCGCACCCATCTAGAAAGGTCGTGATCCCCGCATGGCGATCCTCGAACTGCACGACGTCACGCTGGAGCTTGGCGGCAAGCGCATCCTCAACGGCCTCTGCGCCGAGTTCTGGGAGGGACGCGTCCACGCCCTGATCGGCCCGAACGGGGCCGGCAAGTCCACGCTCGCCAGCGCCATCATGGGCCTGCCGGGCTACACGCACCACGGCGGCGATATCCTGCTCGACGGCGAGTCGCTGCGCGGCGTGCCGGTCGACGAGCGCGCGCGCCGCGGCATCACGCTCGCCTGGCAGGAACCGGCCCGCTTCGAGGGCCTGCGCATGGACCGCTTCATCTCCGCCGGCGCCAAGGTGAAGTCGCGCGAGAACGTCGAGGAGCTGCTGACCCGCGTCGGGCTCGACCCGGAGCGCTACGTCGGACGCAAGGTCGACAAGACGCTCTCGGGCGGCGAGCGCAAGCGCGTGGAGCTCGCTTCGATCCTCGCCATGGAGCCCCGCATCGTGCTCATGGACGAGCCCGACTCGGGCATCGACGTCGAGGCCCTGCAGCGCATCTTCGAGGCCCTCGCCGACTTCAAGGCGATGGGCACCACGGTGATCATGATCACGCACAGTATGGCGGTACTCGAGCACGCCGAGCACGCCTTTCTGCTCTGCAACGGCCGCATCCTCGACAAAGGCTCGGTGGGCAAGATCAGCGGCTATTTCGCCGACAACTGCATCCCCTGCCACCACGAGAACATGCCGGCGCCCGAAGAGGAGATGATGCCGGCATGAGCACCGTGGCGACCGCGCGCGCGCTGCTTGAGTCGCTGGGCGCGTTCGGCGCGCATTTCAGCGGCGACGACGTCGCCCATCTTGAGGTGAGCGGCAACGAGGTCGTGGGGGCGCACCTCGTCCCCGGCCTGGACGTGGACGTCGAGCAGATCGACGACGGCATCGAGGCCCACATCCGCCTGCACGAGGGCGTCAGGATCGCGAACCCCGTGCACCTGTGCTTCGGCATGCTGCCCACTGAGGGGCTGCAGCATATCGTCATGAAAGTCGACGTGGAGGCCGACTCGTTCGCCTCGGTCCAGGCGCACTGCACGTTTCCCAACGCCGTCGACATCACCCACAAGATGGACGCCGTCGTGACCATCGCGCCGGGAGCGACCTACGAGTACTTCGAGCGCCACCTGCACGGCGCGGAGGGAGGTGTGCTGGTCGTGCCCAAGACGCTGGTGAACATCGGCGAGGGGGCGCGCTTCAAGACCGAGTTCGAGCTGGTCAAGGGGCAAGCAGGGGTCATCGACTTCGACTACGAGGCCGACTGCGACGCGCAGAGCACGCTCGAGATGATCACCCGCATCATCGCTCGCGGCCACGACGCGGTGACCATCCGCGAGACCGGGCGCCTGAACGGCGAGGGCGCCCGCGCCGTGCTCAACTCGTACCTGGCGCTGCGTGACGACGCGCGCGCCGAGGTGTACAACACGCTGTCCGCCTCGGCGCCCTACGCCCGCGGCCACGTCGACTGCAAGGAGATCGTCCAGCACCGGGCGTTCGCCAAGGCCGTGCCCGTCGTCGAGGTGAGCCACCCGCTGGCGCACATCACCCACGAGGCCGCAATCGGCTCCGTGGACTCCAAGCAACTCCAGACGCTGATGAGCCGCGGGCTCACGGAAGACGAAGCGACCGACCTCATCATCGAGGGGCTGCTGAGCTGAGCTCCGAGGTGCGACCCGCCATGAGGCAGACGGCGAGGAACTACCGGAGGTCCCACTGATCCAGGAGGCCGCACGGCTCGAGCGCAGCCTTTGACGCGCCGATAGTGGGCGCTTCGCCCGATTGATGACCCAGAGTCATATGCCCCTCGACGCGCGGGACCCGGTGCTGCGCGCACGCGGGGCTGACGGGCAGCGGCTTCTCCGGGCGATCGCCGGCCATGCCGCGCGCGCCGCGCCCTCCTCTCCAACACCCGGATGGCCCTATCGAACGACTGCGTCCAACAGCGCCCTGAGATCCTCCCGTGTCGGGTAGCTCCCAGTGTGCACCAGTTCGCCGTTCGCGAGGACCAGTGGCAGCGCGTCGAGCCCTCCCTCGTCAAGCGCTCGCCGCGCCGCCTGCAGCTCGCTGAGCTCAGCGAGCTGGGAGCGGGGGTCGAGGCGCCGCACCGTTGCGCCCTGCCAACGCAACCACTCGAGATCGCCGGCGAACCGGGGCAACTCGGCGATGGTGGCACCCGCGCAGGCGCAACCCGAGCTCGCCCCGGGCTGGTCGACGATCACGAACTCCGGCGGTGCCGCCTGCATTCGCTACTCCCCCTCCAGCATCGCCGACGACCGCTCCACAGCGAGGACCCGGCTACAGGACGGCGTTGAACAGAAAGCCGACGAACATGATCCCGACGCCGACGACGCCGAGGAACGTGAAGATGAGCGGCCACTTGAGGACTTTGCGGAGGATGATCGTCTCGGGCAGCGAGAGCGCGATGACGGCCATCATGAAGGCCAGCACCGTGCCCAGGGCCGCGCCCTTCTCGAGCAGCGCCTCCACGATGGGGATGATGCCCGCGGCGTTGGAGTACATGGGGATGCCGAGCACCACCGCCGCCGGCACGCTCCACCAGGCGTCGGCGCCCATGATGCCGGCCATGAAGTTCTCTGGCACGTAGCCGTGGATGATGGCGCCGACGGCGATCCCGGCGAGCACATACGGCCACACCTTGCCGACGATGTCCTTGACCGCCTGCACTGCGTAGGCGACGCGCGCGTTCCAGTCGAGATCCTCACCGTCCTCAGCGTCGCCCATGCGGATCTCGCGGACCCAGTCTTCGACGTAGCGGTCCATCTTGAGTCGCCCGATCACCCACCCGGCGATCATGGCGATGAGGAGCCCCGTGACCAGATAGAGCGTCGCCACCGCCCAGCCGAACAGACCGTAGAGAAGCACGAGTGCGACCTCATTGACCATCGGCGCGGCGATCAGGAACGAGAAGGTCACGCCGAGCGGGATGCCGGCCTCGACGAAACCGATGAACAGCGGCACGGCGGAACAGCTGCAGAACGGCGTGACGATGCCGAGGCTCGCGGCCATCACGTTGCCGGTCGCCTCACGGCGGCCGTGGAGCAGAGCACGCGTGCGTTGCGGGCTGAAGAACGTGCGCACGATGCCGACGCCAAAGACGACCATGGTCAGCAGCATGAGCACCTTGACGGTGTCGTAGATGAAGAACTCCAGCGACGACCCGAACCGCCCGTCGCCCAGGTCGAGGACGTCCTGCGTGAGCCACGTCGCGAGCGGCAGCCAGTAGTGATACAGGACCGCCCAGAGGGCGACGCCGCCGGCCACGCGCGCCCAAAGCGGCAGACGCAGCCAGAGGCGCGCCAGCGCCTTGTGCGGCGCGCGGCCGGGTGGCGCGTCGGGAGCCGCGGCAGAAGCGGCCTCCGGCTCCTCCGCGAAGGCGGCCGGCGGGGTCCCGCATTCACACGTGGGCACAACGCGCGCCGTCTCCGGCGTTTCCGGCGTCTCCGCGGTGACGGGAGGCGCCGCGTCGATCGTCTGCCGAGTCATGAACGGATCATCCTTCCTGAGCTGCC
>JAPLCM010000318.1 GCA_026392275.1 Actinomycetota bacterium | reverse complement strand
GGGGAAGTGCAGCGTCAGGTCGGCATTGACCACGCCCACCAGGGTGACGTCGGGAAAATGATGCCCTTTGGCGATCATCTGGGTACCCACCAGCACCTTGGGCCCCGGCTTGGCGAAGCGCTCGAGCACGGCGCGCAGGCGGCCGTACGAGGACGCCACGTCGGAGTCGAGGCGCAGCAGCTCCACGCCGGGAAGCAGGCCGACGACCTCCCTCTCGAGGCGCTCGGTGCCGAAGCCGAAGCGCATGAGCTCGGCGCTGCCGCAGGACGGGCAGGTGCCGGGCGCGGCCTCGTCGTGCCCGCAGGTGCGGCAGCGCAGGCCGCGCCCCCCGAACAGCGTCAGCGTCACGTCGCAATGGGGGCACGTCCACGCGAAGCCGCAGTGATCGCAAGCCAGGTAGGAGGCGAAGCCGCGGCGGTTGAGGAACAGGATGGCTTTGTCGCCGGCATCCACGGTGGCCGTGAGCGCCTCCGCCAGCGGGCTCGAGAAGATCCCGTGGTGATCGCGCATGTCCACCACCTCCAGCTCCGGCGGCTGCGAGCCGTCCACGCGTAGCCGCAGGTCGACGTGCAGGGGCACGCGGGCATAACTCTCGAGACTCGGCGTGGCCGAGCCGAGGACGACCACCGCGCCGCTCCGCGCGGCTCGCCAGCGCGCCACCGTACGCGCGTCGTAGGCGGGCTCGCTCTCCTGCTTGTACGAGGTGTCGTGTTCCTCGTCGACGACAATGAGCCCCAGATCCTGAAGGGGCGCGAACACCGCCGAGCGCGCGCCGACGACGATGCGCACCTCGCCGCGGGCGACGGCGCGATAGGCGAGCAGGCGCTCGCGCGCCGTGAGGCCGGAGTGCAGGACCGCGACCTCGTGGCCGGCAAAGCGCTCGCGCACACGCGCCACCGTCTGACCGGTGAGCCCGATCTCAGGGACCAGGATGAGCACCGAGCGGCCGCCCTCCAGAGCGGCCTGGGCCGCCTGCAGGTACACCTCGGTCTTGCCGCTGCCGGTGACCCCGTGCACGAGCACTTCGTCGCCGGGGCGCGCCTCGCGGAGGATGGCGTGGAGCGCGTGACGCTGCTCGGGCCGCAGGTCGGGGGCGTCGCCGAGCTTGGCGCACGCCTGGAGGCGGGCAGCCTGGGCGAGGACGGGCGGCGGGGCCGCAGGCTCCGCGCCGCCGCCCGCGCGCGCCTCTGCGCCGCCCGCGGCGTTCACCGCGGCCGACCCGACGCCGGCCGCCACCTCGACGAGCGCGCCGGCCGCAAGCAGCTTCTTGAGCGCCGGCAGCGAGAGGCCCGTGGTGACGCGCAGCGCGTGTTCGTCTAGCACCTCCGCCCGCTCGACGAGCTCCAGGGCGGCGCGCTGCCGCGGACCCAGGCGCGACGGCGTCTCGCTGCCACGCCTGAGCACGCGGCCGGCGCGTTTCACGCCGGCCACCTGCACGCGATAGGCGATGCGCACCCAGCCCTTGCGCCGATAGCGCTCGCCGAGCTTCGTCAGCGGGCCCGCGGGCAGCTTGAGACCGGCGACCTCGTCGAGGGCCTCCTCGCCGGCCTCACGGGCCGCCCGCCCGCCGGCCGTGAGCTCGTAGCGGCGCACCACCTTGAGGGCGCCGGTCGGCGGGCACACGAGTGACAACGCGGCCGCGAAAGAGGTCAGGTAGTGGCTCTCGACCTCGCGCGCGAGCTCCAGCAGGTCAACGGGAATAACTGGGACGTCGAGTAGGTCGCGCACCGGCAGGACACGGCCTTCGTGCGCCGTCGTGAGGCGCACTTCAAGGACCACGCCGATGACGGTCTGGGAGCCCAGCGTCACGGCGACGAGAGCCCCCGGCTCGAGCTTGCCGGCGAGCTCGGGCGGCACAGAGTAGTCGAAGGCGCCGGCGAACGCGCGGGTGCGAACAAGCGGGAAGACGGCGGCGTAGCTCACGCGTGCGCCGCCGTCTCTCGCGCGCCGCAGTGGCTCAGCCTTTGAGGCCGGCGGCGGCGCGCAGGGCTGCGGCCTTGTCTGTGCGCTCCCACGTGAAGTCGTGGTCGTGTCGACCGAAATGGCCGTAGGCCGCTGTCTTCTGGTAAATGGGACGGCGCAGATCGAGGTCGCGGAGGATCGCCGCCGGACGCAAATCGAAATGCTCCTTGATGAGCTGCTCGATGGTGGCGAGGTCGACCTTCTCGGTGCCCTGGCAGTCAACCATCACGGAAACGGGGTGCGCGACGCCGATCGCGTAGGCGACCTGCAGCTCGCAGCGCTCGGCAAGACCGGCGGCAACGACGTTCTTGGCCACGTAGCGGGCCGCGTAGGCGCCGGAGCGGTCGACCTTGCTCGGGTCCTTGCCCGAGAAGGCGCCGCCGCCGTGCGGCGCGGCGCCGCCATACGTGTCCACGACGATCTTGCGGCCCGTAAGACCGCAGTCTCCCATGGGGCCGCCGACGACGAACTTGCCGGTGGCGTTGATCACCGTGATC
>JAPLCM010000050.1 GCA_026392275.1 Actinomycetota bacterium | reverse complement strand
CCGTATTTGAGATAGACATCGTTGAACACGACCACCTGGCCCAGCTCGGTCTCGTCCTCGAGGGTGAGGAACATGGTGCGGTGGCCGCTGCGGATCCAGGGCATCTGGGCGCGCTCGAGCACGCCGGCTAGGCGCACGCGGCGGCCGTGCGCCACCTGCGGCAAGCGCGCCATGGGCGTGACCCCCAGCGCCTTGAGCTGGTCGCGCACGAAGCGTAGCGGGTGGGCGCTCACGTTGAGGCCCAGCAGCTCGAGCTCGATGCTGACGCGCCGTTGCCGCGACCAGTCGGGGAGAAAGGCGAGCGGCGCGAACTGCTCGTCGAGGGCGAGGCGCGGCTGGTCGAGGCCGTCGTCGTGTGCGGCGGGCTCGCCCGCGAAGGGCTGGTGAGGGGGCCGGGGGACCGTCGTCGGCATCGGCTTGCGCCGCGCCTCCTCCGATGTCCCCCTCACCCCCTCACCAGCCCTTCGCGGGCGGTCGTCAGCGCCGCGATCGCCGTTGTTCCGCCTCACCGGCTTCGCTCCTGCATAGAGCAGGGCACGTGGGCGACGAGCTCCTCGCGGCGCACCCCGAGCGCGTCGAAGGCGCCCAGGCGTACGAGGTTCTCCGCGATCTCGCGGCTCACCCGCGTGCGCGCCACGAAGTCGGCCAGCGAGGTGTACGGCCGCGCGGGCTCGCCTGTGGTGTCGAGTGGCCGCCCGCCCGCGCCTCCCGAAGCGGCCGCCGAGGGTGGGTGAGGGGGAGAGGGGGACATCGGAGCCGGCGCGGCGCATGCCGGCGCCGGCGACGGTCCCCCGACCCCCTCACCCACCCGTGAGCGGCCGTGCCCTGCGCGCCCCTCGACGATCGCCCGCCGCGCCGCGGCGCTCATCTCCTTGACGTAGCCCAGCCCCACGCGCAAGGCTCGCCCGTCGTTTTCGTCCTCGAACCACTCGCCGCTCAGGTTGACGTCGAGCGGCCGCACCGCGAGCCCGAAGCGCCGCGCGTCGTTGAGCACCACGCGCGGCGAATAGAACCCCATGGGCTGGTTGTTGAGGATGCCGCAGTAGAAGGCCGCCGGCTCGTGCGCCTTGAGCCACGCCGAGGCGTTGCAGACGATGGCGAAGCAGGCGGCGTGCGCCTTGTTGAAGCCGTAGGCGGCGAAACCGCGGAGCTGGCGGAAGACCTCGTCGGCCGCCGCCTGATCGACGCCACGCGCCACCGCTTTCTCGACGAAGGTGCGGCCGATCTCGTCCATCTCCTCCAGCGAGCGCTCGTGGGTCATCGCGCGCCTGAGCATGTCGCCCTCGGCGAGGCTGAAGCCGGCCACAGCGGCCGCCACCTCGATGACCTGCTCCTGGTAGACGATCACCCCGTAGGTGCGTCGCAGGATGCGTTCCATGGCCGGGTGCGGCACGGTGACCGGCTCGCGCCCGTGCCGCCGGCGGATGAACGGCGCGATCATGTCGGCCTGCAGCGGCCCCGGGCGAAACAGCGAGATGGCGGCGATGACGTCTTCGAAGTCGCGCTCCTGCAGGCGCGTGGCCAGGTTGCGCTGCCCCGAGCTCTCGAGCTGGAACAGGCCGACGGTGCGCGCCGAGCGGATGAGCGTGTAGACCTCGGGGTCGTCGCGCGGCAGCTCCCAGGCGCGCACCTGCTCGCCGGTGCGCGCCTCGATGCGCCGCACCGCCTCGGCGATGGCGGAGTGCATCTTGAGGGCGAGGATGTCCATCTTGACGAGGCCCAGCGTCTCGACGTCGTCCTTGTCGAACTGGGCCACCACGACGCCCTTGGCGGCCCACTGCAGCGGCACGCGGTCGGTGAGCGGGTCGCGCGAGAGGATGAAGCCGCCGAGATGGGTGCCGAGGTGCGCCGGAAAGCCCGAGAGGCGCTCGGCGACGTGCACCAGGCGGCGGTAATGTGGGGCCTGGAACGCGTGGTCGGCCAGCTCGGGGCGCTCGGCCAGCATCTCCCCGAGCTTGGCGGCGCTGCCCCAGGGCACGCGTTTGGAAAGGCCGTTGATCTCCTCCGGGGTGAAGCCGAAGGCGCGGCTCACGATGCGCACCGCCGAGGGCGCGCGCACCGTGTTGACGGTGGCCACCATGGCGACCCTGTCGTGACCGAAGCGCTCGTAGATGTACTGGATGACCTCGTCGCGGCGCGCCGAGCAGAAATCGATGTCGACGTCGGGCATCTCGCGGCGCGCCGGGTTGAGGAAACGCTCGAAGAGCAGCTCGTGCGCGATGGGGTCGGCGTCGGTGACGCGCAGCACGTAGCTGACGATGCTGTTGCCGGCCGAGCCGCGGCCGGAGTAGGAGATGTGTCTTGCCCGGGCGAACTCGACGATGTCGTGCACGGCGAGGAAGTACTCGGCGAAGCCCAGCTCCCGGACGACCTTGAGCTCGCGCTCGAGGCGCGCCGTGACCTCGGCGGTGAGCGGCCGGTAGCGCTGTTCGGCGCCCTTGAAGCAGCGCTTCCAGAGCAGCGAGAAGGCCGTTTCGCCGGGCGGCAGCGGATAGGCGGGAAAGAGGAGGCGCCCGAGGCCCAGATCGAGGTTGCAGCGCTCTGCGATACGCGCGGCGTTGGCATAGGCCTCGGGGTAGCGCTGGAACAGGCGGCGCATCTGCGCCGGGCTCCTGAGGTAGAGCTCCGCGTTCCTGCGCCCCAGCGGGTTGGGCAGCGGCTGGTTGGCGGCTTCGGCGGCGAGCACGTCGTGCAGGCCGGCGTCGGCCTTGACCGTGTAGTGGACGTCGTTGGTGGCCACCGTGGGGATGCGCAGCTCGTGGGCGAGGAGGTCGAGGGCGCGCAAGGACTGGCCGGAATCGGGCAGCAGCTCGTGTTGCAGCTCGACGAAGAAGTCACGGCCGAAGAGCTCGTGGAACACGGAGGCCGCGGCGCGGGCGCCGGCCTTGTCGCCGGCGAGCAGCCGCGACCAGATCTCGCCGCGGCGGCAGCCGCTGAGTGCGACCAGGTGGCCGCCGTGCTCGGCGAGCGTGGCGAGCCGGGCTACGGGCGGCTCGCCGGGGTGCTCCAGATGCGCCGCGCTGATGATGCGGCAGAGGTTGCTCCAGCCCTTGTAGTCGCGGGCGAGGAGCACCAGGTGGTGGCCGCCGGCGCCGGCGGCGCGCGCGGCGGCAGGGGGCACCGTAGCCGACCCCGTGAGGTGCCGGATGTGGCCGTCGGGGGCGAACGCGGCGTGATCGGCGGGGTCCCCCGGCGCTGCGGGCGGGTATGGGGCATCGGGAGGGCGCTCCGCTCCTTTCGGGCCTGCCTTCGGCGGCCCTGCAGAGCCTCCCTCAACCCCGTACCCGCCCTCCGCGCCTGCCGTCGCGCCTGCCGCATCGGCGTCCGGCGACCACGGCCGCCCTCCCACGGCTACGGCCGGCTCGACGGTGAGCTCGACGCCGACGATGGGCTTGATGCCGGCCGCTTTGCAGGCCTGGTAGAAGCGCACGGCGCCGTAGAGCCCCTCGTGGTCGGTGACCGCCAGGGCCGGCATGCCCATGCCGGCCGCCGCGGCCACCAGCTCGGGGATGCGGCAGGCGCCGTCGCCGAACGAGAAGTTGGTGTGCGTGTGCAGGTGGACGAAGCTCATGGTGATCCGCGGTCGTCGGGCGCGAAGCCGTCGCCTGCTATGCTGACGGGACCGGCTGAGAAGGGCGCGCGTGTCGTGGACATCGGGTCTGAGGGAATGCTGCTCATCTTCGTCGCGGATGTGATGCTTGTGGCGGTGACTGTGCTGCTGGCGCACCGCAAGGGGCGCAGCGCCGTGCTCTGGGCTGTGGTGGCTCTCTTCCTGCCGCTCATCGCGCTCGTCATCGTGCTTCTGCTCCCCGCCGGGACGGCGCCCGAAGGCGGCGGATCCGCTTAGACGCCGGGCCGCTGGTGCGGGAACGGACGCCGCTCAATTGAGGGCCTGCTCGAGCGCCCACGTCTTGGTGAGGCGGTCGTAGCGCAGATCGAACACGCACCCCTCGGCGCGCACCCGCCAGTACGAACGGCTCACGTGGCCGTCGTCCTTCCACCAGCCCGTCTCGATGACCCACGTCTCGAGGACGCGCTCGATGCGGTAGCGCCGGCGCCGCCACACGAAGGTCACCGGGCGGCGCTGCCGCTCGTCCCAGCTGACGACGACAGGGGCGGCCCTGCCGTTGGGACCCGGCTTGCCGCCGCGCCCGGCGCGACCGCGAGGCCCGCCGCCGCCGCTGGGATCGTCGCCGGTGCCGCGCTTGTCGCTGGTGGTGGCTCCGCCGCGAGACATATGGTGCTCCTGGTGAGGGCCGGCCGATTGGTGGACGGGGGACCGTAACAGTAACACGAACATATGTTCGTGTAAACGTCGGACGGAACGGCGGGCGGGCGGCGCGACCGACGCCGGCCGAGGGCTTCGGATGGACAGGGCACGGATGGGGAGGGACGGCGGGCGGGGCTGTACCTCCGCCGCCCGCCGCCCCGCTACTCCTCGAACGCGACCTCGCCGAGGTCCTGCACGACGACGTCGGCGCCGTGCTCGCGGAGCGCCTCCGCCTGACCGAGACGGTCGACGCCGATGACGAGCGCGAAGCCGCCGCGGCGGCGCCCGGCCCGCGGCGCCCGGCCCCCGTGACCGGCGCGAGGTGTCACTTTCGCGGCCCGCCGGCCGATACAGTCGGTGACTGGGCGGGCGCCGGTCCGCCCGCGCGCCCGCATCCTGCGACCCGGGAGCCGTGGAGTGATACACGAGCAGACGGTGGTCGATGCGGAATCCGTGCAACTCTACAAGCTGCTGCGCTGGGGGCTGGCCGTCGAGGTGCCGATCGTGATCATGATGGTCACCAGCGCGGTGCTGGCCGGTTCGGCCGCGCTCATCGCCATGGCCGCCCAGTCGGGAATCGCCCTCGTCATCAACGGCTTCGCCATGTACGCGATGCGCCAGGTGATGCGCGAGAACGCCTACAACTTCCCCTATGGAGCGGGCAAGCTCGAGAACTTCTCGGCCTTTCTCTGCGGTGCGCTCTACGTCCCGTCGGGGCTCTTCATCCTCTTTGACTCCGTCGCGCGCCTGATCCATGCGCCCGAGGTGGGCTACCTCCTCGGCCTGATCCCCGTCTCGATAACGTTTCTGAGCGGCGCCGTGCTCTTCGTCTTCGCCTCGCGCCTGAAGCGCCGCACGCACAACCCCTCGCCGCTGCTCATCTCATACAGGGCGGACTACCTCATCGGCATGCTCACCGACGGCGGCGTCATCGTCGCCTTCGCGCTGGCGACGGTGCTCGTCGCCCTCGGCGAACCCGCCCTCGGCGATCGCATCGACCCGGCGGTGGCACTTGCCATCGCCTTCTACATGCTCTGGGTCGGCGTGTCGCTGGTACGGCACAACTTCCGCGCCCTCATGGACCTGCCTCTCTCTGAAGAGGAGCAGCTCATCGTCACTCGCGTGCTCGCCCGTCATTACGCAGACTACGATCTGGTCGGGACCCTGCACACGCGCTCCAGCGGCAAGCGACGCTTCGTCGAGATCGAGCTGGGCTTCGACGGCGAGAAGCGCGTGGAGCACGTGCACGTCCTCAGTCGTCACATGGAGCAGGCGCTGGCCGCCGAGTTGCCGGGCCTGCACTTTCGCATCGTTCCCGTGTGGGGGCCCGATGACGAGTGAGCCGGGGCGGCGCGCGACGAGGGACGCTGCCGCGTGACTCATGTCGTGGCCTCGCGCCCCGCGCCCTAGTCAGCATCGCGCGCCGGATGTACCATCTTCTCACAGGAGAGGGGTCATCTGGCCGGGGTGAGGGAGCCACCGTGGCCACCGGGCGACCTTCCGTCGCGACGAGGGGGAACCATGAGCCATTCATTCGCGTGCCGCCGCAGTCTGCGCGCCGCCGCCACGGTGTTCGCCGTTGTGCTGGCCGCGTGGCTGTCATGGGGGATCGGCGATGCATCGGCCGCCACCCCGGGCACGCTCACCGCCCAGTTCGGCACCACCTACGACGCCGACAACCTCAACCCGTTCGTCGGCTACAGCGGCACCTCGTACGAGATCTTCCACCTCAACTACGACTTCCTCGTGGGTTACAACACCGACCTGTCGCCGCGCCCCGAGCTCGCCACCAGCTGGGAGACCACGCCCGACGGCAAGGTCTGGACGTTCCATCTGCGCGAGGGGGTCAAGTGGCAGGACGGCGAGCCGTTCACCGCAGCGGACGTCGTGTTCACCTACACGTACATCATCAAGAACGATCTCACCGCCTTCACGAGCTACACCAACAACATCGAGAAGGTCGAGGCGCTCGACGACTTCACCGTGACGATGACGTGCAGCAAGCCCAAGGCCAACATGCTGCGGCTGTGGATCCCCATCCTCCCCGAGCACATCTGGAGCAAGGTGCCCGGCAAACGTGCCGGTAACGACTACATCAACGAGCCGCCGATCGTCGGCACCGGCCCCTTCCAGACCGTCGAGGTGAAGAAGGGCGGCTACATCAAGCTCGTCAAGAACCCGAACTACTGGGTCGAGGGCAAGCCCACCATCGACGAGCTCGTCATCGCCATTTACCAGAACGCCGACACGATGACCCAGGACCTCAAGACCGGTGCCCTGGACTACGCCCTGGGCATCCCGGCGGCGCAGTTCACGGCGCTCGCCGCGGAGCCCTCGCTGGCGACCAACCACGCCACCTTGCGCTACTTCGACGAGCTCTGCATGAACTGCTACGACAGCCCGGACTCGCTGGGCGACCCCGTCTTGCGCGATCCCAAGTTCCGCCAGGCCATCAGCTGGGCGGTCGACAAGCAGAAGATCGTCGCCTTCGCCTACGGCGGCTACGCCACGGTCGGTCAGAGCATCATCACCCCCGACGTGCCCACGTACGCCTGGTCGCCGGCGCCCGAGGAGACCTTCGGCTTCGATCTCGAGAAAGCCAAGCAGATGCTCGACGCCGCGGGCTACAAAGACGCCAACGGCGACGGCGTGCGCGAGCACGACGGCAAGCCCATCGACTTGCGGCTGTGGGCGCGCTCCGACGACGTCGCCAGCCAGAGCACCGGCAAGCTGGTCGCGGGCTGGTTCACCGAAATCGGCCTCAAGATCACCCTTCAGACCCTCGACCCGGGCGCGATCAGCGCCGCCCTCTACAACCGCAAGGGAAGCACGTACGCGCCCGACTACGACATCTACATCTGGGGTTGGGGCGAATATGTGGACCCAGACTACATCCTGAACGTGTTCACCAGTGGCCAGATCGAGGGCTGGAACGACCCGATCTGGTCGAACGCCGAGTACGACAAGCTCTACGAACGGCAGGCGCGCACCATCGACCCGGCGCAGCGTAAGCCGCTGGTCGACCGCATGCAGCAGATCTTCTACACCGAAGCGCCCTTCATCGTGACCAACTACGAGCAGCAGCTCGAGGCCTACAACACCGACAAGTGGGAGGGCTGGACACGGGCGCCCGAGGGCAGCGGACCCGTGGCGCTCATCAACGACAACATCGACACGTACCTCAATCTCAGGCCCAAGGTCGCCGCCGCGGAAGCGGGCAGCGGCAGCGGCAGCAACAACCTGATCTACGTGGTCGTCGCCGTGGCCGTGGCGGCGATCGCCGTCGTGGCCGTGCTTCTGCTGCGGCGTGGCCGCGGCAGGGCGCTGGAGGAGTAGGGCAAGGCGGCGCACAGCCGTACGCGGCCGACGAGCGCGGCCGCCGCCTCGGCGAGTGGCTGCCGGCCGTCGAGCAGATCGCACATGTCGAGTACGTTCGCGGCCTCCCGGTGGCTCTGCAGCCAGGAGTGCACGAGCAGCATCTCGTCGAGCATCGTCGCCGGCAGGGGCGGCGAGGGCGGAGCAGCCGCGACGAGCGCGGTCAGCAGGCCGCAGGCAGCGTCGTCACCGAAGGCCGCGCGGCCCACCACGCGTTCCACGGCGACGCCGCCGCCGCGCACGCCCCAGAGCGCGACCCAGCCGGCGCGCCTCGCGGGATAGGCGATGATCGCGTCGTCGCGCCCCGCGTCGTGCAGCCGGCGCACCGTGCGCAGCGCGCGCTCCAGTGCCTCGCGCTGCTTCTGCAGGCGCGCCGCCTGCTCGAACGCGAGGGCCTGCACCATGCTCGCCTGGCGTTCCTGCAGGCGTTCGTCGAGGTCTTCGCCGTGCCCCTCGAGGACGCGGCGCACGGCGGTGACCGCGGCCGCGTACTCGCCGTTGAGGTGCCGGCTGCAGGGCGCCAGGCAGGCGCCGGTGCCGGCCCGTGGACAGGCATGACTGGCGCGACCGCCCTTGCCGGCCGCCGCCGGCAGGTGCGCACAGGTGCGCAGCGGGTATACGCCGTTCAGGCACTCGACGAAGCGCCGGGTAAGGCTGGCTTTGCGGAAGGGCCCGGCGTAGTAGGAGCCGTCGTCGCGCAGGTTGGGCGTGGCGTACAGGCGTGGGAACTCCTCGGCGCTCAGCTTGACGTAGTGGTAGCTGCTCACACGCGTGCCGTGCGAGTTGTCCAGCGGCCGGTGCCTGGCGATGAGCCGCTGCTCGAGCAGAAGCGCGGCGAACTCAGAGCCGGTCTCGACGACCTCGAAGCGCTCGAGCAGCTCGAGCGCCTGCCGCGCGCCGTAAGCCTGACGCTGCAGGAAGTGGTCGCGCGTGCGGCGCCGCAGGTTCTCGGCCTTGCCGATGTAGAGGGCG
>JAPLCM010000152.1 GCA_026392275.1 Actinomycetota bacterium | reverse complement strand
CCCGACCTTCACGGTCACCGCGGAGTCTTCGTCGGGCGTCAGTTCTGCTGCCGGAGCGCTCGTCGTCGACCTCTCCCCTCCGACGCTCTCGGCGGCGGCGACGCAGAGCGTCTCGCCGGGCAAGACCGCCCGGCTGACCTGTACGGCGCAAGACCCGTACAGCGCCAAGGTCGACCTGTCGTACACGATCACCGACGCCGCCGGAGACCAGGTGGCCGCGGCGTCCCTCGGCTGGGTGGCGACAGGCCAGGCGATCTCCTGGACATGGAAGCCGCCCGCGCCCGGGCTCTACACGGTGACCTACGCGGCGACCGACCTGGGCGGGAACCGCGAGCAGACGCCCGCGGTCACGCTACTGACGGCGCGCTAGGGTCGGATCCCGCGGCCAGATCGGCGAGGGCGCGATGCGAGGATCGTCGAGGGCAAGGTGAGCTGGCGAGCGTCGTGCAGGACGTCGTCATGTACGAATCACCGTGGGGAGATACCGCGCGGATCGCCCGCGCCATCGCCGAGGGGATGGGGCCGGAGGCACCGGCGCTCTCCACTGCCGAGGCGACGCACGCCGGGGTACATCTCGCACGTCGTCGGCGCCCAACTGTAGTACTTGCCTAGGCGCGCACCGCCACGAGCGAGAGACCCAAGGTCTCCTCGGCCTCGCGGATGCGGCCGAGCTGTGCTTCATCCGGCTCGGCCGGCTCGGCCTGGAGCTGCGGACCGTACTCCTCCATCAGCGCGCGGACGCGCTCCTCTCGCGCCGGGTCCAGGGAGCGGCACGAGAACGCCACGATGGTCAGGCCGAGGTCGTTCTCGAGCGCCTTGATCCGCTGGAGCTTTTCGTCGGCGAGGTTCCTTGCGATGTCGCAGAGCATGACGCCTCCTCGTCTCGCTGTGCCGGCTAGTCTACTCCGCGCCTCACCCGACCGGCATGTCGGCCGACGCCTCCTCTGGGGTATCCAGGACCGGCGTCAGGGTGCGCGTGCGAGTGGCCACGGCGGCGAACACAGTGAGCGCGCCGGCGCTTGAGACGGCGATCACGATCGCCATCGGGAGGCCGCTCACCGCGCCCCCGATGCCGATCAGCGGGGTGGCGAGGGCGCCGAGGCCCAGGCGGAACGTGCCGAAGTACGCGGAGGCGGAGCCCGCCACGTCGGGGTGCAGAGACAGCGCCAGGGCGGTGGAATCCGGGAACACGAAGCCGAGGCTGGCGACGAGGACGAACAAGGGCACGGCCAGCGCCGCGATGCCGAGACCGCCGATGAGCGTCACGGCGAGGACGGCGACGCCGGCAAGGCTGCCGCTCACCAGGCCGACTCCGAGGAGTTGTTGCGGCGTGAAGCGCCCGAGCAGGCGGTGGTTGAGCTGGTTGACCGCGAGCATCCCGACGGCGTTCATGGCGAACAGGAGGCTGAAGAGGACGGGCGAGGCTCCGTACAGGTCCTGATACACAAACGATGAGGCTGCCAGATAGGCGAAGAAGGCCACGAACGCCAGAGCGCTGGTCGTCGACAGGCCCATGAAACGCAGGTCACGCGAGAGCATGCCGAAGGTGCGGAGCGTGCGCCCCGCGCCCCGCGCCTGCCGCCTCTCACGCGGCAGGCTCTCGCGCAGCCCGAGCGCGACGGCGGCGAAGAGCAGGATGCCGAGGCCGGTCAGCGCCACGAAAAGGCCGCGCCAGGAAGTGACCCGCAGGAGCTGGGCGCCGACGAGCGGAGCCACGATCGGCGCCAGGCCGTTAACCAGAGCCAGGCGAGAAAGCAGGCGCGCCGCCTGGCGGCCCCGCGAGTAGTCGGTGACGACCGCGTTCGCGATGGCCATGCCCGAGGCGCCGGCGAGGCCCTGCACCAGCCGCACCGCGACAAGCACGCCGGCAGACGGGGTGAGTGCGCAGACCAGCGACGCGACCGTGTAGATGACGAGGCCGACAAGCAGCGGCCGCCGCCGCCCGTACGTATCGCTCAGCGGACCGGCCAGCAGCTGGCCGAGGGCCAGCCCGACGAGGAAGGTGGTCACGGTGAGCGCGATCGCAGACGAGCTCGCGCCTAGGTCGGCGGCTACGATCGGCAATGCGGGCAGGTAGAGGTCCGTCGAGAAGGGTCCGATGGTGCAGACGCTTCCCAGGACCACGATGAGGACGATGCGCCGGGGCCGGCTCAGGCGGCTGAGGTCAGAAGTCGTCTCCACGGCGGGCAGACTACTCCGCCGCCTGCCTGGGCGCCAGCGACGGGCAGGCCACGCTCCAGCGATCTTGACGACGACAGACTCCAGGCCGCACACAGGGCGGCTTGGCTCCAACGACAGCACAGGGGGCGGGCACCCCGGAGGATTCCTGGATCCTCAAGACCCCGCCCGGCAAGAGTGAGTACCAGGCGTATCGCGACGAGGCAGCCGATCCGCCGGCCCTCGTCGTCATCGTCGGGAAGACGGAGCTGCGCTACCGGTTGCGCTGCCTCACCGATCTGGAGGCGATGCTCAAGGAGCTCGGCGACTGGATGCCGCTCGGCAGCGCCGACGAGCAGAAGCCCGCCGCGGAGGGCACGGTGGAGGCCTGGGGCCGCTCGCCCGAAAACCCGGCGGGTGGCTGGTACGGCCTCAAGAAGGGGTTACGCGGGCGTTTTGCCAACTACGTGCCCCCGGTGATGGAAGTGCTGGGTCTGGCCGAGCTCGAGCACGAGGCGAGGAACAACCGGATGCGCGCGACCTGAGGGCGGCGGGCGGAGGCCGGCGACCTGGACGCGGCGTCCCAAGAGCCGGCGCGCTGCTATCATCGGCGCGATGGACGAGCGAGCAGGAGTCGACGCACAACGCGTCGCGCAGCTGTGGCAGCGCGAATCCGCGGGCTACGCGCGCGAGCACCCGCGCTGCCTGGCGCTGCGGGAGCGCGCTCGCCTGAGCATGCCGCACGGCGTGCCGATGAGCTGGATGGCCAGCTACTTCGCGCACCCGCCCGTCTGGGTGGCAGAGGGTCACGGCGCCCACTTCACCTGTGCCGACGGGCGCCGCTTTCTCGACACCAACGTCGGCGACAAGAGTACGTTCTGCGGCATCGACCCAGCGCCGGTGGTGCGCGCCGTGCAGCGCCGCGCCGCCGCCGGCGCTCAGTTCATGCTGCCCACGGAGGACGCGATCGCCGTCGCCGAAGAGCTGGCGCGGCGCTGGGGGCTGCCGGCCTGGCAGTTCACGCTGTCGGCGTCGCAGGCCAACACTGAGGCGCTTCGCCTGGCCAGGCACGCTACCGGCCGTCCCAAGGTGCTCAGCTTCGTCGGCAACTATGGCGGGCACGGCGACGAGCTGCTCGTCGCCTACGCGGGGCGGCGGCGCCTTTCGTATCTCGGCCTCGCGCCGTTCGCCGGCCGCGACATCGATGCCGTGCAGTTCAACCACGTGGAGGCCCTTGAGGGCGCTCTCTCCACGGGCGCCTACGCCTGCGTGCTCACCGAGCCGGCACTCACCAACGAGGGCGTCGTGCTGCCGGACCCGGGATTCCACAAGCGGTTGCGGGCACTCACGCGCGAAACGGGCACGCTGCTCGTCCTTGACGAGACGCACACTCTGATCTGCGGCCCCGGCGGCCTGACACGTGAGTGGGGCCTCGCGCCCGACATGGTCGTCGTCGGAAAGGCGATCGGCGCCGGCCTGCCGCTCGGCGCCTACGGTATGAGCGCCGAGCTCTCCGCCGCCTTCGAGCGCGGCCGGAGCCTCGAAGGTGAACCCGGCGAGCTCGCCACCGGCGGTACGCTGTTCGCCAACGCCCTGAGCATGGCGGTGGCGCGCGCCGCGCTCACCGAAGTGCTCACACCGGAGGCGTACGAGCACGCTGCTCGGCTCGGCGAGCACCTTGCCGACGGCCTCGAGGCGATCATCGGTGGGCACGGCCTCCCATGGAAGGTGCAGCGTTTGTACCCGCGTGCGGGCATCGATTTCAGCGGCCGTCTCGCGCGCTCCGCGGGTGAGGCCGACGATGACGAGCAGCCTGAGCTCAACTCCCTGCTGCGTCTCTATTTGGCCAACCGCGGCATCTGGGAGGCGATCAGCACCGCAGGCCCGGCCATGTCGGTGGCCGCGACCGAAGACGATGTCGCGGCCTACCTCGTGGCCTTCGGCGAGTTCGTCCGCGAGGTGTCTGCCTCGGACTGAGGGCCCGGCCACCGTTTGCCTCCTAACCGTTCGTATGCTAACGTTTCTCGGCGCCCGATTCCCAGCCCGTTTTGAAGGAGAAGCCGCGTGCCCAAGTGCGTGTCGCCCCATGGCGAGAGCCCGGACCCGTCGCGGTTCGTGCTCGAAGGCGTGGACGACCTCACGTCGCGGGTCTTCTTCGCGTTTCTCGTCACGCTGCGTCTGCACAAGCAGTTGATGCACAGGACGCTGGCCGGCCAGGGCACCCATCCCGGCCAGATCTTCTGCCTACACGTGCTCGCCGGACACGACGGTCTCTCCCAGCGCGATCTTGCCGAGTCCCTGCGCCTCTCGCCGCCCACGGTGAGCAAGATGCTGCAGGCGATGGAGAAGGCAGGCGCTGTGGAGCGACGGCCTGACGCCGCCGATCAGCGCCTCACGCGCGTCTTCCTGACGGCCGCCGGTCGCGACCTGGAGCGTGGGCTGCGAGGCGTCGTGGCCGAGTTCGTCAACGAGACGATCGGCGAGCTGCCTGAAGACGATCGCCGTGTGCTCGCCGGTCTTCTCGGCGAGCTGGGCGAGAGCATGTCGCTGGCGCTCGCCCGGCGTGGCCCGGAGGCGTCCGCGTGATCCGCCTCCTTCGCGAGCGCCTGCGGCCGTACTGGCGCCAGATCGTCGTTGTCATGGTGCTCCTGCTGGTGCAGGCCATCGCCAACCTGTATCTGCCGACGCTCAACGCCGACATCATCAACAACGGCGTGGTGACCGGTGACACGGCCTACATCCTCAGGGTGGGCGGCCTGATGTTGCTCGTCACGCTGGTGTTCGTGATCGCCTCCATCATCGCCGTGTATTGGGGCTCCAAGGTGTCCATGGGCTTCGGCCGCGACGTTCGCGGCGCCCTGTTCCGACGCGTGCAGAGCTTCTCCCAAGCCGAGGTGAACCACTTCGGCACGCCGTCGCTCATCACGCGTACTACCAACGACGTGCAGCAGGTGCAGATGGTGGTACTGATGATGCTCAACGTCGTCATCTCAGCGCCCATGATGGCGATCGGCGGTATCATCATGGCGCTGCGCCTCAACGTGCCGCTCAGCGCTGTCATCCTCGTGGCTATCCCCGTCATGGGCGTCTTCATCGGCCTCGTCATGATGCGCGCCATCCCGCTCTTCATGTCGATGCAGAAGAAGATCGACCGGATCAACCAGGTGACGCGCGAGATGCTCAGCGGAGTGCGCGTCATCCGCGCCTTCGACCGTACGGGGTACGAGGAGCAGCGCTTCGACGGGGTCAACACCGACCTCACCACGACGACGCTCAAGGTAGGGCGCCTGTTCGCGCTCATGATGCCGACCCTGACCTTGATCCTGAACCTCTCCACCGTGGCGATCATGTGGTTCGGCGGTATCCAGGTCGCCGATCACGGCATGCCCATCGGCGACCTCACAGCTTTTCTCACCTACATCGTGCAGATCCTGCTTGCAGTGCTCATGGCGACGATCATGTTCGTCATGGTGCCGCGAGCCGCCGTCTCCGCGCAGCGCATCCAGGAGGTGCTGGAGACGCAGCCCACGATCGTCGATCCGAAGGAGCCGGTCGTCGCCGAGGCTGAGGCCGGTTTGGTTGAGTTCCGCAACGTGGAGTTCCGCTACCCCGGCGCCGAGGTACCGGTGCTGAGCGAGATCAGCTTCACGGCGCGGCCTGGCGAGACCACGGCCATCGTGGGCAGCACCGGCAGCGGCAAGACCACCCTCATCAGCCTCATCCCGCGGTTCTACGACGTCACCAGCGGCGTCGTGCTCATCGACGGCGTGGACGTGCGCGAGATGGCTCAGCAGGACGTGTGGCGCCGCATCGGTCTCGTGCCGCAGAAGTCGTTTCTCTTCAGCGGCACGGTGGCCGCCAACCTGCGCCGCGGCGACGAGCAGGCGGCCGATGAACAGCTCTGGCACTACCTCGAGATCGCTCAGGGCCGCGAGTTTGTCGAGGAGATGCCCGAGCAGCTGGAGGAGCACGTCGCCCAGGGCGGCGCCAGCGTCTCCGGTGGGCAGCGGCAGCGACTCGCCATCGCCCGGGCGCTGGCCAAGCAGGCGCCCATCCAGATCTACGACGACAGCTTCTCCGCCCTCGACGTCACCACCGACGCGCGCCTGCGCGCGGCGCTGCGCAAGCATACGGCCGACGCCACCGTGATCATCGTCGCGCAGCGCGTGGGCACGATCATGCAGGCCGACCAGATCATCGTGCTGGAGGACGACGGCACGATCGTCGGCATCGGCACGCACCGCGAGCTGCTGAAGTCGAGCGAGACGTATCGCGAGATCGTCTCCTCCCAGCTCGGTGAGGAGGGTGTGGCATGAGCGCCGCGGCGAGCCGAGGCGGTACTCGTCCCGCAGGCGCGGGCGGACCTCCTCGTGGCCCGGGCGGCCCCGGTCCGGGCGGGCCCGGCGGCCACGCTCTGGTCATGCCGACGGCCAAGGCCAAGGACTTCAAGGGCACGATGCGCCGGCTCGGCGGGCGCCTGAAGCACGAACGTCTGCGCATCGGTCTCGTCATCGTGCTCGCCGTCATCAGCGTGACCTTCGCAGTGCTGGGCCCGAAGATCCTCGGGACGGCCACCAACATCCTGTTCGAGGGCGTCGTCGGCAAGCAGATCCCTGCCGGCGTGACGCAGGCGCAAGCGGTCGCCGGGCTCCGTGCCAAGGGCGAGACTCGCCAGGCCGACATGCTCTCGTCGATGACGGTGAACCCCGGGCAAGGCGTCGACTTCGCCGCCCTCGGGCGCACACTGCTCCTGCTTGTCGCCATCTACCTGGTGAGCGCGCTCTTCGCCTGGATGCAGGGGTACATCATGGCCGGCGTGACGCAGCGTACCATGTACAGGCTGCGGCAGGATGCGGACGAGAAGCTCGCCCGTCTGCCGCTTAAGTACTTCGACGACCACCCTCGCGGCGACGTGCTCAGCCGTATGACCAACGACATCGACAACATATCGCAGTCACTGCAACAGAGCCTCACGCAGATCATCACCGCCGCACTCACGATCGTCGGCGTGCTCATCATGATGCTCTCCATCAGCTGGCTGCTGGCCCTCATCTCGGTGCTGGTGGTACCTGTGTCGATGGTCGTCACGATCCTCATCGCCAAGCGCTCGCAGAAACAGTTCGCGGCGCAGTGGGAGCACACCGGCGACCTCAACGGGCACGTGGAGGAGATGTTCACCGGCCACAACGTGGTCAAGGTGTTCGGCCACCAGAAGCAGGCCATCGCCACGTTCGACGAGCAGAACGAGAAGCTCTACCAGGCGAGCTTCAAGGCCCAGTTCATCTCGGGGATCATCATGCCGGTGATGAACTTCGTCACCAACCTCAACTACGTGGCCATCGCCGTGGTCGGCGGCCTCATGGTGGCCACCGGCCGCATCTCGCTGGGCGACGTGACTGCCTTCATCCAGTACTCCCGCCAGTTCACGATGCCCATCGCCCAGGTGGCCGGCATCATGAACGTGCTGCAGAGCACGGCGGCCTCGTCCGAGCGGGTCTTCGAGCTCCTCGACGAGTCCGAAGAAGAGCCCGACGCCCCCGAGTGCGTGGTGTTCGAGCGGACCCGCGGCCACATCTCGCTGGAGGACGTCTCCTTCCGCTACCTGCCGGACGCGCCGCTCATCGAGGACCTCACCCTGGACGTGCGGCAGGGCGAGACCGTGGCCATCGTCGGCCCCACCGGCGCCGGCAAGACGACGCTCGTCAATCTTCTGCTGCGCTTCTACGAGATCGACGGCGGCCGTATCCTGGTGGACGGCGTGGACACGCGCCACATCACGCGCAGCGACCTGCGCCGCCTGTTCGGCATGGTGCTGCAGGACACCTGGCTCTTCAGCGGCACGATCCGCGAGAACGTCGCCTACGGGCGCGAGGGCGCGAGTGAGGACGACGTCCGCGCCGCCGCCCGCGCGGCGCGGGTCGACCACTTCGTGCGTGCCCTGCCCGACGGCTACGACACCGTGCTCGACGACGACGCGACGAACGTGTCGGCCGGCGAGAAGCAGCTGCTCACGATCGCCCGCGCCTTCCTCGCCGACCCAGACGTCCTCATCCTCGACGAGGCCACCAGCTCTGTGGACACGCGCACCGAGGTGCTCATCCAGCAGGCCATGGCCGAGCTCATGAAGGACCGCACCAGCTTCGTGATCGCGCACCGGCTCTCGACGATCCGCGGCGCCGACATCATCCTTGTGATGGACAAGGGAGCGATCATCGAGCAGGGAAGCCACAACGAGCTCATGGCCGCCCGCGGCTTCTACCACGACCTCTACGCCAGCCAGTTCGAGGAGGGCCTCGAGGAGGCGTCGTGACGGGCCGCCGGCGAGTGCCGCGCCGCCGGCGTACGCGGGACGGGCCGGGGGAGGCGTTTCGTGCCTCCCCCGGCCCGTTCTTCATCCGGCTCAGATCGCCGGCCTGCGCGAGCCGTCAGGCGGCCGCGCGCTCCAGCTCCTCGCCCTTGCCTGCCGCGAGGTAGTAGCCGGCGGCAACCAGCGCCACGAGGAACGGCGTGGCCAGGATCGTCAGGGCGCCGTCGGCGATGACGGAGATCACGATGAACACGATGACCAGCGCCAGGTGCTCCCAGAAGCCGGCGGTCCTGACCAGCCGGTAGCTCTCGCCCATGGCGTCGCTGATGCCCATGCCGCGGTCGACCATCAGCGGGAACACGTAGAGCCAGATGGTGGCCAGCAGGATGCCGCCGATGATGGTCAGTGACGCAAGGCCGATCAGCACCACGAGCACGAGCGCCGCGCCGAAGAAGGACCAGAAGCGGTTCATCTGGCCGAACACGTCGCCGACCCCGGCCGGCTGTCCGTCCCTCACGCGCTTGACGACCATCCCGTACAGGCCCGCGGCGAGCGGTCCGGCCAGGATGCCCAGCGTCACGATGCTGAGCGCGCAGGCGATCAGGGCCCCGATGATGAGCGGGCCGATGTCCTTGACGAACAGACGCCAGCCCTGCTTGAAAACGAGGCCGATGTCCAGGGTCTGTCTGCTCTGGGTCTGGGTGGTGACGATTGCGGTGCTCATGACTCCTCCTGTGATGACTGGTCCACTTGCCTGTGACCAGCCTAAAGGAGGCCGCCGCGCGAGTCGTCACCCGGGCGGAGGAACGTGGGGTCAACTGCGGAGGGAACTACGCGCGGCCGCGCACCTCCACAGGGGGAGACGACTTCACCCGAATCGGGTGACGCCGCCGCGTGCGGAGCCTCCTAGCATGGGGGCATCCAACGAAGACCGAGAGCTCGGGGGAGCCTCCCTCGCCGTCGACGGTCTGCAAGAGGAGGGGTCATGTCTCAGCGGATCCACGGATGGAGCCGGCGGCTGAGCGCCGTGGCCTGCGGCTTCCTGGTCACCGCGGCACTCGTTCTGGCGAGCGCTGCGCCGGTGCTCGCCAAGTCGCTCCACGGCGGCGCGCACGGCCGCGCGAACACGTTCATCCAGTCGGGCAACCTCGTGCCGCTCGAGGCAAGGGATCTCATCGCCTTCGCCGTGGCAGCGGCAGTGGCGTGCATCGTCGTCGTCGTCGAGCGCCGTCTCGGTGCCCGCAAAGCGTCTCGAATCAGGCTCAAGTCCACGCTCTCCGATCAGGCCACGGGCCGGCGGCACGCGGCCTGATCGCCCGCCGCCACTCCGTACGCGCAGCGGCTCACCGGGACGCGGCGGCGGGAGGGATCGTTCGCCCCCCCCGCGTCCAACGCTTTGCCGAAGCGCGCCAGAGGGTAGGTACCAGACGACGAGCCGGCCGCGACCAAAGGAGTGATCAGCAATGCTGTGCAGTCTGTCGACAAAGCTGGGTGAAAAGGAGCTGGCGGAGATAGGCGCTCTTGAGGAGGAGCTCGGGGTGACCATGCTGGCGTTCAGCTGTCATCCCCTGGACCCCGCAGAGATCGACGATCGCCAACTCAAAGGCATCAAGGAGCTCGAGGAGAAGCTCGGTATCTCCCTGGTGGCCGTGGGCCACTGAAGCGAGGCGCGCGAGCGCCGGCTCCGAGCAGGTAGACTGTCGGGGTGCATCCCCCCGTCAAAGGAGCCGACATGTCGAGCCTCAAGGGCACCCAGACCGAGAAGAACCTGCTCAAGGCGTTCGCCGGCGAGAGCCAGGCGCGCAACCGCTACACGTTCTTCGCCAAGCAGGCGGCGAAAGAGGGCTACGAGCAGATCGCCGCGCTGTTCCTCGAGACGGCCGAGAACGAGGGCCAGCACGCCAAGATGTATTTCAGGCACCTCGAGGGCGGCATCGTCGAGATCACCGCGTCCTATCCGGCCGGCAAGATCGGCACCACCGCCGAGAACCTGCTGGCCGCCGCCGAGGGCGAGAACGAGGAGTGGACCGATCTGTACCCGGCCTTCGGCGACATGGCCGAGTCCGAAGGCTTCAAGGATGCCGCGAAGTCCTTCCGCCAGATCGCTAAGGTCGAGGCCTGGCACGAGGCCCGCTATCGCAGGCTGCTCGACAACATCGAGAAGGACGCCGTGTTCGCGAAGCCCGAGCCGGTGAAGTGGATCTGCCGCAAGTGCGGCTTCGTGCACGAGGGCCCCACGGCTCTCAAGGTCTGCCCGGCGTGCGACCACCCGCAGGCGTACCAAGAGGTCTACGCCGAGAACTTCTGAGAGAGCGGCGAGCCCCGGAGGTCGTCCCAGGGCTCGCCATGCTTGCCGCCTGCGCGCTCTATTCCAGTATCACCAGCGCGTCGGCGGTCAGTTCGTACTCCTCGTCCTCGTTGAGGTCGTGCACGCGGATGCGCTCGAGCTCGCCCTCTCCCTTGAGCTCCAGCGGCTGCGCCTCGGTGAGCAGCTTCACGTCGCTGAGGCGGAGGGCCGAGCGCACGGCGCTGCTGACGCTGGGCTCCTTGCCCGTGGTCATGAGCACCACGCGGCTGGTGTGGTCGGTGAGGTCGATGGCCAGCTGCGCGGCGCGGTCGCCGGTGTCGAGCACGACCACGCGCTGGTCGGCCAGCGTGGTCCCGTCGTCGACGCGCGTGTACACGCCGCTGCCCTTGTAGTCGTCGAGGTTGGCGATCTCGACCTCGACCACGGCTGGGGGCCGCGGATGGCACGACTTCTCCACCGGCGTCGTGGTCGCGTCCTCCGGCTTGACGCCGGCGCGCCAGTTCTTGATGGCCTCGTGCAGGGCGTCGGCGGCCAGGTTGCTGCAGTGCATCTTGATCGGCGGCAAGCCGTCGAGCGCGTCGGCGACGTCGCCGCGGCTCACCTTGAGGGCCTCGTCGAGCTGCATGCCCACGACGAGCTCGGTGACCATGCTCGAGGTCGC
>JAPLCM010000087.1 GCA_026392275.1 Actinomycetota bacterium | reverse complement strand
GCGGAGGTCCTCTTGGCGGCTCAGGATGTCTGGGGCTAGCCGGCCCCCGGCGTCGTCGGCTACTCCGCGTCGGGCTCTTCGCGCTGACCCAGGTACGCGGGTGCGTCGATCATGAAGATGCGGCTTGACCACGACTCCCCGGCGGCGGTCGCGCGCTCAGCGTCATCGACTGCCGCGACGCGCGCCGTCATGTCGTCGCAGTAGTGCACGATGATGGCCTCGCGCGTCTGCGGCACGACGGGGCTGCCCTTCTCGCGCATGCCGTGGTGCGACACGATGATGTGCAGCAGGCGCTTGGCCGCCTCAGCGGGAAACTCCGGCACCTCGGCGACGAGCTCGCGGACCATGTCGTGGCCGATGACGATCTCGCCGTGCAGCCTGCCGACATCGGTCATGAGCGGCGCCATGCCGTCGCTGGTGTAGGCCTGCGTCTTGCCGATGTCGTGCAGCAGCGCGCCGGCGACCACGAGGTCGCGGTCGACGGAGTCGAACCGCGAGGCAACGCCTGCGGCCGCCTCGGTGACGATGAGCGAGTGTTCGAGCAGACCGTGGCGGTAGGCGTGGTGATTGCGGACCGCCGCCGGGGCGACGCCAAAGGTGGCGCCGGGCTCTTGCGAGCCGTCGAAGGCGCGCTCCAGGAGCGCGCGCAGATGCGGCTCGTCGACCGAGTCGACGAGCGCATGAAGGCGTTCGCCGAGCTCGGCGGTGCCGACCGGCGACACGGGCACGAGCTCGGCGGCGTCGTACTCATCGGGCTCGGCGAGCCGCAGGCGGCGTACCTGGATCTGGGGTCCGTACTGTGGGTGGACGCTGTACGTACCGCCGGCCAACACCACGTCTCCGGCTGAGACGCCCAGCGCCTCCTCTGACGGGTCGAAGTGGATGCCGGAGACCTCGGCGGTCGCGTCGCGCAGCTTGAGGCGCAGGTAGGTCTTGCCATTGCGGTCGGTGGCCACGGTCTTCTCGGAGCAGGTGAAGTACGTGTCGACCGCCTGGCCGTTCTCGAGCTCGGCGATCGGTGTACGGGGCATGGCGGCTGCGAGGCCGCTGAGTTCGGTGATCATGTACTCTCCTTGGTCCCGCCTAGGCTACCAGACGGCCCGGACGGGCGACGAGGAGCAGCACGTTGACGTTGCCCTCAGCCGGTCAGACGCGATCGCACGTGTATCCGCCGGCGCTTCGGCGACAGGCTCGTCGCAGGCCTATGCGTCGGGCCCTGAGTCCTGGGCCCGCGTCGCCGACTTCTTCGCCGACTTCTTCGCCGCCTTCGCGACGGCGGGCGTCTTGGCCGCCGGCTTCTTTGCGGCAGGGGCCCGACGTTTGGCCGCCGGCTTCTCCGCCGCGTCTTTGGCGGCCTCGACCGGCGCCGGGGTCTCGGGCAGCGGCGGAGCCTCGGCGATCGGCGTTTCTGTCGTTGGTTCGGGGGCAGCGTCTGCGATCGGATCCGGGAGGGCGGCAGCCACTTGGTCGGTCGGCGCAGGCGCGGTCTTCTCGGCCGCTGCCATCGATTGGCCGCGCAGCCCGGCGATCTCCTCTTCCTTGTCTTTCAGAGCCTGCCGCGCTTCACGCAGACGCGCGCTCGCCGCCTCGAGGTCGGGGTGCGCGATCTCACCGTTCTCGAGCAGCGAGAAGGTCGAGTGGCCCAGCTCGCGCTCGGCCTTGCGGATGTCGTTCTGTAGAACCACGGTGCGGGCCTGCGCGGCGGTGACCTTGCCGGCTCGCTCAGCGTCCGCGGCCAGCGCGTTGGCTTTCAGCTTCACCGTGTCGAAGAGCCCCATCTCGGCCTCCTTCTGACGCATCCGGTCAGGCCCGGACGCTGCTGCGATAAGTGTGCCGCGTGCGGGCCGCCACGTCCAGCTTTCGCGCGACTCTCGTCAGCGCGTGGGCGGCCGGCGGCCAGCAGCGAGAGCGGGTCAGAACGGCAGGCCGCTGGTTGAGAACGCGGCCGGCATCCGTCAGGCTAGGGGAGGTTGCCACAACGTGCGCCTGGCGGCCTCCGCGACCGCCTCCAACCACACGAAGGGACAGGCACAGTGCAGCTCGGTGGCATGGCTCTGCGGGACGGCGTCCTGTTGCAGAGCGAGAGATTCTGGGCCGCCGCCGTGCGCAGCCCTGGCGGCGGCGTCAAGGTGACGACCGGCGAAAAGCGGCGCCTCCCGGGCCACGAAGGCCTGCAGCACGTACCGCTGCTGCGGGGTCTGCTGCGGCTTGGCGAGTCCCTCGTCGTGCTGCCCGCCGTGCGCCGCTCCACGGGCGGCCCCGTGCTCCCGCAGGAGGATCCGCGGCTGCTCGCAGCCACAGCGGCGAGCGCCGTCGCGACGCTCGCCCTGCGCAGCTCGCGGCGCGGATCGCCGCTTCTCAAGGAGCTGGCCGCGGCCGGCGTCTCGGTGGCGCCCATCCTTCTGCTGCTGCGCGACTCGCGCCTGGCGCGCTATCACGGCGCCGAGCACAAGAGCGTCGCGGCCTACGAGAGCGGCCTCGACCCGGTGGTGGCCGACAAGGAGCACGCGCGTTGCGGCTCCAACCTCATCGCGCCGCTGGTCGTCACGACGGTCGCCGGCAACCTGGTGTTGCGCGCCGCCGGCAAGGAGCGCCAGCCGGCGGCCACGTTCGTCGCCGGCCTCGTGAGCATCGGCGCGGCCATGGAGCTGTTCTCGTGGATGGCCGGCCACCAGGATCACCCGCTGTCGCGGGCGCTGAGGCGCCCCGGCCTCGAGATGCAGCGGCGGTTCACGACCAGCGAGCCCACGGCAGAGCAGCTTGACGTAGCGGATATCGCGCTTCAGGAGTTGCTGAGGCTCGAAGAAGCCGCGCCGCCGCCGGCGAACGGCCGACCGCCAGGCGACAACTAGGTATCGGCCGGCTGGCGCTCGGCGAGCCGCTTGCGCCGCCGCTCCTGCGCTTCGGCGTACCAGTGCATCTGTTCCGGCGTCTCGGGGACCAGCGACGGCACCGGGATTGGCTTGCCGCTGTCGCTCACGGCCACGAGGACGAGGTAGGCCGAGTTCGTGTGCGCGACCATCCCGGTCGTGAGATCCTCGGCCTCGACGCGCACCCCGACTTCTACCGACGTCTTGCCGGAGTAGTTGACGTTGGCGAACAGGCGCACCAGGTTGCCGATCTGCACCGGGTGGTGGAAGTCGATGCGGTCGATGGCGGCCGTGACCACTTTCGTGCGACAGAAGCGGTAGGCGCAAGCGCCCGCCGCTTCGTCGATGAGCTTCATCATGACGCCGCCGTGGATATTGCCCATGAAGTTGGCGTCGGCGGGCTGCATGTGATGGGTGAGCACGAGGCGGGTCTCGCTGCCCCGGGGAAGGGGTTCGTTCATGGCGCCCTTCGGTTCGGCCGGGCCAATCAGATGTCGAAGGCTCCGGGGCTACGGCGGTGCCGGCGGTCGCGCGTACTGCGGGCGCCCCCCCCGGAGCGGTCGCCACGGCGTTCGCCCTGACGGCGGTCCAGGATGACCTTGACGTTGGGGTTGTTGCTGTAGTGTTCGACGAGGCGGCTGTAGGCCTCTTCGCCGAGTTCAGGCGGCACGACGCAGTAGATCAAGAAAGCCTCCCGGTAGCTCAGCCAGACGGTAGCACATGCCCAGATGGGTCGCCAGAGGAAAGGGGAGGGCCGGGACCGGCTGCTCCTGCCGGTCCCGGCCCTCTGAAGGGGGTACCGCTGAAGAGTATCGGCAGGCGGTGGCCGAGGCTTTAGCTTCAAGTCGCGGCGGCTTTCTCACGAGCTCGACGCATGCGCGAGGGTCGCGTGAGGGACTCTTGGCCTCTGTCTGGTACGCTGACACCATGGGTGGCCATTCCCGCGAGCCTGAAGTCTTCGGCGTCGCGTCCGGCGTCAGTTTCGCCATCGCCGACAGCCCCGACCTCGACGAGATGCTGTCGCTGGTCGCGCGGCGCGTGGCCGAGGCGCTGGGTGTGTGGGAGTGCAACATCTACGAGTATCGCCCCGAGAGCGACGTCCTGGTCGCGACAGCCTTGTGGTCGCCGGAGCCCACGGCTCGCGATCGCGAGTGGCTGGGCACGGCATACCCGGTCGCCGAGCGGCCCAGCTACAAGCTTCTCCTGCGGGAACGCGCCGTGCGCGAGTACCAGGCCGACGATCCGTCGTTGGGCACCCAGGACGCGGAGATCATGCGCCGCTGGGGCGAGCTCAGCGTCCTGTCCGTGCCGCTCGTCTTTCAGGACCTCGTGATCGGCGCGCTCACTCTGGTCGAGAAGCGCGCCCCGCGACGCTTCGGCCCCGACGATCTGCGCCTGCTCGAGATGCTCGCGGTCTCTGCCGCCGTGGCAGTGCACAACGCGCGCATGATCCGCCGCGAGGCGGAGCAGAACCGGCGCCTGCAGGCGCTCCTCGTGGCCGGCCGGGCGATGAACTCCATCACCCGCCTCGCGGACCTCCTCGCCACGATCGCCCGCGTGGCGCGTGAGGCGCTCGACACCGCCGAGGCGGCGATCGACACCTACGACCCGGCCAACGACTCGATCACCATCGTCGCGTACGACCCGCGAGACCCTGGGCCGGGGTGGGAACAGCATCTCGGGCGCACTTACCAGCTGATCGACTTTCCCGCCGACCGAGCGATACTGCTGGGCGGCGAGATCGTCGAACAGCGCGTGTCCGACCCGGCGCTGGACGAGCGTAATCGGCAGGCGATGCTCGATAACGGCGAGAAGGCCATGCTCACGGTCCCTCTCGTCTTGGAGAACGTGCCGATGGGGCTTCTGGTATTCATCGAGACGGAGGCGGAACGCCGTTTCACCAGGGAAGAGCGCGAGCTGGCCGCCGCCTTGGGGGAGCAGGCGGCGGCGGCCATCCACCGTGCGGAACTGCTCGAGCGGACCGAGCGACAGAACCGTCAGCTCGGTCTGCTGCTCGAATGCACGCGCGCGCTCAGCAAGAGCGTCGAGCTCGACGAAGTCCTCGCCAGCGTGGCGCGCACGACGGCTGAGGCGCTCGGCGCCGAGCAGTGTCAGATCCAGGAGTACGACGCCGCCGCGAACACCGTGACGCCCGTCGTCTTCTGGCAGCGGCACGCGGAGCGCCCGGTGCCCGACAGCATGCGCAAGACGTTCTCCCTGGCCGACGAGCCCGAGGAGCGCGCCTTCCTCGACGCCGGGCAGGTCGTCCAGCAGTTGCGCTCCGACCCGGAGCTCGCCGCCCCGACGCAGGCGATCATGGACAAGTACGGCGACCTCTCCTACCTCAACGTACCGCTCGTCTTCGGCGAGCAGCCCTTCGGCGTCATGGTGCTCGTTGAGACAGAGCTGGAGCGGCGCTGGAGCGATGACGACGTCGCCCTCGCGCGTGCTCTGGGCGAGCAGGCGGCTGTCGCCATCGAGCACGCCCGCCTCTACCAGCGAGTGCAGGACCAGGCGATCACCGATGGCCTCACCGGCCTGTTCAACCACCGCTACTTCTATGAGCGGCTCGAGCAGGAGATCGCACGGGCCAGGCGGTACGGCACGCCGGTGTCGCTGCTGATGATCGACCTCGATGATTTCAAGGCCTTCAACGACCGTCACGGCCACCTGGCCGGCGACGCCGTTTTACGGGAGATGGCCAAGGTGCTCGGCTCGGAGCTGCGCGCCAAGCTCGACATCGCGGCGCGCTACGGAGGGGAAGAGTTCGCCGTCATCCTCCCCAACACGCCGATGGTCGCGGTCCCCGAGACTCAGATGGAGATGGACCTGGCGGGCAAGCTGGCGAAAGCGGGCGACGCGGACACGCCGCCCGCCCCCGGACACCCGCGCGGCGCCGAGGAGGTGGCGGAACGCATCCGTCGCAGGGTCGGTGCGACGCAGTTCACCGGCAGCGACGGCAGGAGGCTCACGCAGCTCACGGTGAGCATCGGCGTGGCCGTCTTCCCTCACAGGACGAGCTCTCCGGAAGACCTCGTCGGGACCGCCGACGCGGCGCTCTACAAGGCCAAGCGCGCCGGCAAGAACAGGGTCGAGAGCTACGCCTGAGGGCGGGCCCCGGGCGCCGGCTGCTGCGGGAGGCGCTAGATGCGGCCCAGAGCCGGGAGATCGTCGAGATCGGCGGGGCGGCTGCCGGCGACGCGGAGCGCGGCGGCCGCGACGCGCGCGGTCATGGCGTCCACGAAATAGCGGGCCGCCAGAAGCGTGCGCGCGTCGCCTTGCGCCGCGCGGAGCATGAGGTACCCGCAACTCACATCGATGGCCATCTCGACCAGCCGCCGGGCGTGGAAATCGCGGAAGCGCACGTCGTCGAGCTCGCGCACGCGGGCGATCGCTTCGACCAGGCGCGCGCGGGCATCACGAACGCGATCGAGCAGTTCCGGCGTGGCGCCGAAGTCCTCGAAGTCGTACTCGTCGAGCCGGGCAGCGAGCGTGCCTCCGAGCACACCGCCGATGGCGGCCACCACCTGCAGCTGCGTCGTACCCTCGTAGATGTTGGTGATGCGCGCGTCGCGGCTGTGACGCTCCACGGCGAAGTCGCGCATGTAGCCGGAGCCGCCGTGGATCTGCAGCGATTCGTAGGCCACGGTATTGGCCATCTCGGTGCAGCACGCCTTTGCGAGTGGCGTGAAGAGCGCCGCCAGACGCGTGTACTTCTTGAGCTCGGCGCGCAGCGCCTTGAGGTCGCCGGCGGCGCTCTCGGGGCCGGCGGCCGAAGGCCCTCCGGCGTCGGCGCCCCCGGCGGTGACCTGCGCGATGCGCTGCTCGAGGACTTCCTTCATGTCGACGATGAGCGCCGTCTCGTACAGAAGGGCGCGGGCCGCCTCGAGGCTCACCTTCATGTCGGCGAGCATGGCTCTGACGGCGGTGAGCTCGCCGATGGGCGCGCCGAACTGCACGCGCTCCTGCGCGTACTTGGCGGCGGCGCGCCACGCGGCCTCGGCGATACCCTGGGCCTGCGCCGCGATGGCGATGCGGGCGCCGTTCATGAGGCTCATGACGTAGGTCGTGAGGCCGCGCCGGCGCTCGCCCACGAGCAGGGCCGGCGCGTCGTCGAACTGCAGCTCGCAGGTGGGCGAGCCGTGGATGCCGAGCTTGTCCTCGAGGCGGCGGATGCGCATATGCTCGTCGCGCTCGTAGAGGAACATGCTCAGGCCGCGGGCGTCGGTGGTGCCCTCCTCCGAGCGCGCCAGCACGAGACTGATGCGCCCGTTGCCGTTGGTGATGAAACGCTTCACGCCGCTTAGACGCCAGGTGCCATCCGGCTGCTCGGTGGCCTTGAGCTGCACGTTCTGCAGGTCGGAGCCGGCCTCCGGCTCGGTGAGGGCCATGGAGCCGGTGACCTCGCCGCTGGCGAAGCGCGGCAGGAAGGCGGTCTTCATCGCCTCGTCGGCGAACTTGTTGATCGTCTCGGAGATGTCCTGGAGGCCGAAGATGTTCATCAGCGCCGGGTCGGCGCGCGAGACCATCTCGACGATCATCACCGACACGGTGATGGGGAAGTTGAGGCCGCCGTACTCGCGCGGGAGCGTGATCCCCAGGAGCTCGGCCTGCTTGAGGCGCTCGAGGCTCTGGTCGATGCCGGGCGCGTAGCGGACCTCGCCGTCCACCAGCTCGCTGCCGGCGCGGTCGACGTCTTCCGCGCGCGGCGCGACGTACTCACCGGCGATATCGCCGGCGATCGCCAGCGTGCGCTCGTACGAGTCGAGGGCATCTTCGAAGTCCCTGGGCGCGTAGGCGAAGTCGCGCGCCTGCTTGTAGCCGTCCTCGCGCAAGCGCACGATGCGCTCCAGGTCGAGGCGACGCAGCGTCGCCTGAAGATCCGGGTTGTCTGCGAAGAAGTTGCTCATGCCTTCGTCCTGTAGGCCTGGATCAGGAGCGGGATGACCCTATGCAGATCGCCGGTGATGCCGTAGTGGGCCACCGAGAAGATGGGCGCTCCGGGGTCGCTGTTGATGGCGAGGATGCGGGCGCTCTGGTCCATGCCGGCGCGGTGCTGGACCGAGCCTGAGATACCGCAGGCGATGTACAGCTTGGGGCGCACCGTGGTGCCCGTCTGGCCGACCTGGTGCTCATGGCCGACCCAGCCCGCATCCACGGCGGCGCGGCTCGCGCCGACTACGCCGCCGAGCGTGCGGGCCAGCTCCTCGACCAGGGCGAAGCCCTCGCGCGAGCCGACGCCGACGCCGCCCGAGACGACCACGCGGGCGCCCTTGAGGTCGACTCTCTTCTCTTCCTGTACACGCTTCACGAGGCGGACAGCGAAGTCCGGGTCGGTGAGCGTGATGCCGGCCGCGTCGTGGACGGGCGCCGACGAGCGCTCCACCGGCACCGTGACCACGGCGCCGGCGCGCCCCTCGTCGGCCTCCGGCATCACCATGACGCCCTCGCGCACGGTGGCCATCTGCGGCCTGTGCTCCGGGCTCACGATGGTGGCGATGATGTTGCCGCCGAACGCCGGGCGGATCTGGAAGAGAAGGTCGGCGTAGGTCTCGCCCTTGGCCGCGAAATCGCCGATGCGCAGGTCGGTGCAGTCTGCGGTGAGGCCGGTACGCAGCGCGCTGGCCACGCGCGGCGCCAGGTCGCGGCCGGTGGTCGTGGCGCCGTAGAGGACGATCTGCGGTCGATGCCGACGGATGAGGCCGGCGACGAGGCGCGTGTACGGCAGCGCCAGATAGTCGCCAAGGTCGTCGTGGTCGGCGAGAAACACGGTGTCGGCACCGAGCGCGATGAGGGCGGGCGCCAGAGCCCGGACTGGCTCGCCCGCCCCGGCCAGTACGGCGCCGGTGCTGACGCCGAGAGTGGCGGCAAGCTCGCGGGCGCGGCCGAGCAACTCAAGGCTGACCTCGGCCGCGGCGCCGTCGTGCTGCTCGACGACCACCCAGACGTCGTTGCGGGTGCCGCTCGATGCGCTCGTGCCGCTGTCAGCCAAGAATGTGCTCCTCGATGAGCTCGTGCACGAGCTGCGCCACGCCGGCTTCGTCCGGCTCGAGCATGCGCGCCTCACTCTGCGCGAGCACGACGCTCTCGATCTCCTTCACGCGTGTCGGTGAGCCGCGCAGGCCGAGCGCCTCGCGGTCGGCCGCGAGGGCCAGGTGATCCCACTGCACGATCTTGGCGCGGCACACGGGCTTGCCATTGCGGCCGAGCATGCAGACCTCGGCTTCGTCGCTCTCGGGGTCGAGGTAGGTATCGTCGTATTCGGGCATCGCCTCTGCGTCGATGCCCTTGTAGGTCATCACCAGCTTGACGCTCGGCGGTCGTGGATCGTTGGCCTCGCCGGTGACGGTGAGCAGACAGGGCAGCGAAGAAGCGAGCGTCTCGAAGCCGCCTTCGATGGAGCGCGTGGCGGTGATGGCGCCGGCTGCGCCGTCCGCCGGCGCCATCAGCTCGTCGATGCGGCTGACGCAGGTGATCTGCGGGTAGCCCAGCTTCTCGGCGGTCTGCGGGCCCACCTGCGCGGTGTCGCCGTCGATCGCCTGGCGGCCGCAGAGCACGAGGTCGCAGCCGCCCAGCTTGCGCACCGCCAGCGACAGCGCGTAGCTCGTGGCCAGGGTGTCGGCGCCGGCGAACGCCTTGTCGGTGAGCAGGATGACCTCGTCGGCGCCGCGGTAGAGTGACTCCCGGAGCACCTGCACCGCTGCCGGCGGCCCCATGGTGACCACGGTCACCCGGGCGGTGTGGCGGTCCTTGATCTTGAGCGCTTCTTCGAGCGCGTTGAGGTCCTCGGGGTTGAACACGGCGGGAAGCGCCGCCCGATTGACGGTCCCGTCTTCCTTCATGGCGTCGCCGGTCACATTGGCTGTGTCTGGGACTTGCTTGACGAGTACGACGATGCGCAGCTGGGACATGTCAGGTTTCCATGGTCGGGGCGTTGAGAGTGTGGGGATGCTCGCACACGGAGCCGAGAGAGTACCAGACACCGCCGGGAGCGGCAAAAGCCCGAAGCTCTCCCGGCGCCCAAGTCGACCGGCGGACAGCCCCGTGCGACAATCGCCGCATGAGGACGGCCCCCCCGACGCTCGCGGCACTCGCGACGTTCGCCTGCGTCGTCGTCGGCCTGGTGGCGCTCCCGGGATGGGCCTCGCTGGCCGCCGCCGCGCCGATCCCTCAGCGGCCGGCGCTGCCGGTGCTGGACGATCTGCGCGGGCCGCGCGCCGCCGATCTGGCCCGCGCGCTTCCGCTGGCTCTCGGCGCGCTCCCGACGACCCGAGAAACGGCGGCTTTCGCCGCCGGCAAGGCGGCCGTCGCCGTCGTGTTCGTGGAGAGCGACGGCTCCCTGGACCCGAGCACCGAGGACTGGGCGCGGCGCGACCTCGGCAACCCCGGGGATCGCCGCGCCAATGTACTGGTGAAGGTGCGGGCGGCGCTCGCGTGGTGGAACGAACGCTCGCCCGACGGGTCGCTGGAGGCCTTTCTCCCTGCGGCAGGTCGGTACGGCGCGCCGCGCACCGTCACGACGCGCTACGAGCCGATCTCGCGGCCGGTCAGCCAGCTCAGCAGTGACCCCCGGTTGAGCGACGCCGGGTGGCGCTGGCAGATCATGGGCAAGCTCGGCTTCGCGCACGACCCGACCGACGACAGCCCGCTCCCCGAGCGCGCCTACGCCGACAAGGTGCGCCGCAAGGCCGGCGCCGACTGGGCCTTCGTGCTCTACGTGGTCGACAGCCTGCGGGACGCCGACGGCATGTTTCGCGACGGGGCCGTCGCCTACACGGCCGACCTGTATGGGCCGTACATGGTCCTCACGTACGACAATGACGGCTACACGTTTCGCCACTTCGACGCGGTGCTGGCTCACGAGATGGGGCACGTCTTCGGGGCGCTCGACGAGTACGCGCCGCCGCGCCCCGGCTACCCGAGCACCGGCGACCTCACCGCGGGGTACCTCGGCGTGCGGAATCGCAACGCCGTGAAGGGCGGCACCACCGACCTGCCCTGCATCATGCGCGGGTCACAGGCCACGCTCGACGCGTTCTTCCTCGGCGACCTCTGCCCGTCCAGCGTCGGGCAGACCGGCCTTCGCGACGCCGACGCCGATGCCCGGCCGGACGTCGTCGATACGCGGCCGCGCTTCGACGCGGTGCAGGCGACCGCCACGAAGGAGGGTGTCTTCGTGGTGACGGGCTCGGTGCGCGAGCAGCCCTGGCCGCGCGGAACGAGCAGTATCGGCATCCCGTTCCGCCACGACATCAGCATCTTCGTGCCGTACGCCCTGCAGTTTCGCATCGACGACGGTGAGTGGCTGCCGCTGGTCGCCGTCGACGGGAGGTTCGACGAGCCCGTGGAGAAATGGAGACTCACGGCGGCGGCGCTGACGGCCGGGCCTCATACCCTCGAGGTGCAGGGCACGACGGGCGAGACGGCCGGCTTCGTCAAGGAGCTCGCGGCCGGCCCCTGACGCGTGGTCAGTCGGCCGGCGCTGTGTTGTCGCCCGGGACCCAGCCTTCGCGGCCGCTGCTCGTGCGGCAGCGCAGCCAACCGCCGGCCTCCTCCAGCACCTCGAGCAGCTCTCCCTTCGAGACGGTCAGCTCGGTGGCGTCGTACTCGCGCAGGGCGGTGGCCTCACGTGCGCCGGTCATCTCGATGTGGGAGTCCGGCACCCAGCCGCCGTGACCGGATTGGTCGGTGCACCAGACGAACGACCGCCATTGCTGGTCGTGATGGCCGATGCTCAGGACCTCTCCGGTGACGAAGCGCACGGGGTCGGAATCGCTGGTGACGTGCGAGCGCATGACGCGCACGCGCCGCTTGGGCTCGTTCATCCGGCCATTGTAGACCGTCCGCGAGCATGTTGCTCCCGGCCTGCGCGGGGGTCGAGCTGCGGGGACCGCCCGATGCGTTATCATGGGCCGCCGATGAACGAGCAGTCACAAGTGGCGGCCCCCGGCCGCGTCGTCGTCCGTTTCGCCCCATCCCCCACGGGCTACCTGCACCTGGGCAGCGCACGCACGGGCCTCTACAACTACATCTTCGCGCGCCGCAGCGGCGGGTCGTTCATCCTGCGCATCGAAGACACCGACCTCTCGCGTAGCACCGACGAGGCGATCCTGCAGATCATCAGCTCGATGCGCGAGATGGGGCTGGACTGGGACGAAGGCCCCGAGCGCCCGGGGCCGCACGGTCCGTACCGCCAGACGGAGCGCCAGCCTGTCTATCACGAGTACATCGAGAAGCTGCTGGCCGGCGGCCACCTGTACCCCTGCTTCTGCTCGGCGGAGGAGCTCGAGGCCGAGCGGCGCGCGGCGCAAGCCGAAAAGCGCGCCTGGGTGTACTCGGGCAAGTGCCTCGCTCTCCCGGCGGACGAGATCGAGCGACGCTCCGCTGCCGGAGAGCCGTTCACGCTGCGCATGCACGTGCCGCCGGGCAAGACCGTCTTCCACGACATGCTGCGCGCTCCCGTGGAGTTCGACAACGACACCATCGGCGACTTCATCGTGCAGCGCAGCGACGGCACCATCACGTACAACCTCGCCGTGGTGGTCGACGACGTGAGCATGGGGATCACGCACGTGATCCGCGGCGACGACCACCTCAGCAACACGCCCAAGCAGGTCGCGATCTACGAGGCGCTCGGCGCTTCCGTGCCGGAGTTCCTGCACATGCCGCTGCTCTTCGGCACCGACAAGAAGAAGCTCAGCAAGCGCCACGGCGCCACCAAGCTCGAGCAGCTCACGGCAATGGGCTACCTGGTGGAGGTCGTGCGCAACTACCTCTGCTTCCTCAGCACCGAGTTCGACGAGAGCATGATCACCTGGACGCTGGACGACCTCGTCGAGAAGTTCGATGTGCTCAAGCTGGGCACCAGCGCCAGCATCTTCGACCCCGACAAGCTGCGCTGGATGAACGGTCGCTTCATCCGCCAGTTGAGCGACGTCGCGCTCGGCGAACGGCTCGAGGAGTACCTCACGCGGGTCGGCTTCTACGGCGCGCCCGCGGCCGTAGAGGAGCTCGCCAGGCATGGCGCCGAGGCTCTGGCCGCGGAAGTCGAGGGCGCCGGGACGGCGCACGCGCTGCTCGTGGCACCCGACGTGGAGCAGGAGGCGCTCACGCGTCAGCTTGCGCCGCTGGTGCGCGACAAGATGGACGTGCTCGCCGATTTCGTGCCCATGGCCGGCTGGTTCTTCCGGCCGCTGGTCGTCTCCGACGAGGCGCGCGAGCGGTTGGCCGGCACGGAGGGAGCCGCCGAGACGCTGCGCACGGCGGCTGCCGATCTGTGCGAGCTGCCGGAATGGAGTGTGGAGGACGTCGAGGCGCTCGTCCGCGACCTGCCGGCGCGCCTCGAGACCAAGCCCAAGTCCGTGTTCGCCGCGCTGCGCCTCGGCATGAGCGGGCAGAGCATCACCCCCGGCCTCTTCGAATCTCTGTGGGTGCTGGGCCGCGAGGAGGCCGCTACGCGGCTTGCCGCGGCCGCCGCGCTGCTCTGACCGCGCGGCCTGCCGACACCCTGCGGCGGCTGCCGTCCGGCAGGGCGTCGCAGACGCCTCAGTCCACGAGCACGAGGGCGAAGAAGGTGTACTCGTCGTCCTCTTTCTGTACGACCTCGAGCTCCCAGCCGGCATTGTGCACGGTCGTGAAGACGTCGATGCCGCAGCCCTCCATCGAAGGCCGGGCGCGCTCGGGGGCCACGCATGGTCTCTCCAGCTCGCAGGTGCCGCAGTAGTCGCAGGGCCCCGCGCCCATCGTCCACGTCTTGAAGAAGCCCGCGAGGAAGAGCTCCCGCTCCAGCTTGCGGGCGGCGTCGCTCAGCTTGCGCGACATGGAGTCGGAGTTCTGGCGTCCGCGGTGAGGGCCGCCCTTGAGAAGGACCGCCCGCCGGAACTCGTCGACCAAGTGGCGGGTGGCGGCGGGCTCCGGCGAATCGGGCGGGCAGGTGCGGTAGCTGCCGTTGTCGTCGCAGCCGTACAGGCACTTCATCCGCACCCACTCGGCGGTGACGATCTTGCCGGTGTCGATGACGGTCGCGGCGTCGGCGCCGAGCACGACGGCGCGGGCGCACCAAGCCTCTGGGTGACTCAGGTCCATCGGGTGGCCTCCCTTGTCAGCGGGACTCAGGGCACGCTAGCCTGCACGGCGGGGCGGCGCAACAAGCGCCGCGCTCGAGAGCTTGTCGAGGGCCTGCGGCAGATCGGCGAGCCTGCGGATCTCCGCGTCCGGCGCCGCGGCGCCGCGGGGGCGTCGCGCCTTCGACGGATTGAGCCACACGGCGCGCAGGCCGGCGGCCTGCGCGCCGGCCACGTCGTTGGCCCACGAGTCGCCGACCATGACGGCGCGCGCCGGCGACAGCGGCAGGCCGGCGCGGCCGGCGCGCAGCAGGGCGGCGCGGTAGAAGAGCCCGTCGGGCTTGTGGGCGCCGACATCACGCGAGCTGACCACGCCGTCGACGAGCCCGTCGAGGCCGACGCGCGAGAGCGCTGCCAGCACGTCGCGCTCGCCGGAGTCGTCACCGTTGGTCGCCACGATGAGGCGGTAGAGGGGGCGCAGGCGGCGCAGCGCGTCCTGCGCCCCGTCCACCTCCCGGACTTCGGGCCACGCGGCCATGGGTCCGGAGTGCACTCCGGCATCCACCATCAGCGTGTTGCCCCAGTCGAGGAAGACTACGTCCACGGGGTTGCCGGCCGGCGCGCCCTCGGCTCCGCCGGCGCGCCGCGTCCGCGGCTGCGAGCGTACGCTCGCACGGCCGGCAGCTCTGTGGTCCTCTGCCGGCAGTATCAGGCGCATGCCGAGCGCCACAGCCGCACCCATGGCCCAGCCCGCCGCCACATCCGACGGCCAGTGGACGGCAAGGTACACGCGCGACAGCCCCATGCCGGCGGCGAAGAGGCCGGCGCCCACGAGGACCGGCCAGCGCCAGCGCGTGGGCCAGGCGATGAGGATGAGCGCGGCGGCGAATGCCGTCGCGCTCATCGTGTGCCCGCTGGGAAACGCGTACCTGGACGGGTGGATCATGCCGGGGATGCCGCCCGGCGGGGTGCGCTGGAACGTGACCTTGAGCAGCAGGTTGAGACCGGCCGACACGGCCACGGTGGCGACGAGGTAGGCGGCGTCCCGGCGACGGCGGGCGAGGACGAGCAGCGACCCGAGGGCAAGCGTGACGGCGCCGAGTACCCCCCAGACGCCCGACCGGGCGAAGCCCAGGCCCAGCGTATCGAGGAGCCCGCCGCGGTTGTCGCCGACCCAGGCGATGAGGCGGTGGTCCAGCCCTACAGTGGCATGGGTGCCGACGAGGGTTGCACAGAGCGCGAAAGCGCCGAGCATGACGAGGAGGGCGATCGCGAGGCGGTGACGCACCCTCGCTTCTGAGGCGTGCGGGCCGCTGTCGTCAGCAGCCGGCACAGGTGAGGCCGCCGAGCGCGGCGGGTAATTCGTCGAAGTGCCTGACCATGAGATCCGCCGTGGAGCGCCCGGCGTCGTGGTTGTTGGCGCCGATGAAGTGCACGGCGGCCATACCCGCGGCCTGCGCCCCGGCGATGTCGGTGCGCTGGATGTCGCCGACGTGGGCCGCCTCCGGCGCCCGTACGCCCAGCGCCGCCAGCGTGTGCTCGAAGACGCGCACGTCGGGCTTGCTCATGCCATGTTCGTTGGAGAAGAACAGATACTCGAAGGAGGCCAGCATGCCATTGCGTCCCAGGACCTCACGAAGCACCCTGCCCGGCGAGTAGCCGGTGTCGCAGACCACGGCGAGACGGTACCTCTCGGCCAGCAGGGGCAGCGCGTACGCGGCGCCCGGCATGGGCTCCGGCGGCAGGTCGAGCACCAGAAGCTCGAAGCGGCTCACCAGACGCTGTCGGGCGTCCTCGGGCACGCGCGCGCCGAGAACCGCGAGGGTGCTGTCGACCAGCTCGCCGCACGAGGGCGTGCGGTGCTCGCTGGTCCAGACGCGGTCGAAGAAGTCGAAGCCGGCGCGCAGCGCATCGTCGAGCGCCGCCTGTGAGTCAACGCGCCCGAGCGCCTCGAGCTCGTCGCGCAGCATCTCCGCGCGACGGCGTTCGCGGTCCCGACCGTGGACATCGACGAAGAGCGTGTTCCAGAAATCGAAGGTGACGGCCTGCAGCATGCGTCTAGGGTACCAAACGCGACCGTCGCCTACGGCGCGACGGCCGCGGAGAGCCGCTGTGACTCAGGAAGTGCCGCCGCCGCTCTTGCGCTGCCAGTCGCTGGCCTTGGCCGGCTCCATGGCGCGCATCACGATGCGGGGGGCGTGATCTACGATCACGATGGAGAGGTCGATGCTGCCGCAACTCGGGCACATGAGGGCGTGCGCGCTGCGCGCCTCTCCTTCTGGGGTACCGAAGATGTGTCCGCAGTCTCCACAGGCATATTCTCTGCCGGGCATGGGTCCTCCCTTCAAGGCCACAGGGGTAGTGTACCCGTTCAGCGATGATCGTCCTACAGGCAAGCCCGGGCGTATTGTCGCTGGTACACTGCCAGGATGGCCGCCGAATCCAAGAAAGCCGTGGTCGCCGCGATCATCGGCAACGCCGCCATCGCGGTCATCAAGTTCGTCGCGGGCAGCATCACGGGCAGCTCGGCGATGATCAGCGAGGGCATCCACTCGCTGGTCGACACCGGCAACGGCGGGCTGCTCTTCCACGGCCTTCGCCGGGGCGCCCGGCCCGCCGACGACCATCATCCGTTCGGGCACGGCATGGAGGTCTACTTCTGGAGCCTCATCGTCGCCGTGAGCATCTTCGGCGTCGGCGGCGGCATGTCGATCTACGAGGGCATCGTCCACATCCAGCATCCGGCGCCTCTCGAAAGCCCCGCCATCAACTACATCGTCCTGGCGCTGGCGATGGTCTTCGAGAGCTTCTCGTTCAGCGTCGCGTGGCGGGTCTTCCGCAAGACCAAAGGATCGCGCCGCACGCTGGCCGCCATCCATCACGGCAAGGATCCCAGCCTGTTCACCGTGCTGTTCGAGGACACGGCGGCGCTGCTGGGCCTCGTGGTCGCCTTCTTCGGGGTGTTCCTGAGCCATCAGCTGCAGCAGCCGGTGCTTGACGGTCTGGCATCCGTGGTCATCGGAGTCATCCTCATCGTCGCGGCGTTGTGGCTGGCATACGAGAGCCGTAGTCTGCTGGTCGGCGAGGCGGCCGACCCGGAGCTCGTGGCCGCCATTCGCGAGATCGCGCTGGCCGACCCTGCGGTGATCGGCCTCGGCGTGGTGCTTACCATGCACCTCGGCCCCGACGACGTGCTGCTCAACATCGAGGTGCAGTTCACCGAGGGGCTGCCGGCCGAGGAGATCCACGCCGCCGTGCACCGTATCGAGGAGCGCATCATCGTCCCCTACCCAGAGGTCAGCCGGATCTTCATCGAGGTCGAGGTGCCTCGCATGGCCGGCGCGACGGCCTCCTTCTGAAGGGCCGAGTGAAGCGTTCTCACCGGCGGCGACGCCTGTCGCTGAAGTCCCGGCTGCCGTCGGCCGATACCTGCCATCGAGATGAAGCCGCGGCGTTCTCGGGCTGGAGAGCATGACCCGCCGGCTGACCTCCGTCCTGCCCCGGCATCGGCTGCAGGCAGCGCGGGGGCGGCCTCGTCGGGCTCCGGCGCACCCGCGGCTTCGTCGCGCTGCGGATGGGTAGAAACGGAGTCAAGGTGCCGCGTCGAAGCGGCGCCGCGGGCGGCCGTGAGGAGGCCACATGGCGACAGAACTGGGCCCTATCGGGCAGATCCATCTGAGTGTCAGCGACATCGGCCGGGCGCTGCCCTTCTACCGCGATGTGCTCCGCCTCCCTCAGGTCTTCGACGTGCCGTCACAGACGATGGCGTTCTTCCAGTGCGGCGGGACCCGGCTGTACGTCGGGGAGGCGGAGCCCGGTCGTGACGTGTCTCACCCGCTTCTCTACTTCCGCGTCGACGACATCGACGAGGCGCATCGCGACCTGCGGCATCGTGGCGTGGTCTTCGAGGGGTCGCCGCACCTCGTCCACGAGGACGAGTCGACGCAGCTCTGGCTGGCGTTGTTTCGCGACCCCGACGGCACGCTGCTGGCGCTGATGGAGGAACGCGCCCTCCTAGTTGCCGAGAAATGAGCGACGGCGCGTCCCAACCCTTTCGGGCGTAGTAGCTCGCCCTTATGCCGCGGCCGCCGGGGCGGCTGACCAATCGCCCGGGGTCAGTCGGGTTTGATGCGCGACGGCCGGCGCCGAAGCGCCCTCGTCGGCCGAGACGAGTGTCTGCATGGTGGGGTGCGCCGCAGCATCCTGTGTGCACCCCCCGCGCATGCGCACATCAAGGCGTTGGCGGTCTCGGCCTCATCTGCCAGGCGAAGCGAGGCGCTCGCTTGTGATGCGCGTCTTGCAGACCTCGCAGAGTCCGCTGCTCTTCGCCGCCAGGTCCGTCTCTGCGGCCATCGCCTCAGCGTGCGCCTTGGTCGTGATCGGCCTGCTGCAGCGCTCGCAGGTGAGGAGCTCGAAGGTGCGGCCCCAGATCGTGCGCGTGGTGGCAGTGTCTTCCATCGGTATGCACTCGGTGGGGCAGGTCTCGTGACAGGACCCGCAACCCACGCAATCCAGCGCCTCCGTCTGGCCGAAGGGCGGACCCACGCTCTTGCCGGCTCCGCGGCCGATGGCCGCCAGCGCGTTATAGCCCAGGGTGGAGCACACGCGCACGCACAGTTCGCACAGGATGCAGTCGGGCAGCGGAGCGTCGGTGACGGGAGCGAACAGCGGGTCCGTCACGTCGAGCTGCAGAGCAAGTCGCCGGAGCACCGGGGCATTCGGGGCACGCCGCAGCAGCAACTGCAGGTTCATGCTGCGGTGCTTGCGGATGCGCCGCGAGTCCGTCACCACGACGAGTCCGGCCGACACGGGGTAGTCGCATGAGGTCGTCAGCTGTATCCAGTCGCGGCCCAGTCGGCGCACTTCGATGAGGCAGAGACGGCAGGACGCTATGGCGGGCACGGCCTCGTGGTGACACAGCGCCGGGATGTCCCGGCCGGCGCGGCGGGCGGCGTCGAGGATGCTCGCGCCCGCCTCAGCGGTGACCCGTACACGGTCGATGGTCAGTTCAACGTCCACGGCGGCCTCCTACTGCACCAGCACGGCGTCGCGGTTGCAGACGTCCTTGCAGATGCCGCACTTGATGCAGAGCTCCTGCGTGATCACGTGCGGCTGCTTCTTCTCGCCGACGATGGCGCCCTGCGGACAGCGTACCGCGCAGAGCGTACAGCCGTTGCACAGTTCCGCGTCGATGGTGAAGCTGATGAGCGCTTTGCACACGGCCGCCGGGCAGCGCTTGTCGTCCACATGCGCAAGGTACTCCTCACGGAAGTAGCGCAGCGTGGACAGCACCGGGTTGACCGCGCTCGTGCCGAGGGCGCAGAGCGAGGTGGCCTCCACTGTGTCGGCGAGCTCCTCGACGAGGGCGATGGTCTCGCGCGTTGCGCGGCCTCCGGTGATGTCGCCGAGCAGATCATGCAGAATGGTGAGGCCGTCGCGGCAGGAGGTGCAGTTGCCGCACGACTCGGCGGCCAGAAACCGCAAGAAGTACTTGGCAACGTCGACCATGCAGGTGTCCTCGTCCATCACGATCATGCCGCCGGAGCCCATCATGGAGCCCTCGGCCACGAGCGTGTCGAAGTCCACCGGCGTGTCGAGCTTGTCCGCCGGCAGGCAGCCCCCGGACGGCCCGCCGGTCTGGACGGCCTTGAACGCCTTGCCGTCGGGGACGCCTCCGCCTGCGCCGAAGACGATCTCGCGGAGGGTCGTGCCCATCGGCACCTCGACGAGACCGGTGCTCTTGACCTTGCCGACGAGCGAGAAGATCTTGGTGCCTGTAGAGCCCTCGGTGCCGATGGAGGAGAACCAATCGGCGCCCTTGAGCACGATGTGAGGCACGTTCGCCCACGTCTCGACGTTGTTGAGGTTAGTGGGCCGCCCCCAGAGGCCGCGTTCGGAGAGGTGGATGAGCCGCCGGCGCGGCACGCCCCGCCGTCCTTCGAGCGAGGCCATCATGGCGCTCGCCTCGCCGCAAACGAACGCTCCGCCGCCACGGCTGACTTGCACGTCGAAGCACAGCTCGCTGCCGAGGATGGCCTCGCCCAGCAGGCCGAGCTCGCGCGCCTGTGAGATGGCGCGCGTGATGCGCTCGACGGCCACGGGATACTCCTGACGGACGTACACGTGACCCTCGCGCGCGCCCATCGCGAGAGCGCCGATGATCATGCCCTCGAGCACGCTGTGCGGGTTGCCCTCGAGCAGCGCGTCGTCCATGAAGGCCCCGGGGTCGCCCTCGTCGGCGTTGCAGACCACATACTTCGGAGCGCCGGCGGCGTTGCGGCACGCCTCCCACTTGCGCCCCGTCGGGAAGCCGGCGCCTCCACGCCCTCGCAAGCCTGAGCGCTTGACCTCTTCAAGGACTGCCACAGGCCCCATCTCCAGGGCCCGGGTCAGGGCCGCGTAGCCGCCGAGGGCGACGTAGTCGTCGATCGACGTCGGGTCGAGGAGGCCGTTGTCGCGCAGCAAGAGGCGCTGCTGGTGGCGGTAGAAGGGGATCTCCTCCTCGCAGCGGCACCGCAGATGCGTCGCGGGGTCCGCGCAAAGCAACCGCTCCACGAGCTCCCCGCCGAGCACCGTCTTCTCGACGATCTCGGACACGTCCTCGGCGCACACGCGCTGGTAGACGATGCCCTCGGGAAACAGCAAGACCAGCGGGCCGCCCTGGCAGTATCCCTGACAGCCGGTGGCGCGCGACTCGACCTCGCGGGCGCCGCCGCACGCTTTCACCTCGGCCCGCAGGGCCTCGTACACCCCGATGGCCCCGTTTGCCCGGCAGCCGGTGCCGACGCACACGGCGATGACCTGCTGGCGCGGGCTCCTGAGGTCGCCGAGGGCGTCTCGATAGCGCGTCAGTGTTCCCGGATCGGCAAGCCTCGCGGTCATTCCTGCCCCGCCTTCTCGAGGAGCTTGGTCACCAAGCGGGAGAGGTTGTCGGCCGTCATGTGACCGTGGGTGTCACCGTCAAGGATGACGAGCGGGCCGATGGCGCAGGCGCCGACGCAGTTGACCTCCTCCACGTTCAGCGACAGGTCCGCCGTCGTGCCGCCCGCGCCTACCCCGGTATCCCGTTCGAGCTGCTCCAGGAGCCGCGGCGCGCCGCGCACGTGACAGGCGGTGCCCATGCAGACGGTGCAGGTGTGCTCGCCGCGAGGCTGGGTGTGGAAGCCGTGGTAGAAGGTGGCCACCCCGTAGACCTGAGCGCGCGGAAGCCCCAGGTAGCACGCCGTCTCCTGCATCGCCTCCTCGGTGAGGTAGTGGAACTCGGCCTGCAGGTCGTGCAGGATGTTCACAAGGTCGCCCGGATCGTGATGCGGATGGCGAGCCAGAACGGCGGCTATACGGCTGCTCTCCGTGGCCTGCGTCTCGCTCACGGTCGGAGCCTCTCTTCCCGTCTCCGCGGTCATCCGCCGGCCACCATGGGGAAGATGGAGACCTCGTCGTTCGCGGCGAGTGGTGTGTCGAGCCCCTCCAGGTGGAGCACATTGCGCCCGTTGACGAGAACGATGATCTCGCCGCTGAGCCGGTCGCCCGAGAAGACGGCGCGCCGGAATGCCGCACCGTAGCGTGTCGCGAGAGACGTCAGCAACTCGCGCAGGCCCGCGGGCGCGCCGTCGATATGCCGCTCCGTCTCGCCCGTGTAGGTGCGGATGGTGGCGAAGTATCTGACCGTCATGTCTTGTGCTCCGCGAAACTGGGCGCCGGGCGGCATGAGCCGCCCGGCGCCGGCGCCCGCAGTCGTCAGAGGGCCAGCTCTTTGAGTTTGGCCTTGGTGGGCACGCCGGCCTCGTCCCAGCCGCGGAGCCCGTAGTACTCGGGCAGCATGTCACCCAGGTGGCTGATCTCGCCCTTGGCCGGGCCTGTCTTGATTGGTTCCGTCAGCAGGCGCACCGGCAGCGTGTCGTCCACCGTCGTGTAGCCCTGCTTGAGATTCCAGAGGCGCTCCTGGTTCCAGATGCGCTCGCCGATCTTGAGGAACTCGTCGAGCGAGTACTCGACGCCGGTGAGCGCCGAGAGCATCTCCGCCAGCTCGCCGCCGCCGATGCCGAACGTCGCAAACAAGCAGGCGCCGCTGGAGTCGAGGGCCGCGGTGAGGTTCTGGAAGAGGATGTCCAGCCCAGCCTTGCCCTCGGTGACGCGCGGATCCATCACGGCGCCGTTCTGCAGCACCTCGATGGCGATGGTATAGCCGCGCACGTGGCAGCCGCCGCGGTTGCCGGTGGCGTAGTTCAGGCCGATGCCCTGCACGCCGCGCGGGTCGTAGGCCGGCATCTCCTGCTTCTTGCAGGTCATGGAGTACTCGGGGTGGCCGTAGCTCTCGGCCAGGCGATACGAGCCCTGGGCGAGCTTGGCGCCGAAGCCCTCCCCCTTGCCGGTCTTGTGCACCATCTCCACCATGGCCGCGACGTTGCCGAACGTGAGCTGCGCGCCGTCGGTGTCCTTGGTCGTGATGATGCCGCGCTCGAAGAGCTCCATCGCGCACGCCACGGTCGACCCCATCGAGATGGTATCGATCCCGTACTCGTTGCAGAGGAAGTTGGCCTTGGTGATGGCGTCGAGGTCGTCGATGCCGCAGTCGGCGCCGAACGACCACGCGGTCTCGTACTCCGGACCTTCGCCAAAGCCTTTGTAGTCAGGATTGTCGACCTTGGAGACCCGGCCGCAGCTGATGATACAGCTGAAGCAGCCCTTGGGGCGGACCAGCTGCTTGGCCGCCAGCGACTCGCCGCCGGTCTTGTCGGCCGCGGGGAAGTAGCCGTCCTGGAAGTTGCGCGTCGGCAGGGCGCCCGTCTGATTGAGGATGTTGACGAGCACGTTGGTGCCGAACGCCTTGAGGCCGGCGCCGCCGACGGGATGCGCCTGGATGAGCTTGCGGGACGCCATGACGGCCGCCTTGAAGCGATCGGGGTCGGCGACCTGCACGGCGCCGCTGCCGCAGACCGCGATCGCCTTGAGGTTCTTGGAGCCCATGACGGCGCCGACGCCTGTGCGGCCGGCGGCGCGATGCATCTCGTTCATGATGTTGGCGATGAGCGAAAGATGCTCACCGGCCGGCCCGATGCACGCGACCTTGGCGTCTTCGTCGGTCTCGGCGCGCACGAGATCCGTCGTGTCGTGGGTGTCGTGGCCCCAGATGGCCGCCGCGTCGCGGATCTCCACCTGATCGTCGTGGATCCACAGGTAGGACGGCTTGGCCGCCTTGCCCTCGACGATGACGGCGTCGTAGCCGGCGTACTTGAGCTCAGGACCGAAAGCGCCGCCGGAGTTGGACGCGGCGATGACGTTGTTGAGCGGGCCTTTGGTGACCACTTCGTAGCGCCCTGCCGAGGGCGCGAACGTGCCCGTCAGCGGGCCGGGGGCGAAGATGAGCTTGTTGTCGGGACCCAGTGCATCGGTCTTGGGATCGAGCTCGTCGCTGATGATCTTGCCGCCGAGACCGCGCGCTCCGATGTAGTCGTGAGCCATCTTGATGTCGGTCGCCTCACGGGTCACCTTGCCCTTGGTGAGGTCGATGCGAAGGATGGTGCCGGTCCAGCCGAACATCTCAGCTCACCTCCTGGAAGGCATCCTTGAACTTGGCCGCGTAGGCCTTCTTGCGCGAGCGCACGTGCTGCTCGTCGTCGACGAACTCGAGCGCTCCGTTGGGGCAGAAGGTCACGCACTCGGGCGCACCCTGGCAGGTGTCGCACTTGAAGATGCTGCTGGAGGCGGCGTCGTACCGTGCGTTGCCGAACGGACAGGCGATGGTGCACATCTTGCAGCGGATGCAGGTGCCCGCGTCCCAGTCGACGAGGTTCGCCAGCGCGGTGCTGCGGTGCATGGCGCCGGTGGGGCAGACGGTGACGCAGGCGGCGTCGTCGCACTGCTGGCACAGCATCGGCACCGACATTCCCTCGCGCTCCCACGTGTACGCCTGGACGCGCGAGGCCCCAGGCCGAAACTGGCCTTCGTGTTCGAACGAGCAGGCCAGCTCGCAGTTGCGGCACCCAGTGCACTTGTCTGGGTGGATCATGAGGACTTTGGCCATGGCGTCTCCTTTTGCGACGGGTGCACGGGACGAGACGGCGCGGCCGGGTGGCGGCTACCGTCGATGGCTGTCGGTGGAGGAAGTGCGCAGACAGGGCGCCAGCCTGCGGGCTTCCGCGCGACCGCGGTGGGTCCTCGAGTGAGGACGCGGTTCGGCTGAGCCGGATACCCGCGGCCATTCATCCTGGTGTCCACGGCGTCCTCTCTGCGGCGGCACGTCAGACGCCACGTGCCGGTAGACGTCGACCCATTGTACAGAACGCCGTCGGCGGCGGACAGTGCGGGCACTCTGTACGTGAGGGGCGCCGAAGTGCCCGCCTGGCTCGATGTCAGGGGATCTACGTCGCCCGACGATGAGTTCGGCAGCCGGTCATCGTCGGCCCGCTCGGGCGACGCAGCGCCGTTGGGCGTGTACACTGTGAGGACCCGCCCGGCCGGCGCAGCCCCGCCGGGCCTTCGAGCGTCAGCTACCCCGACAGAAAGCCCCGACCGTGCACGCCGCCAGCAAGATCCGCAATCTCGCCATCATCGCCCACATCGATCACGGCAAGACGACCTTGATCGACAGCATCTTCCGCGCCGCTCACGTGTTCCGCGAGAGCGCGCACGTCGACGAACGCGTGATGGACAGCAACGATCTCGAGCGCGAGCGCGGCATCACCATCCGCTCCAAGCACTGTACGGTGGAGTGGAAGGACTACCTCATCAACATCATCGACACGCCGGGTCACGCCGATTTCAGCGGCGAGGTCGAACGCGTGCTCAGCATGGTCGATTCGGTGCTGCTGCTGGTCGACGCCAATGAAGGCCCGATGCCTCAGACGCGCTACGTGCTCACGCGGGCGCTCGGGTTCGGGCTGCGGCCGATCGTCATCGTCAACAAGGCCGACCGGCCCAACGCCGACCCCTCGGGCGCTCTCGACAAGACCTTCGACCTCTTCGTCGAGCTGGGCGCCAACAACGAGCAGCTCGATTTCCCCGTGCTGTACGGCTCAGGCCTCGAAGGCTGGATCGTCAAGGACTTGGACAAGTACCAGAAGGAAGAGCGCGAGCGCGAGGAGCATCTCGCCGATGGCGGCACGCTCTCGGCGGCGCTGCTCAAGGAGCTGTCCGACGCTGCCATGAACGACCTGTTCGAGACGATCATCTCCGACGTGCCGGCGCCCCAGGTCGATCCAGAGGCGCCGTTCCTCATGCAGGTGAGCACGCTGGCATGGAGCGATTACATAGGTCGCATCGGCTGCGGGCGTGTGCTGGCCGGCGGGCTCAAAGTCGGCGCCGAGGTGCAGCGCATCACGACGCGCCACCTCGAGGTCGGCGACCCCGACGCCGGTTGGGAGCTCACCGGTGCGACGCCCGCACGAGTCACCCACCTCTGGGTCACGCGTGGCCTCGAGAACCGTGAGGTCGAGGAAGCCAATGCCGGCGACATCGTCTGGCTTGCGGGTCCCGATGAGATCAGTCTCGGCGACACGCTGGCCTCGCCGGAGCTGGAGGCGGCCGGCGTAGCCTTGCCGCCGCTCGAGATCGAAGAGCCGACGGTGAGCATGTTCTTCCTCGTCAACAACGGCCCCTTCGCAGGCCAGGACGGGCGCGCCGCCACGCTGCGTCAGATCAAGGACCGTCTGGAGCGCGAGCTGCGCGTCAACGTCGCGCTCCGTGTCGAGGACCTCGGTCGCCCGGATGGCGTCAAGGTGAGCGGCCGCGGCGAGCTGCACCTCGCGATCCTCATCGAGGAGATGCGCCGCGAGGGCATGGAGCTCTGCGTGTCCAAGCCCGAGGTCATCACCCATCGCGACTCGAAGGGCAAGCTCCTCGAGCCGATGGAGCAGGTGATCATCGACGTGCCCGAGGAGTACCAGGGCGCGATCATCCAGGAGCTGAGCCTGCGCAAGGGCGAGCTGGTGGCCGTGGAGTCGACCGGCACCGGGCTGGTGCGTCTCGAGTTCACGATCTCGACGCGCGGCCTCATCGGCTACCGCAACGACTTCCTTACCGAGACGCGCGGCCTCGGCGTGATGAGCTCGCGGTTCACGGGCTACGGCCCGTGGAAGGGCGATCTGCCCGGCCGCGAGCGCGGCTCGCTGGTCAGCCAGACCGGCGGTGAAGCGGCCGGCTACTCGCTCGAGAACCTGCAGAACCGCGCCGTGCTCTTCGTCGGCAACATGACGCCGGTCTACGAGGGGATGATCGTCGGCGAGAACTCACGCGCCGACGACATGCTCTGCAACCCCACCAAGCGCAAAGCTCTCGGTAACTACCGGCAGTCGACCAAAGATATAGACACCGGCCTCAAGGTGCCGCGCGCGATCACCCTCGAGAGCGCCCTGGAGTGGATCGCCGACGACGAGCTCGTCGAGGTCACGCCCAAGATCGTGCGCGTGCGCAAACACATCCTCAGCAGCGAGCAGCGCAAGAAGTTCGAGAAGCACGGGGCGACCGAGGGCTGACGCGGGCCGCTGCACCTCACGGCCCGGCGCGGCCCGCTCGCAGCGCGCCGTTGTTCCGCTGCTACACTCGAACCATGTTGGGCAGCCTGCCCATCTTCGGCATCGTCGCGGGCGTCTTCCTCGCGACGGCTCTCGTCGCGTGGCTCGTGTTCGTCATCATCTGGTTCGTCGTCAAGCGCATTGGCCGGGCGACCGGCGCCGATGAGAAGGTCGACCGATTCCTCGACACCGACGGGGCCGGCCTGACCGACGAAGAGCGCATTGAGCACGTGGGTGGATTCAAACACGGCTCCGGCGGCGGCTGAGCGCCTCCGAGGCCGCCTCGCTTTCCCGGTCGGTCGACCTGCTCCCCAACGCGCCCGCGCCGCACATGCTTCAGCTCAGCGCGGCCACTACCAGATCCACGTCGTCCCGGGTCGTCAGCGGGTTGATGAAGCAGAGGCGCAGCATGGTCTCGCCGAGGTGCTTCGTCGGCACTACCATCGCCAGGCCGCTCCGCAGGGCGTCTTGGCACCACGCCTCGTAGTCTTCGCTCTTCCAGCCGAGCCGGCGCACAATCATCACAGTCAGCGCCGGCTCGAGCGCGAGCTCGAGATCGGCGCTCGCCAGGATTCGTGCGGCGGCATACGCGGCGATGTCGAGGCAGTGCTCAACCGCCTCGGTGTAGGCCGCGGTGCCGTAGGCCAGGACCGAAGCCCACAAGGGCACGCCGCGCACGCGGCGCGTGAGGTGGACGGCGAGGTCGGACGGGTTGCCCACGACGTCGTCACTGATGGCGTCGAGGTAGTCGGCCTCCTGGGTGAGCGCCCGCCGCGCCCGCCCGCCGTCGCGGTAGAGCACGGCGGCGCAGTCGAACGGCGCGTACAGCCATTTGTGCGGATTGACGATGAACGAGTCGGCGTGCTCGATGCCGTCAAACAGGCGCCGCGTGCGCGGAGACAGCAGGGCTGCGCCGCCGTAGGCGCCGTCGACGTGCAACCAGATGCCGCGTTCCGCGCATACCTCCGCGACGCCGGCGAGGTCGTCGACGGCGCCGTTGTTCGTCGCTCCGGCCGTGGCCACCACGGCGACCACGTCCTCGGGGTCGCGGTCGCCTAGGGCGACGGCGAGCGTGGCGCTCGTAAGGCGCCCGTGGTCGTCGGCGGGCGGCGCGACACAGAGGTCGCAGCCCATGATCCGCGCCGCCGCGGCCATCGACGAGTGCGCCGAGGCGCCGGCGACGATGACCTGGCGACGCGGCGCCGCGTACCGCTCCCCGCGAGCGGCGACGAGGGCGCTCAGATTGGCGATGGAACCGCCGCTCACGAAGGTGCCTTGGGCCGAGGCCGGGAAACCCGCGGCGTCGGCGAGCCAGCGAAGCGCCGCGTCTTCTGCGTCGATCGCCGTGCCCGCCTCCACGCGACTGCCCCCAAAAACCATCGCCGCCGAGAGAGCCATGTCGGCGAGCGCCGCCACGACTGTCGGCGCCCCCGGGATGAAGGCCAGGAATCGCGGGTGGTCCGGCGGGACCGCCGTCGGGAAGACGACGTCGCGGAGCAGCCGCATGGCCGCCTCCGCGCCGATGCCCCGGTCGGTCAGCTTGGGCAGCGGCTCGTGCGTGGTCGTGGGCGGCAGGATCGAACGGCGGTCGGCGAGTCGCGCCAGGGCCCACTCGACCGTCTCGCGCGCGGCCACGGCGTCCTCTGCTGTGGGTAGGTGCATGGGCATGGCGGCAATCCTACTGCGCGCCGAGCCGTGAATGGTGCTGCGACCGGCGCCGCCCGCAGTCACGCGGGGATTGCGTTCTGCCTCCGCAAGAGAAGATGAGGGCATGGACAGGGACGACATGAAGCGAGCCGCCGCCGAAGCGGCGATCGACTCTGTGACGCCGGGGGCGATCATCGGCGTCGGCACCGGGAGCACGGCCGGCTTCTTCATCGAAGCGCTGGTGGCGCGGCCGAAGCTGGTCGCCGCGGCCGTTGCCAGCTCGGAGGCGACGGCGCGAGCGCTACGCGTCGCCGGCATCCGCGTCCTTGACCTGTCGGCGGCGCCCTTCCCGCTGCCGCTGTACGTTGACGGCGCCGACGAGGTTGACGCGGAACTGTGCCTGATCAAGGGCGG
>JAPLCM010000216.1 GCA_026392275.1 Actinomycetota bacterium | reverse complement strand
GTCGTCAGCGCGGCTGCCGGCGCCACGTGCCGGCCGTTGACCACGACGCTCACCAGCAGCCGGTCGCCAAAGAAGATGCGCTGCGCGAAGCGTGGCGCCTGCGCCGCGGCTGCCCGCAGCGCCTCCGCCACCGTCCCGGCGTCGCAGTCGAGGACCGCAGGCGGCTCCGGGGATGTCAGGGCCGCGGGAAGGACCACCTGGACGCTGGGCACGCTGTCTCTCCGTTCGTGAAGGCCGCCGCGCGAGCCTACCCGATCATCCGCTCCACGGCCTGGAGCGCCTTGACGCGGATGTGTTCGGGCACCGTGACTTCGTGCTCGAGAACGTCGTCCCACTCGTCGCCGAGGGTCGCGACGCACTTCTCAAGCGTCGTGAGCTTCATGTTGGGGCAGATGGCGCGGCTCAAGGCCGGGATGAACTTCCTCTCCGGGTACCGCTGTCTGAGGCGGTAGAGCAGGCCGGTCTCCGTGGCGACGACGAACGTCGTCGCATCGCTCCCGGCCGGGTAGCACAACATGCCGGAGGTGCTCGTGACGACGTCGGCGATGTCGAGCACCTCGCGGCGGCTCTCGGGGTGCGCCATGAGGACGCTGCCCGGGTTGTCCGCGCGGATCTGCTCGATCTCGGCGGCGCGGAAGTCGTCGTGCACGTGGCACCAGCCCTGCCACATGATCATCGTCTCTTCGCGGCCGGTCTGGCGGGCGACGTAGTCCCCCAGGTTTCTGTCGGGGACGAAGATGATCTTCTGGTCCTTGGGGAAGCGTTCGACGATCTGCACGGCGTTGGCGCTGGTGCAACACACGTCGGTCTCGGCCTTGATGTCGGCCGACGTGTTGACGTAGGCGACCACCACGGCCTCGGGGTGCTCGGCCTTGAGCTTGCGCAGGCCGGCCACGGTGACCATGTCGGCCACGCTGTGCGTGTCGTTCTGCGCGATGCGCGAGAGCTCGAGGGAGTCGCCGGTGTGGTCGGCGGCGTCCTGCACCTCGGGACGCTGGTAGTTGTGGGCGAGGATCACGACGTCGCGCGCGGCGGCGAGACGGCGAAGTTCCCGCTGGAGGTCGTTGAGCTCGGGCATGGATGCACCCCGCGAATCGGTTCTGAGAGCGAGGGTCGAGTATACGGGACGGAGTACAACAGCGTCGCTCGGGGGCATCCCCCGCAGCGTCAACCTTGCGCGGCCTTCGTCACCCTTGGAGGACCCTCCCGTCACGGATAGACTTCGAATTGCCCGTCGGGTCTGCGCGTCGCGGCACTCGTTGCCCGTCGCGTCGCCGGAGGGTATGATGCATGCACTGTTCCCCGTCGTTCTGGCCTTGGCCCGAATTGGCGGGGTATTTCCTTCCCGCCAGCCGAGCCGCGTTCCCAGGGCCGTCGTGTTTCTCGACTACCAGAACGTCTACATGGGTGCCCGCGAGACGTTTGGGTCTCGCCATGTATCCGGCCGATTCGGTCAGGTCGACCCTCTGGCGCTTGGGAAGCTCATCGTCGCTCGCCACCCAGATTCCACCCGGCTCCACGGCGTGCGGGTCTACCGCGGTCGCCCCGATCCGCAGCGCGACCCGAGGGCGTACGCGGCGAACACGCGACAGAGCCAGGCTCAGGAGCACCGTGGCCGCGGCGTGGTGAAGGTCGTGTCGCGCTCTCTCCGCTACCCGAAGGAATGGCCGCACCTGCCTGCCGAGGAGAAGGGCATCGATGTGTCATTGGCAGTCGATCTCGTTGCCATGGCCGCCTCAGGCGAGCTTGACGTTGCCGTAGTCATGTCGACCGACACCGACCTGGTGCCGGCGCTGGAGGCCGCCGCCCTTTTCGCGGGCATACCCTACCCTCGCTGCGAACTGGCCGGCTGGCGTGCGCCGGGGCAGAGCCATCGGCGTCTTGTTCCCAAGGGTCGTCGCTTGTGGTGCCACTGGCTCGACCGCGACGACTTCGAGGCCGTCCGCGACGACACCGACTACAACGTCGGCCCGCCGTAGCCGGACGAGCTACTTCGCGTCGGCCTCGACCTCTTCGGGCACGCCGCCGCGCACCGCGGCGAGGCGCGCCTTGAAGCCGGTCTCCTCGAAGATGGTCTGCACTTCCTTGACCACATCAGCGGGCGGGAAGAGGTCGCCGAGGCCGAGCTCGTCGCGGATCTCGAGGAGGTGGTCCATGTAGTCGGTCCACTTCTCGCCCCACGCTTCGCCGATGGCGGGGAACAGGAGGTGCGGGTCGCCGCCCATGCCCTTCTCGTAGAAGGTGCCGCACCACTCGGCGAACATCTCCACGTGCGGGCGGCCGCGCCCGCTCTCGACCTGCATCCCGCGCACCACCTGGTTGATCACGGCGACGCTGTTGTGTCGCGGGCAGCGGCTCTGGCAGGTGTAGCAGTAGTAGCAGTACCAGAGGGTGTCGTCCTCGAGCAGAGTGACGTCGCCGTCGAGGGCCCGGCGGGCCACTTCGCGCGGTGAGTACTCGGTGAAGCGCGCCGCCGGGCAGCCCGACGTACAGACCCCGCACTGGATGCAGCTCTGAAAGCCGTCCTTGTGATCGTGCATGCGCGGGTCCTCGAGGATGCGCCTCACGAGCTCGGGGTCGCGCTGGGGGGTCGCCGCGAACGTGTCGTCGGCGATGTGCGAATAGGGGTTATCGGCCCTCTTGTCGTCAGTCATCAGTGGGCTCCTCGGGGGCGTGCGCCTCGGCGCGGAAGTACTCGGGCCAGAAGTGGACGGGGACATCGATCTTGAGCTCGCGCGCGGCCGAATGAAGGTTGTCGCGGCAGAGCACGCAGGTGGTGACCACCGGCGCCTGCTTCTCCGCGGCGAACTCCAGGAGCCGCGCGCTGGCCTTGGTGGCGCCGCGGTACATCCCGCCGAGCGCCCCGCAGCAGCCGTTGTGCAGCGTCGGATAGTCGACCTCCATGGTGACGCCTGCCTGCTCGGCGGCGTCGCCCAGCGCGGCCAGAGCGGCGTCGCGGTCGGCGAGGCAACCGACGTAGGGGACGAAGCTCCCGGTGGCGCCGCGCAGGTCGATGCCCGAACTGCGGCCGGCGCGTTCGGTCAGCGCGTCCCAGAGCGGCACGGCTTCGACGCCGGCCTCCGCGAGACTGGCGTCACAGGCCGGGCACGCCGTGAAGACGCGCTCCGTGCTTGAGAGCGTGCTGTCGACGGAGCCGCGGCTGGGGTGGCCGCAGCAGGCGGCGTCCGCCGCCTCGCTGAGGCGGACGCCGAAACCCGCGGCCACCTCGTGCACCAGGCCGTGCAGCTCGTGGTCCTGGGGGATGGCGCAGCCGGCGTAGAACGGCAACGTCGTCGTACCCTCAGCGGCCGGGTCGGCTACGCCCGCCGGCCGCCTTCGGCCCAGCGGCAGCATCTGCCTGACGATCTTCATGCCGGTCTCGGCGGCGCCGACCTTGTCCTTGGGGAAGTGGCCCTTGGCCATCATCGCGACGCCGAACTGCATGTTGTCGATGCGCGGGCGCTTGCGCAGACGCACGGCGGCGACGTCCGCGGCCGTGCGCTCGGGGCAGCGGATGGCGCCGCCGTGCTCGCGCTCGAGCTGACGGAGGCGGCTGAGGACCGACGCCACGTCGATCTCC
>JAPLCM010000198.1 GCA_026392275.1 Actinomycetota bacterium | reverse complement strand
CCGCGGCTTGTCGAGGACCTCGCCGCCGACGGGATCGAAGCTGACGATCTGTTCGACCTCCTCGCCCCACAGCTGCACGCGGATGGCGGTGTCCTGGGCGGCCGGCCAGATCTCGATGGAATCGCCACGTACGCGGAACTTGCCGCGCGCGGGCTCGAAGTCGTTGCGCGCGTACTGGATGTCGACCAGCTTGCGCAGCATCTCGTCGCGGTCGACGGTGTCGCCGACGCTGAGCAGGACCATCTTCTCGAGGTAGTCCTCGGGCGAGCCCAGACCGTAGATGCAGCTCACGCTGGCGACGATGACCACGTCGCGGCGCAAGAAGAGCGCGGTGGTGGCGGAGTGACGCAGCCGATCGATCTCGTCGTTAATCGAGGAGTCTTTCTCGATGTACAGGTCTTGCGCCGGCACATACGCCTCGGGCTGGTAATAGTCGTAGTAGCTGACGAAGTACTCGACGGCGTTGCCGGGCAGGAACTCGCGGAACTCGTTGCAGAGCTGCGCCGCGAGCGTCTTGTTGTGGGCGATGACCAGCGTGGGCTTCTGCACCTTCTCGATGACGTTGGCCATCGTGAAGGTCTTGCCCGAGCCGGTGACGCCGAGCAGGGTCTGGTAGCGGTCGCCGCGCAGCACGCCGTCGCTCAGCGCGGCGACGGCCTCGGGCTGGTCGCCGGTGAGGCTGTACTCGGCCTTGATGACGAAGTCGCTCATGGCGTCGATTCTAGCAATACGAACACACGTTCGCAAGGGAACGCCGTGCGGCTCACGAGTCTCGTGACAGCCGCTCGCCGTACATCTCACGGTAGATCAGGCGCGCCTTGAGCACGCTGCGCACGTAGGCGCGCGTCTCGGCGTAGGGGATGTCGGCGACGCGCAGGGTGTGACCCTCAGCGCGCGCCGCGGCCTCCCACTCCCCCACCGCGCCGGCGCCGGCGTTGTAGGCGGCGATGGCCGCGACGCGATCGCCGCCGAACAGGTCGAGGACGCTGCGCAGGTAGTAACAGCCATAGCGGATGTTGACCCGCGGGTCCTCGAGGTCGGTGGCCACAAAGGCCACGCCGCCGGTCTCCCGCGCGATCTGCGTGGCCGTCTCGGGAAGCACCTGCATGAGGCCGACCGCGCCATACGGGGAACGAGCCCGCGCGTCGAAGCGGCTCTCGGCGTAGATGACGGCGGCCACCAGCGCGGGATCGAGGCCGTTGCGGTGGGCTGAGGCCGTGATGGCGCCCTCGTAGGCGAGCGGGTACACGGTGCGCGCGTACCATCCCGGAGCCTGCACGCCGCCGGCGCCGGACGACACCCAGAGCGCGACGCCGGCAAGGCCGGCGACGACGGCCAAGGCAAGACCGAACAGAAGCAGGCGCTTCACGGCTTGCCCTCGCGCGCGTCGCCCCCCGCGGGCGGCTCTGCGCCGGCGAGGATCCGCGCCACGGTCTGCCCGACGAACTCGCGGAGCGCCTTGCGCTCGCCGGTGTTGTGAAACACGAAGTGGCTGCGCGCCACCTTCTCGTCCTCGGGCATCTGCAGCGCCAGGCGACGCTCGAACTCCTCGTCGGTGAGCTTCGCCGAGAGGCGTCGGCGGCGGATCTCGGCCGGCGCCGTGATGAGCATGACGAAATCGAACGACGTGTCCATGCCCGTCTCGAACAACAAGGGCACCTCGGCCACGATCAGTGCCGGGCGCGGCCTTGACTTGTCTTGGGCCGCGGCCCACTCGTCCACGGCCGCGTGCACGTGCGGGTGCAGCAGCTGCTCGAGCCACTGCAGCTCGGCCTGGTCGCGAAAGACGAGACTCCCGAGCGCCTGGCGATTGACGTTGGCGCCGGTCATGACCTTCTGCCCGTAGCGCGCCTGGATGGCGGCGATGATCGCCGGCCGGTCGTAGATCGCGTGCACGATGTGGTCACTCGAGACCACGGCGGCGCCGCACTCGTGCAGGTAGGCGAGCGCCGTGGACTTGCCCGAGCCGATACCCCCGGTGAGACCGAGGCGCGGTATGCGGTGTCGGGTGCTGGTCATCTCGGGAGTCAGATGCGACCGGAGGGCGGACGCGGCGCCGGCCGGCGCCGCGTCCGCCCTCCGCGTGACTCGGGGTCAGGCCTCGGGGGTCGCCTCGTCGACGGTCTCGGCCACAGGGGCTTCGTCGGCCACGGCCGCAGCGGCGACCTTGCCGCCCGCGGGGAAGACGTCGTCGCTCAGGCCCAGCTCGGGCTCGTGCTCGGCGACGAACTCCTCGGCGGCCTCTTCGACGATCGCGGCGGCGGTCTCGACGAGCGCCGCGTCCTCGATACCATCGACAAGCTCTTCGACGGTCTCGGCCGCAGCGATCTCGGCGTCGACGATCGCGGCTGCGACCTCGACCGCCTCGGCGGCCTCGATGATCTCCTCGGCCTCCTCGATGGTCTCGACGACTTCGACGATCTCCTCGACCTCGGCCACTGCCTCGTCGGCCGGCTCGGGCGTGAGCGGCCGCAGGGGCTTGACGTTGTCGCCGTCGACGCGCTTGATGCTGAGGCTCAGGCGGCGGCGATCGGAGTCGACCTCGATGATCTTGACCTGGACGATCTGGCTCACCGAAACGACCTCGTCGGGACGCTCGACGTGGCGGTTGGCCAGCTCGCTGATGTGCACGAGACCCTCGATGCCCTCGTAGATCTCGACGAAGGCGCCGAAGGCGACGATCTTGGTGACGCGGCCCTCGACGACGTCGCCGACCTGGTGCTGGGCGACGATCTTCTGCCACGGGTCTTCCTGGGTCTGCTTGAGACCGAGGCTGATGCGCTGGCGGTCGCGGTCGATGTCGAGCACCTTGACCTTGACCTTCTGGTTGACCTGCAGCACCTCGGACGGGTGGTTGATGTGCGTCCAGCTGAGCTCCGAGATGTGGATGAGGCCGTCGATGCCGTCGAGATCGACGAAGGCGCCGAAATCGACGATGTTGCTGATCGTGCCCTCGACGACGTTGCCGACGTTGAGGTCGTCGATGATCTGCTGGCGTACTTCCTTGCGCTCCTCTTCGAGGACGGCGCGCCGGCTGAGCACCACGTTGTTGCGGTTGCGGTTCATCTCGATGACGCGGCAGTTGAGCTCCTGGCCGACGTACTCCTGGAGATCCTGCACGCGGCGGATGTCGACCAGCGAGGCCGGCAGGAAGCCGCGCACGCCGAGGTCGAGGATGAGGCCGCCCTTGACGACCTCGATGACTGTACCGGTGACCGGCTCGCCGCTCTCGAAGGCGCCCTCGATGCGCTTCCACGCCTTCTCGAAGCGGGCGCGCTTCTTGCTGAGGATGAGGCGGCCGTCGGCGTCTTCCTTGGTCATGACGAGGGCGTCGATCTCTTCGCCCAGCGTGACCTCTTCGGAGGTGTTGACGTTCTTGCGGATGCTGAGCTCGTTGACCGGGATGACGCCTTCGGACTTGTAGCCGATGTCGACGAGGACTTCGTCCTTGTCGATGCGCACGACGTTGCCGGTGACGATGTCGCCTTCGCCGAAGACGGTCATCGTGAGGTCGTAGTTGGGGACGATCTCGCCGTCGACCTCGATGAGGTAGCCTTCGCTGCCCTCCACGATCCTGGGGTCGTTGGCCGCCGCGAGCTGTGTGTCGATAGGTTTGTCTGCCATGTGGTGTCGTTGCCTCCCGGTCAAGAA
>JAPLCM010000254.1 GCA_026392275.1 Actinomycetota bacterium | reverse complement strand
GAAGCGGTCCATGCGCAGGCCCTCGAAGCGGGCCGGCTCCTGCCAGGCGAGCGTGATACCGCGGCGCGCGCGCTCGTCGACCGGTACGCCGCGCAGTGACTCGCCGTCAAGCAGAACATCGCCGCTGTGGTGCGTGTACCCCGGCAGGCCCATGATGGTGTTCGCCAGCGTCGACTTGCCGGCCCCGTTGGGGCCGATGAGGGCGTGCACGTGCCCCTCCCAGAAGTCGACGCTGAGATCGTTGAGGATGGGCTTCCCGCCCAGCTCCAAGTTGATATCTCGCAGTTCAAGGATGCCCATCGTGACTCCGATCGTTCTGAGCCGGCACGGCTCGTCGTGTGCCCGCCCATTGTACTGAGTCACAGGGGCGCACGCCCCGCCGGCGCTGACCCGCTTATCCGCGGCGCGCAGGCGTTGCCGGGCCCTCCTCGGCAGGGATCGTCACGTCGGGCGGCAGCAGGCGCTCGAGCAGGTACGCGAGGGCGATGAACACCGGCAGCGTCACCGCCGTGCGCACCAGCGAGAACTGCCAGCCCAGAAAGGCGACCTCGAAGGTGAGCATGGGGATCTTGAGGGCCGAGAAGGCGCCGAGGTAGATGAACACGTTGCGCGGCGCCGTACCTTTGCGCCACAGCGCGACGGCGACCGGGAAGGCGCCGTAGAGCGGGCCGGCCTGCAGGGTCCCGAGCAGCACCATCCAGAGGATGGCGAGGGGCCCTGAATCGCGGCCCACGTGGCGCTCCACGACGCTGCGCGGCACCCACACGTCGAAGAGGCCGACGAGGACGAACATCGCCGGCAGAAAGGCGGCCATCTCCAGCGAGAAGGCCCAGAAGCCGGCACCGGCTGCGCGGCCGAAGGCGAACGGCGCCACAAGGGGTCGTAGCCCAGAGAGCGACTCTGAGATGAGATTGTCCAGAGAGCCGGCTCTCGATGGAGAAGTCGGCGGTAGCGCAGAGGCGCGGCCCTTGGCAGCAGTCGAGTCGGTCAACTACCGCCGCTATTGGCCCCATCGAACTCAGCGCGCAGGATGTCGACGACGGCGGGAAGATCGTCGACGACCGTCTTCCACACCGTCTCCAGCTCGATGTCGAAATACGCGTGGATGACCACATTGCGCATGTCGATCATGTCGCGCCAGGGCAAGCCGTCGAGACGGGCCATCGTCGTGGGATTGACGTGGTTGGCCGCCTCCCCGATGATCTCGAGCAGGCGCTCGAGGGCGAGCCTGTCGCGTTCGTTGGCGCGGAGTTGCGGTAGCGAGCGGCCATCGAGGATAGCGATCGCAGTGGTCGCTGCATCGAGGATGTGACGCAGGCGCACGGAATCGTCGCTATGCGACATACTCCTCCTGCGCCTCGGCGAGAACCTCGTCCCTGATGTAGCGGCTAAGAAAACCAGCGGTCTTGAAGTCGACACTGCGGCCGATGATCTCGCCAAGCTCACGCTGCATGCGCGCCAGGCCGAACAGACTGGGCATGCAGCTGGGCTCGAACGCCGCCAGGACGTCCACATCGCTCTCGGAGGTGAAGTCGTCGCGCAGCACTGAGCCGAAAAACGACAGTCGAGCGATGTGGTTGCGCCGGCAGAAATCGGCGATGCTCGTGTGGTCGACCTCGATGTTCAGCGCCATGACTGCCTCCCGTCTGGCTACAGCCTCGTCAGCTACCATTGTAGCGCGACGTCGGCGCGACGCCACGAACGGGCCATCTTGGCGTCGCGCTGGCCAAGGCGGAAACGGCTGACTGACGAGTGCTCCACAAGAGGAGCTGCGCCGCTGGGGCCCCTCGCGTAGACTGACTCTGGCAGATCCGCGCACCGACTGCGGACCCGGACGAGGAGCAGCTTATGGGGTGGCTTGACGGAATCCCGCGTGAACAGATCGACTGGGGACCGACCATCGACGGGGCGGCCTGTCGCGACGGATGCCGCGTCTGCCTCGACTTCTGCAAGCAGGGCGTGTACGGCCTGGTCGACGGCAGAGTGCT
>JAPLCM010000169.1 GCA_026392275.1 Actinomycetota bacterium | reverse complement strand
TTGAGGTTGCCGCACTTGGGGCTCTGCACGCAGCTCGGGCAGCCGCTCTCGCAGGGGCACTCGGCGATCAGGGCGCGAGCGTCGGCGGCGAGGCTTTCAAAGGCGTCGTAGCCGCGCCGCGCCAGGCCGATGCCGCCGGGGTAGCCGTCGTAGACGAAGATTGAGGCCGCGTCTGTCTGCCAGTGCCAGGCGGTGCTGAGGCCGCCGATGTCCCAGCGGTCGCACATCGCGTACAGCGGCAACAGGGCGATGAGCGCGTGTTCGGCGGCGTGGAGTGAGCCCGGCGTGGCCGTCGCATCTTCCGCGACCGCGGGGTCGGCCTTGGCAAACGCGGCGAGCGCCGCGTCGATCGTCTGTTCCGGGATCGCCAGCCAGAAGGCCTGCGTCGTGAAGGTCTGCTCGGGCAGGTCGAGGCTGATGGTGTCGATGATGTGCTGGTCGGTGAGGTCGCGCTTCTGGTAGGCGATCACCTGCTCGGTGACCTCGAGCTCACCGAAGAAGAGGGTGGCGCCGGGCAGCGCGCGCATGCCTGCCTGCCCGGCCACCAGCACGTTCTTGTCGGTCTTCACCTGGGTGTAGAACGCGCCGTCAAAGTCGTCCACGAGAACGGTGCGGCCCTCGAGGTCGAGGTGCTGGACTAGGTAGCCCCTGCCCAGGTGCAGGTACACGGCGCCGGGGTGGGCGAAGCGGAAGACGCGCTCGCGCTCGACCGTGCCGATGATCTCGCCGCCGCGCGTCTCGACGATCACGAACTGCTCGTTGGACGCCGTACGCAGGCTGGTGTCGGCGGCGGGGGAGTACGGCCTGGTCCACACCAGGCCGTCGCCGCGTCGCCGCAGGCGCCCGCCTTGCGCCAGGCGCTCGGCCGCCAGCAGGCCCTGTTCGCCGAAGTACGCTTCGTCTCTTGGCGTGATGGGCATCTCGTAGGCGGCCGCCTCGAGGTGCCGCGCCGAGATGTGCGGGTTGTGCAGGTCGATGATCGCCTCCTCGACGCCGCGGCTCAGGAGGCGCTCGGGCTCGCGCATGAAGTACTGGTCGAGGGCGTCCTGGCCGGCGACCAGCACGGCCCAACCGTGCCCGGTGCGGCCGGCCCGGCCCCAGCGCTGACGCAGACTTGTGACCGTGCCGGGGAACCCGGTGACCAGCGACACATCGAGCGTGCCCACGTCGATGCCCAGCTCCAGCGCCTGCGTGGCGATCACGGCGTCGAGCTCGTGGGCGAACAGGCGGCGCTCGATGTCGCGGCGTTGCTGCGGCGTGTAGCCGGCGCGGTACGGCTGCACGCGCGCCGCCGCCCCCCCGGGGTCGCGATCTTCCAGGCGACGGCGCACGTGGCCGAACACCAGCTCGGCCGCCTTGCGCGTGGGCGCGAAGGCGATCACGCGCGCCCCGGCGAGCACGCTCTCGGCGGTGACGTAGCTCGCCTCAGCGAGGGCGCTGCGCCGCGCGCCACGCGCCGCGTCCTCGAGCGGCGGGTTCCAGAACACCACGGTGCGCTCCGGGCGCGGCGCCTGGTCCTCGTCGACGACAGTGAACGGCAGGCCGACGAGCTTCTCCGCGAACGCCTGCGGGTTGGCGATGGTCGCCGAGGTCAGCACGAACTGCGGCTCGGCGCCGTACTGCGCGCAGAGGCGCCGCAGGCGGCGGACGACCTGGGCGACGTGGCTGCCGAAGACGCCGCGGTAGACGTGTGCTTCGTCCAGCACCACGAAGCGGAGGTGGTGCAGGTACTCAGCCCAGCGCTCGTGGCTGGGCAGGATGCCGACGTGCAGCATGTCGGGGTTGCTGAGCACGATCGTGGCCGTGCGCCGCAGCAGGGCGCGCGCGTCCTGCGGCGTGTCGCCGTCGTAGATGGCCGGGACGGCCGGCTTGATGCCCGGCGCCTCCAGCCTGAGCTCGCCCAGCTTGCGCGCCTGGTCCTGGGCGAGCGCCTTGGTGGGGAAGAGGAGGAGGGCGCGGCTCTGCGGGTCGCGCGCGTACCGGTCGAGCACGGCAAGCTGGTAGCAGAGGCTCTTGCCGCTGGCTGTGCCGGTGCTGATGACCACGTTGTCGCCGGCTCGCAGGGTCTCGTAGGCGGCGCGCTGATGGCCGTGCAGGTGCCTGATGCCGGCCGCGAGGAGCGCTTCGCGCAGCGCGGCCGGCACGTCCGCGGGCAGCTCCGCCGCGCGGCCCCTGCGCGCAGCCTCGTGTGCCACGGCCACGACCTGCTCGTGGCCGCCCTCGCGAAACAGGGCGCGCAGGCGCTTCTGGATGGCAGCGTCGGTCACCCACCCATCCTACTCGACGGCCCGGCGCGCGCGGCAGGCCGCGAGCGCCCGACGCGCACGGCAGGCGGGGCCGCGTTCGCGCTTCCCCCCGGCCAGGATCAGCCCCGCCGGCGCCGTACGCGTGAAGGGGCGCCCTCGGCGCCCCTTCACCAGGAGGTCGTGGCGTACTCGGGGCGCTACTTGACGCGCCGTCCGAGATCGAGCGTGAAGAACCACACCATGCCGTCCACGCAGCCGTAGCCCTCGCAGCTCACGGCGCCGACGCCCACATCGCGGAAGTCCCTGGTGAGGAGGACGGCGCGGTGCATCGAGGACCCCATCCACTCGTCGACGACTGCCACGGGGCTCGAGTACAGGCCGGCGCCCCAGGCGATGTTCTCGCCGGCCTTCCAGGTCCTGTAGCCCTCGCGTGTGTAGCCGTGGCGCACGATGCGCCGGCTCCACGTCTCACCGCTCAACGAGTCGTGGTCGAAGTACTGTTTCTCACCCATGTCGGCCGAGTGCGAACGAGCCGAGTCCACGAGCATGGCGTTGACGCGCACTTTGGCCAGGTGGCGCGACGTGCGCTCGTGGTTGATGCACTTGAGGAGCTGCTTCTCGTAGGAGTTCAAGGAGACGCCGGCGGGGGCCGCCGCGGGCAGGCTCGCAAACACCAGGGCGGTCAGCGCCACCAGCAGTATCACGATCCCGCAGCGAGTCTTCATGGCTCACCTCCGAGCCCGGCAGTCGTGCGTGTATGCCCACTCCTGGCACATCCGTCTGGTCGTGGTATCGGCAGCGTCCAGTGGAAGCTGAGCGTCGGCGCGCAGGTTCTTTAGCCTGCTTTGGCAACACCGGAGGCGGTTGCCGGCGCGGGACTCCGGAGGCCCGAGAAGACCGCGCGATCCAACGCCTCGGCTTGCGGCCCCGGGGGCGGCGCTGTACCTTCTGGGGGATATGCACCGAAGCCCGGCCAGTCAGCGGCAGCGCGCGAAGGTCCGCCGCCGTGATCAGATCAGGCGCCGGCGGGCGGTCACCTTGGCCGTCCTCGTGACTCTCATCGTCCTCGCCGTGTGGGCCGCCTACGCCATCCCCGGGCAGACCCCGGCGCGGGTGCCGCAGAGCGCTGCCATGCCCACCGCCGACGGCAGCCCGACCGGCGCCGGCGATGTCGTGGTCGCGCAGATCGAAGGCCTCGACATCGTCCTGCCGGTCGCCCGCGAAGTGACCACGGCCGTGGCATACCACCCGGTGGACAACGCCGGCACCGTACCGTTCACACCGGCCGGCGACCTGCTCAGCGGAGGCAGCCTCGGCCAGAAGCTCGCCGACATCTTCGCCGGCGGCGGCGCCATCCAGTACTACCTCATGGCCGGCGCCGGCGGTGAGCTTTCGTCCTCGACCGCGGGGCTGGACATCGGCGCCGTGCCGGGTTCGGCGGTCGTGAGCCCCGCCGACGGCAAGGTCACGGCCATCAAGCAGTACAGCATCCTCGGCCGCTACCCCGACGTCGAGATGCGCATCCAGTTCTCTCACGACTCGTCACTGCTTCTGGTGCTCACCCACCTCACGCGCCCCATGGTCGAGATCGGCGACATCGTGGCTCGCGGCGACACGGTGCTGGGCTCGGTGCGCGGGTTCCCGACGACGCTCGACCAGGCGCTCAGCCGTTACACCTCCGACACCGGCGACCACGTGCAGATGATGGTGCTGCGCGTCACGCCCGGACTGGCGGGGCTGTGAGCGTGGCCGTCGCGGTCCCCGCCGCCACGCGCGCCGTCATCGGCGGCTCCGGTTCTCTGGCCGCCGACTTCCCCGGCGATCTGCACCCCGAGGCGCGCGTCGTTGAGGGCGATCTTGTCTTCGAGACCCCCTGGGGCGACAGCCCGCCGTTCACGCTCTTCGAGCTCGGCGGGCACGTGGCGCTGCACGTGCGCATGCACGGGTGGCGCGCGGGCGTTTCGCGGGGGCGCGCCTCGCGGCAAGTGTTCAGCGTGCTCCATCGCGCCGGCGTCAGGAGGATCCTCTCGGACGCCGGCGTCGGCAGTCTCGATCATCTGCTCGATCCGGGCGACCTCGTGGTCGTCGACGACTTTGTCGATCAGACCACCGATCGCGACCGCTACGGCGTCGTGGTCGGCGATCATCTGCTCATCATGCGCGACCCGGTGTGCGCGGCCGGGCGCGAGGCGCTCGTGGGCTGCGCCCGGCGCCTCGCCCCCGCGCGCCGCGTGTTCGCGCGCGGCACGTACGTGGTCACCGAGGGGCCGCGCTTCGAGTCGCCGGCCGAGGTCCGCCATCTTCAGAGCATGGGCGACGTGATCGGGCAGAGCTTCTGCCCGGAGGTATGGCTGGCCCGCGACATCGGCGCCTGCTACGCCGGCATCTACCTCATCGTCAACTACGGCGAAGGCGTCGTGCAGGAGTGGGAGCACGACGTGCTGGCGCAGATCTTCCACGAGGACGCCGGCCTCATGGGCCGCATCCTCTTGAACGCCCTGGCCGCCCTCCCCGACGACGACGACTGTCGCTGCCGGGAGCTGCGCAAGCCCACGCTGCTCGGCTAGCGCCTCGGAGCTACTGCGCCAGTCGCCAGGGGTCGCCGGCGTCCATGTCGTACAGTGCGCCCAGCACCAACTGCCCGGCGGTCTGCACCTTCGCTGCGCTCAGATGCCCGCTCGTATCTGCGGACGTGTGGTACACGGGGTCGTCCCGCCACTCGATCCAGGCGGCGGGGATGCCGGCCAGTTCGAACGCTTCGTGGTCGCTCCAGCCCGAAGCGCCCGGGTCGCGCAGGTACGTCAGAGGGAGGCCGCGCTTCTTCGCCTGCCGCAGAAGGAGGTCCACCATGGACTGCGGCCCTTTGCCCATGCTGCGCACGACGAAGTCGGGCCCGTAGCCGATCATGTCCACGGAGATCATGCCGGCGGCGTTCTTGCGCGCCACGGCGCTCATGGCCTCGACGTGGTAGCGCGAGCCGAAGTGATGATGGTCTGGGTTCCCATCGATCATCTCCTCGCCGCCGAAGAAGACCAGCTCGACCGTGGGGTACGCGCTGCGCTCGCCGAGGCAGCGCGCGATCTCGAGCAGCGCGCCGCAGCCCGAGCCGTTGTCGTTGGCTCCCGGCGAGGGCGCTTTGGTGTCCATGTGGGCGCCGAGGATGATGGTCCGCTTGGTGGCGCCCGGGAAGCGCGCGACCACGTTACGGCTGGTCTTGCCGTTGGGGAGCTTGAACGTGCGGATCACGCGCTTCGCGCCCGTCGCGCGCAGGCGCCTGGCAATGAACGTGGCGCCCGCTTTCTCAGCGGAGCTGCCCGCAGTGCGCACGCCGATGTCCTCAAGGGTGCGCACGTCGCGGAGCGCGCGGCTGACGACGAACGAGGGCTGCGCCGCAGAGCCGGGCTCCGGCGTGCTCTCCGGCGTGGGCGTCGCCGCCTCGCCGGCGGGTGTCGACAGTGGGGTCGTCGGGGCGAGGCCCGGCAGGGGGGAGGCGGAGCCGCCGGCGCTTGCGTCACCCGCGCTGGGGGCGCTCGACGAGGACGCCGCACGCGTGGCCGCGATCGCTGCGGGCCCGCGCCCGGCGCCCCAGGGCCCGAGCGCGCGTGCGACGACGACGCCCGCGGCGACGGCCAGCACCAGAGCCGCCAGCGCGGCGGCCAGCCACTTCCGCCGCCGTCGCGCCTGCCGGCGCCGCGTCTCGACGTGGCGTCTCTTCAGTTCCTTGGCCCGTTGCTCCGGGCTCTGGCCCGGCTGCGGCCCTCGCTGGGTCATGTGCCTCCTGTGTACCGGCCCCAGCCTACCCCGTCAGCACCCAGGCGAGAACCGAGAGCCCGTTGAACAGCGCGTGGAAGGCGATGCTCGTCCACAGCGACCCGGTGCGCTTGTAGACCCAGGCCAGCGCCAGACCAAGGGCGAACAGCGGCACGAAGATGTCAAGCTGCAGATGAGCGAGGCCGAAGACCGCCGCCGAGACGCAGGCGCCCGTCACCCATCCCCACGACGACGAGAAGCCGCGGAACAGAAAGCCTCGGAAGAAGATCTCTTCGCAGAGCGGCGCAAGCACCACGGCGAGAAACACGAAGAGCACGATGCCGGCGGTGGTGCGCGGAAACTCGCCGATGATGTCCTGCTGCCTGGGGTGCACGACGAGGTCGTGCAGGAAGCCCACGACGTAGACGGCGGCGAGCCCCGCGGGAATGGTCCAGAAGAAGGCCTTGTTCGGGGTGGTGAAGCCCCACAGGGCCAGCCTGCGCCCGGCGACGCGCAGCGAGAAGAACCAGGCCGCCAGGGTCTGCCAGCCGTAGACGATGAGGGAGCCCACGACGAGGGCGACGGCCGAGCCGAGCGTCACCTTGTCGGCACTCTCGGAGGCGCCCATCCCGAGTGCGGCCGCGTAGAGCAGGGCCTCGGGGCCGAAGCCCACGGCGAGGCCGGCGAGGCTGAGGCCCCAGCCCCAGCCGGCGCGCCCGTCCGCCGCCGCGGGCGGCGGCGCGGGTGGCGCGCCGGCCTGCGCCAGCGGCGGAGGAGGGAGTGCGCCGGCCCGCGGGGTACCACCCGGCTGCGCCGGGCGCCCGTCCGCCGTGCCCTGACCCACCGGCTGCGCCGCCTCCGCCGGCCAAGGGGCTGCCAGCGGCCGCGCCGGCCCCGTGGGTGCGCCGTGCGGGGGCGCGTAGGGCGGGGGCACGGGCGCCCGCCCGGGCATCGCCCTTTCCGGCGCTCGTTGATTCGCCTGGCCCTCGTCGTGCTGTCGCTCGTCGATGCGTCGCTCCTCATCGCACTGTGGCCGTACGTGTCAACTATCGGCTGGGGAGCCGCCGGCCGCCACCCGGCCGTGTCGCTTCCTGCGGCGCCGGAGCCTGTCCCCGGGTGGCGAGCAGCTGTGCCGCGCGGGTCGTCACTGCGGCAGCGACCCTACCGGGACACGGTATCCTATCGAGGCCGCGCATGAGCGGGCCGCCCGCGGCCCAGGCCGCGCGCCCGACCCGCTGCGTTTTGTCCCCTCACTGAGGTCTGCTATACTCCGCCGCCGTGGCTGGCGCGGCGTGACGTTCGCGCCGGGGGCCGTCCGGGCCTGCGTTGACCCGCGCGGTACGCCCTTGGTATCCTTACACGCTGCTTTCTGAAAGGATGAAGACGTGCGTCAACTCGTCACACTCGCTTGCCAGGAGTGCAAGCGTCGCAACTACCACACGAACAAGAACAAGAAGAACGACCCGGACCGCATCGAGCTCAAGAAGTATTGTCGCTGGTGCGGCACGCACACTGCGCACAAGGAGACGCGCTGAGCGTTCCCCCCTTGTGTCTGTAGGGCTGTAGCTCAATTGGTAGAGCACCGGTCTCCAAAACCGGGGGTCGGGGGTTCGAGCCCCTCCAGCCCTGCCAATCATCATCGGAGCGGTTGAGTGGCGAACACGGCGAACAACGACAAAGGCAAGCAGGGCAAAGGCAAGCCGGCCACCGGCAAGCCGGGCAAAGGCAAGCCGGCCACCGGCAACCCGGGCAAAGGCAAGCCCACGCCCAAGCAGGCGCAGGGCGGCAAGGCCGTGGCCAAGCGGGCCCCCGCCAAGCCGGCGCGCGGCAAGGGGCAGCAGAAGTCCCGCCAGCAGGGGCGCGCCACCAGACCGGGCGAGAAGCGCGGCCTCATGAAGTTCCTCAAAGACGTGCGCATCGAGATGGGCAAGGTCACCTGGCCCACGCGCAAGGACCTCATGCAGTCCACGCTCGTCGTGCTCGTCGCCGTCGCCATCGCGACCGTCTACTGTTTTGGCCTTGACACCGTCTTCGCCAAGAGCGTCGACGTGGTCCTCTCGGTCATCAAATGATCGGGGCAACGCGTGTATAGCTGGTACGTCGTCAACACGTATTCGGGGCACGAGAACAAGGTGAGGGCGAACCTCGAGCATCGCCGTCAGTCGATGCACCAGGAAGAGCGCATCCACCAGATCGTCGTGCCCACCGAGCAGGTCGTCGAGACCAAGGACGGCGAGAAGGTCACCAGCGAGCGCCGCGTCTTTCCGGGCTACGTGATGGTCCAGATGGAACTCACCGACGACACCTGGTCGCTGGTCAAGAACACCCCGGGCGTCACCGGCTTCGTCGGCGCCCAGAACAAGCCCGTGGCGCTCTCGCGCGCCGAGGTCGACCGCATCATGCACACGGCCTCGGTCGAGCGCCCCAAGCAGAAGGCGGAGTTCGCGGTGGGCGACGACGTGCGCGTCACGTCGGGCCCACTGGGCGATTTCTCCGGCGAGGTCACCGAGGTCAACCTCGACCAGAGCCGGCTCAAGGTCATGGTGTCGATCTTCGGTCGTGAGACTCCGGTCGAGCTCGCCTTCGACCAGGTCAAGAAGACATCCTAACCAGGCAGTAAGCGAGGCAGCAGTGGCCAAGAAGGTCCTCACCAAGATCAAGTTGCAGATCTCCGCCGGCGCGGCAAGCCCGGCTCCGCCGGTCGGCCCAGCGCTGGGTCAGCACGGCGTCAACATCATGGAGTTCTGCAAGTCGTTCAACGCCCAGACGCAGGCTTCGGGCAGCACCATCGTGCCGGTCGAGATCACCGTGTACGAGGATCGCTCCTTCACCTTCATCACCAAGACGCCGCCGGCGGCCGTGCTGCTACGCGAAGCCCTCGGCATCGACAAGGGCTCCGGCGAGCCCAATCGCGACAAGGTCGGCACGGTCACCCGTGAGCAGGTCCGCGCCATCGCCGAGATCAAGGCGCCAGATCTCAATGCCAACGACGTCGACGCCGCGATGAAGATCATCGAGGGCACCGCCCGCAGCATGGGCGTCGAGGTCGCAGAATAATCGCCGCAGGCGCAGTATCGTCGTGAGGCGACGCAGTCGGCCTCACGACAGTGACTCGTCGAGTTTGAAGATCGAACTGAGTTGAGAAACAGGCCGGGTCAGGCTCCCGCCGCCCGGCCGCCGACGTGGGAGGCGCCCGGGCGCCGTCTGCACCACAGGAGGTACGCCAATGGCCAAGCAAGGCCGCAACTACACCGCCGCCAAGGGCTTCATCGAGCCCGGTCGGCTGTACACGCCTCTCGAAGGCATGCGCCTGCTCAAGTCGCTGCCGGGCGCCAAGTTCGACGAGACCGTTGAAGTCCACTTCCGCCTCGGCGTCGACGTGCGCCACGCCGACCAGATCGTGCGCGGCACCACGGTGCTGCCGCACGGCACCGGCAAGGAGATGCGCGTCGCCGTGTTCGCCGAGGGCGACAAAGCGCGTGAGGCGCAGGAGGCGGGCGCCGACATCATCGGCACCGACGACCTCGCCAAGCAGGTCCAGGCGGGCGTCTTCGACTTCGACATCGCCATCGCCACGCCCGACATGATGGGCGTCGTCGGCAAGCTCGGCCGTATCCTCGGCCCGCGCGGCCTCATGCCCAACCCCAAGTCGGGCACCGTCACCTTCGACGTCGGTAAGGCAGTCGCCGACGCCAAGGGCGGCAAGGTGGAGTACCGCACCGACCGTTCGGGGATCGTGCACCTCAGCATCGGCAAGAAGTCCTTCACCGAGGAACAACTCGTGGAGAACTACGGCGCCGTGCTCGACGAGATCGTGCGCGCCAAACCCGCCGCCGCCAAGGGCAAGTACATCAGGAGCGCCAACATCGCCGCAACCATGAGCCCCAGCGTCGAGCTCGACCCCGCGCGCACGCGCGACCTGCTCGAAGAGTGACCGAGGAAGCAGGGTCACCGTGCGGGGCGCCGCAAGGTGCACCGCACTGCTGAGCCTGAGAGGCCGGGCGCGGCCGACCGCAGTTGCGGCCGCGCCCGCACCATGCATATACTGCCGTTTCGCGGCGTCACCACGCCGCGGCCGATGAAGGTCGGTGCTCCTCCGGGAGCCGAAGGGATCCACACGGGTCCGCCACCCGAGGCGAAACGAGCCGGCGTCGCCGCCTGTGCCCGCTTCCGCTTCGGGAGCGGGTTTTTGTTTGCGACTGAGAGGTCGAGATGCTGAGAAAAGAGAAAGAAGCGGTGATCGCCGAGGTGGCGCAGCTGCTGACCGACACGGACAACCTGTTCGTCAGCGACTACCGCGGCCTCACGGTGGCCGATCTCACGGCGCTTCGCGGCACGCTGCGCGAGAGCGGTGCGAGCTTCAGGGTGGTCAAGAACAAGCTGGGCGGTATCGCCGCCGGCCGCGCCGGCCGCGAGGCCGTCAAGGACATGCTGAGCGGCCCCACCGCGGTCACGTTCTGCGGCGACGACGTGGTGGCCGCCGCCAAGGCCCTCGCCGACTTCGCCAAGAAGCACCCGCAGCTCGAGGTGCGCGGCGGCCTGCTCGAGTCGACCTACATCGATCCGGCCGGCGTCAAGGTACTGGCCAGCCTGCCGCCGCGCGATGTCCTCATCGCGCAGCTGGTCGCCACCATGGCCGCGCCCATGACGGGCCTGGTCACCGTGCTCCAGGGTACGGTGAGCGGCTTTGTGCGGGCGCTCAACCAGGTGGCCCAGCAGCGGGCCGCGGCCGACGAGGCATGAGCCGTCGCCCGCATCATCATGTCCAGCAACGTTTTCAAGCCCTACGCGAGGTGAAGTGACAATGGCAGACAAGACCCTTACCAAGGACCAGCTCATCGAGGCCATCAAGTCCATGACCGTGCTCGAGCTCAGCGAGATGGTCAAGGCGCTCGAAGACGAGTTCGGCGTGAGCGCCGCCGCCCCCGTGGCCGCCGCCCCGGCTGCCGGCGCCGCTCCGGCCGAGGCCGTCGAGGAGCAGACCCAGTTCGACGTCATGCTCACCGCTTTCGGCGACCAGAAGATCCAGGTCATCAAGGTGGTGCGCGCTCTCACCGGTCTCGGCCTCAAGGAGGCCAAGGACGTGGTCGAGGGCGTGCCCAGCGCCATCAAGGAAGCCGTCACCAAGGACGACGCCGAAGAGGCAAAGAAGAAGCTCGAAGAGGCCGGCGCGAGCGTCGAGATCAAGTAGAGCGCTGCACCGCGGCAGCGCCGCGGTCTGATCTACCCCGAAGGGCCGGGGCGCCGCGAGGCGCCCCGGCCCTTCGCGTCGGCGCATCCGCACCTCGAACATTCTTCCTTGCGTCGCATGCTCCGTTGTGCTACAATTTTCGGCCGTGCGTCACCCGCGGCCATACCACTCGACCTCCGGTATGGTGTGCTCATTTTTCCTGGTCCACGCTCGAAAGAGGAGACTCGCTTGAACGAGCCCAAGGCGCCCCGCGTGCGTACGTCGTTCGCCAAGCTCGACCAGCCCCTGCCGCTCCCCAACCTCATCGACATCCAGAAGAAATCGTGGGACTGGTTCCTCAGCGACGGTCTCAGCGAGACCATCGCCGACATCAATCCCATCAAGGACTACTCCGAGAAGTTGCTCGTGCAGTTCGGCGAGCACCAGTTCGGCGAGCCCTCCAAGCCCATCGCCGAGTGCCGCAACAAGGACATGACCTTCTCTTCGCCGCTCACGATGAAGGTGTCCTTCATCAACGAGGAGACCGGCGAGATCCGCGAGCAGTCGGTGTTCATGGGCGACTTCCCCATGATGACCGACCGCGGCACGTTCATCATCCACGGCACCGAGCGCGTGGTCGTCACGCAACTGGTGCGCTCGCCCGGCGCCTACATCATGGAGCCCAAGCAGGCCGAGCGCGAGAAGCAGGTGCTGGTCGCCAACCTCATGCCGCAGCGCGGCTCCTGGCTCGAACTCGAGATCGACAAGAAGGGCACCGTCAACGTACGCATCGACCGCAAGCGCAAGTTCCCGGTCACGGTGCTGCTGCGCGCCATGGGCTACGGCAACGACGAAGAGCTCGTCCAGCTGTTCGACGAGTCCGTGTACATCAAGAACACCATCGACAAGGACGCCACGCACTCGCAGGACGAGGCGCTGGTCGAGCTCTTCCGCAAGCAGCGCCCCGGCGAGCCGCCGACCCTCGACGGCGCCACGGCGATGCTCCGCGGCCTGTTCTTCGACCCCAAGCGCTACGATCTGTCGCGGGTCGGCCGCCACAAGCTTAACGTGCGGCTGCACAACCACATCAAGCCTGAGCAGCGCCCCGACGCCGACGTGCGCGTGCTCGTCAACGAAGACATCATCGAGCTCATCAAGCGGCTCATTTCGCTGCCCGGCAAGCTCGGTGTGCCGGAGGACTCCAAGGACTTCGCCGCCGAAGCCGTCTCACTGCTGCCCACGCGCCGCGAGGAGATCGCGCACGAGATCGACGAGTACGAGCACTTCGGCAATCGCCGCCTGCGCACCGTCGGCGAGCTCGTCCAGGACGCCTTCCGCATCGGGCTGGCCCGCATGGAACGCGTCATCCGCGAGCGTCTCACCACCGAGGACCCCGACACCATCGTGCCGGCCACGCTGGTCAACATTCGCCCTGTGGTGGCCGCCCTCAAGGAGTTCTTCGGCTCCTCGCAGCTCTCGCAGTTCATGGACCAGACCAACTCGCTGTCCGGCCTCACGCATCGCCGGCGCCTGAGCGCCCTGGGCGCGGGCGGCCTCACGCGCGAGCGCGCCCCCATCGAGGTCCGCGACGTGCACCCCACCCACTACGGCCGCATGTGCCCCATCGAGACGCCTGAAGGCCCCAACATCGGCCTCATCGGCTCTCTGGCCTCCATGGCGACCGTCGACGAGTTCGGCTTCATCCGCGCCCCGTATCGCAAGGTGGTGCGCGGCAAGGTCACCGGCGAGATCGTCTACCTCGACGCCTCCGAAGAAGAGCAGGAGTTCGTCGACAAGAAGACCGGCGAGGTGCGCTACGTCACCATCGCCCAGGCCAACGCGCCGTTCGACTCAGTCACGGGCGAGTTCAAAGAAGACGTGGTGCTCGCGCGCACGCGTGCCGGCGCCGATATCGTCACGGTGTCGCCGCTCGACATCGACTACATGGACGTGAGCCCGACGATGCTGGTCTCAGTCGCCACGGCCCTCATCCCGTTTCTCGAACACGACGACGCCAACCGCGCCCTCATGGGCTCGAACATGCAGCGCCAGGCCGTACCGCTCCTCACTCCCGAGGCGCCCTACGTGGGCACCGGCATGGAGTTCCGCGCCGCCGTCGACACCGGCGATGTGATCATCGCCGAGCACGACGGCAAGGTCAGCTACGTCGATGCCGACAGCATCGAGATCGACCACGGCAAGGGCGCCGTCGACACGTACGGCCTCACCAAGTTCATGCGCTCCAACCAGGGCACCCTGATCCACCAGAAGCCGCTCGTGTTCCCCGGAGACAAGGTGCAGGCCGGCGACGTGCTCGCCGACGGGTCGTCCACCGACCACGGCGAGATCGCCCTGGGCCGCAACCTGCTGGTCGCCTTCATGAGCTGGGAGGGCTACAACTTCGAGGACGCCATCATCCTCAGCGAGAAAGTCGTGAAGGAAGATCTCCTTTCCTCCATCCATATCGAGGAGTACGAGGTCGACGCCCGCACCACCAAGCTCGGCGACGAAGAGATCACCCGCGACATCCCCAACCGCTCCGAGGAGTCTCTCAGCGACCTCGACGAGCGCGGCATCGTGCGCATCGGCGCCGAGGTCAACTCCGGCGACCTCCTCGTCGGCAAGGTCACGCCCAAGGGCGAGACCGAGCTCACCGCCGAGGAGAAGCTCATCCGCGCGATCTTCAAGGAGAAGGCTCGCGAGGTGCGTGACACCAGCCTCAAGGTGCCGCACGGCGAGGGCGGTAAGGTCATCGACGTCAAGATCTTCAGCCGTGAAAACAACGACGAGCTGCCGCCCAGCGTCAACGAGCTGGTGCGCGTCTACGTCGCCAAGAAGCGCAAGATCGCCGAGGGCGACAAGCTTGCCGGTCGTCACGGCAACAAGGGCGTCATCTCCAAGATCGTGCCCGAAGAAGACATGCCGCACCTCGAGGACGGCACCCCGGTCGAGATCATCCTCAATCCTCTGGGCGTCCCGTCCCGTATGAACATCGGCCAGGTCCTCGAGACGCATCTCGGCTGGGCCGCCCACATGGGCTTCCAGGCCGACGGCGGGCGCAGCAACACGCCGGCCCACCTGGCTTCGCCGGTGTTCGACGGCGCCACCATCGAGGAGATCGACGCGCTGCTCATCCGCAGCAGCCTCGAGAACCCCGACAGCCCGGTGCAGTTCAAGATCAACGACAAGGAGCCGCCGGGCCGGCGCTGCAGCGGCAAGGTGTGGATGTACGACGGCCGCACCGGTGAGCGCTTCGACAACAAGGTCACCATCGGCTACATGTACATCCTCAAGCTCCTGCACCTCGTGGACGACAAGATCCACGCGCGGAGCACCGGCCCCTATTCGCTGGTCACGCAGCAGCCGCTGGGCGGCAAGGCCCAGTTCGGCGGGCAGCGCTTCGGCGAGATGGAGGTCTGGGCGCTCGAGGCATACGGCGCCGCCTACATCCTGCAGGAGATGCTCACCATCAAGTCAGACGACACCGTGGGCCGCGTCAAGGCCTACGAGGCCATCGTCAAGGGCGAGAACATCGCGCGGCCCAATATCCCCGAGTCGTTCAAGGTCCTCATGAAGGAGATCCAGAGCCTGGGTCTGGACATCAGCGTCCAGAGCGAGGAAGGCGCGGTACTCGAGGTGCGCGAGGAGGACGACGACCTTCTGCGCGCCGCGGAGGAGCTGGGCATCGACCTCACGGCCGGCCTTCGCCGCCAGCAGAGCGACGCCGGCGAGCTCGAGCAGGCCGGCGTCCACAGCTCGGCCCTGCAGGACGTCATCGGGGCGGGCAACGAGCCGGTCGACGACGACGTGCCCTCGGCGGCCGCAGATCTTCTGGCCGCCGCGGCTGCCCTGCCCATCGGCGCCGACGTGGACGAGGCGCTCGTCGTCGCGGACATCGACGACCTGCCCGACATCGGCGACCTCCTCGACCTCGACCCCCCAGACCTCAAGTCCGACGCCGTCGAGACTGACGAAGACTGACCCCGCCTAGGCAGAGGGAGCGACTGTGATCGACATCAACAACTTCGACTCGATCCGCATCGGGCTGGCATCGCCCAAGCAGATCGAGGCGTGGTCGAAGGGCGAGGTCACCAAGCCCGAGACGATCAACTACCGTACGCTCAAGCCCGAGCGTGACGGTCTGTTCTGCGAGCGCATCTTCGGTCCCACCAAGGACTGGGAGTGCTACTGCGGCAAGTACAAGCGCGTGCGCTACAAGGGCATCATCTGCGAACGCTGCGGCGTCGAGGTCACCCGCGCCAAGGTGCGCCGCGAGCGCATGGGCCACATCAGGCTCGCGGCCCCCGTGAGCCACATCTGGTTCTTCAAGGGCGTGCCGTCACGTATGGGCTACCTGCTCGACATCGCTCCCAAGGAGCTCGAGAAGGTGCTCTACTTCGGGGGCAGCTACGTCATCATCTCGGTCGACGCCGAGCGCCGCGACAACGATCTCATGATGCTGCAAGACAAGATCGACGAGATCAAGGCGCGCTACGACGGCTACGCCGAGACGCGCTCACAGGCCATCCGCGACATGCACGACGAGCTCATCGAGATCGTCGACGGCAAGCGCGACGAAGGCGACTTCCATCGCGACGTCGACCCCGAGGACGAGTTCGGGTACTTCAACTACTTCGACATCTTCGAGTCGTACCGGCGCATCGCCGTCAACGCCTCGGCACTTGGCCCGGACGAGCTCAAACTGCAGCGCACCAAGGCCGACAAACTGCGCGACGACTACATCGACCGCGGCTTCAAGAACGTCGGCCACGCCAAGGACCAGATCGACAAGGCGTGGGATCAATTCAAGACGATCGCCCCACGCAACGTGGTCAACGACGAGGCTCTGTACCAGCAGATGGAGCGCATGTTCGGGCGCGAGCCCGGCTACGAGCCCGAGAGCTTCGGCGTGTACTTCACCGGCGGCACCGGCGCCGAGTCCGTGCGCGAACTGCTCAAGCGCGTCGACCTCGAGTCCGAGGCGGCCGAGCTCCGCGAGACCATCGAGACCGCCAAGGGCCAGCGCCAGGCGCGCGCCGTCAAGCGCCTCAAAGTCGTCTCCGCCTTCCTGCGCAGCGGCAATCACCCCGAGTGGATGATCCTCGACGTCGTTCCCGTCATCCCCCCCGAACTGCGCCCGATGGTGCAGCTCGACGGCGGCCGGTTCGCGACCAGCGACCTCAACGACCTCTATCGGCGCGTCATCAACAGGAACAACCGCCTCAAGCGGCTGCTCGACCTGCAGGCGCCGGACATCATCGTCAACAACGAAAAGCGCATGCTGCAGGAGGCCGTCGACGCGCTCTTCGACAACGGCCGCCGCGGGCGCGCCGTCACGGGCCCCGGCAACCGCCCGCTCAAGTCGCTCAGCGACATGCTCAAGGGCAAGCAGGGCCGCTTCCGTCAGAACCTGCTCGGCAAGCGCGTCGACTACTCGGGCCGCTCCGTCATCGTCGCCGGGCCGCACCTCAAGATGCACCAGTGCGGCCTGCCCAAGATGATGGCCCTCGAGCTCTTCAAGCCGTTCATCATGAGCCGTCTCGTCAACCGCAAGATGGTACAGAACATCAAGGCGGCCAAGAAGATGGTCGAGTCGATGGTGCCCGAGGTCTGGGACATCCTCGAAGAGGTCATCACCGAGCACCCCGTGCTGCTCAACCGGGCGCCCACGCTGCATCGTCTCGGCATCCAGGCCTTCGAGCCGCTGCTCGTCGAGGGCAAGGCCATCCAGATCCACCCGCTCGTCTGCGCTGCGTTCAACGCCGACTTCGACGGCGACCAGATGGCCGTGCATCTGCCGCTCAGCTGGGAGGCTCAGTCCGAGGCCCGCGTGCTCATGCTGAGCACCAACAACATCCTGTCGCCGGCGCACGGCAAGCCCATCGCCGTGCCCAGCCAGGACATGGTCATCGGCATGTACTACCTCACGTACCATGCCGAGGACGACCTCAGCGAGGCTCAGCCCGACTATTTCGGCGAGACGCTCACGGCCTACAGCAGCTACGACGAGGTGCAGCGCGCCTGGGAGCAGCGCATCCTCGACCAGCGCGAGGTGCCCACTCGGCGCGAGGCCGGCATCGCCGAGTTCACGCGCCGGCCCATCATCCTGCGGCTGCCCCTTGGCGCTCGCGTCGTGACCACCGTGGGTCGCGCGCTGTTCAACATGCGCGTCGAAGAGGGACTGCACGACGTCCTCGGCCCCGAGTATCAGGGCGACTACGTCTACATCAACTACACGATGACGAAGAAGGGCCTCGCGAGCTTCATCAACAAGCTCGTGGCACTCTACGGCGCCAACAAGGTGGCGCGCATCCTCGACGTCTTCAAGGAGGTCGGCTTCCACTTCGCCACGCGCGCCGCGGTCACCGTCTCCAAGAACGACATCGTCGTCCCCGCCAAGGAAAAGGCCGAGATCCTCGGCACCCACCAGGCCATGGTCGAGCAGCTCCGCGAGGAGTACAACAACGGGCTTCTCTCCGAGGAGGAGCGCCGCGGCAAGGTCCAGGAGATCTGGCGCGAGGCCGACGTGCAGATCACGGCGGCCACGAAGGCCAACTTCAAGGATCTCAACCCGATCTACATGATGGCCACCTCCGGCGCCCGCGGCGACATCAAGCAGATCCGCCAGCTTGCCGGCTGGCGCGGGCAGATGGCCAACCCGAAGGGCGAGATCGTCGAGCAGCCCGTGAAGTCGAGCTTCATCGAGGGTCTCTCGGTACTCGAGTTCTTCATCTCCACACACGGCGCCCGCAAGGGTCTCGCCGACACCGCCCTGCGCACCGCCGACTCGGGCTACCTCACGCGGCGTCTTGTGGACGTGTGCCAGGACGTCACGGTGAGCGAGGTCGACTGCGGCACCGAAGAATGGGTGCCGATGTCGCCGTGGTCGCGGCGCCGCGAGGAGAACCCCGAGCTTACGGGCTCGCAGCTGGCCGAGGACGTCAGGCGGCCGCGCAGCGACCGCGTGGTGCTCAAGAAGGGCGAGAAGATCGGCCCGGCCCAGATCGGCCTCCTGCGGGAGGTCTACTCCAGCCTGCCGAACGCCAAAGTCAAGGTGAAGAAGGGCCGCGCTAAGGCCGAGCTCCTGGCCATGTGGACCCACGAGCCCAACGAGAACCTGCTCGGCCGGCATCTCGGCGCGCCGATCATCGAAGAGGCGACCGGCGAGATCGTGTTCGAGCGCGACTCCCATATCGGGCTCGAGGCCCGCAGCCGGATCCTCGAGGTGCTCGCCCGCAGCACGCAAGCCGACCCGATGGTACCGGTGCGCAGCGTGCTCAAGTGCGATGCCGAGTCGGGCGTCTGCCAGAAATGCTACGGCTATGCCCTGGCCAACAACGTGCCCGCGGAGATCGGCGACGCCGTCGGGCACGTGGCGGCGCAGTCGATCGGCGAGCCCGGCACGCAGCTCACCATGCGGACCTTCCACACCGGCGGGGTGGCCGGTGCCGACATCACGCACGGCTTGCCGCGCGTGGTCGAACTCTTCGAGGCGCGCAAGCCGAAGGGCGTCGCGCGCATCGCCGAGGTCTCGGGCCGCGTCGCCGTCGACGATGCCGAACGCGGCTGCAAGCTCACCATCACCCTCGAGGATGGCGCGGCCAAGGAGTACATCATCCCCACGCGACGCACCAGCGTCCTCGTGGAGGACGGCGACTGGGTCGAAGAGGGCACTCCGCTCACCCCGGGCTCGCTCTACCCGGCCGATGTGCTCAAGCACGCCGGTAACACGGCCACCGAGCGCTACCTTGTCAACGAAGTGCAAGAGGTCTACCGCTCGCAGGGCGTCGAGATCAACGACAAGCACATCGAGCTCATCGCCCGCCAGATGATGAAGAAGGTGCGCATCGTCATCGCCGGCGACACGCAGTTCCTGCCCGGTCAGCTCGTCGACCGCGCCGTCTTCCACTGCGAGAACGTGCGCGTCAGCGACGAGGGCGGCGAGCCGGCCGAGGCCGAGCAGGTCATCCTCGGCATCACCAAGGCCTCGCTGGCCACCGAGAGCTTCCTGTCGGCGGCCTCTTTCCAGGAGACCACCAAGGTGCTTACCGACGCGGCCATCGAGGGCAAGACCGACACCCTCCAGGGCCTCAAGGAGAACGTGATCATCGGCAAGCTCATCCCGGCGGGCACGGGTCTGCGCCAGTACCGCGGCGTCGACATCTACCCCGCAGGCAGGGCCGAGGCTTTGGCCGAGGCCGATCGCCTCATGAGCAGCAGCGACGCGGCGACCTCGTGGCTCACCGGTGAGACCGAGGAGTAGGCCGAAGAAGACCCATTCACTGAACGAGGCTGCGGGGCTGCGGCCGCTCAAGCTCCGTGCTTGCGGCCGCAGCCCCGTTTCGCTAGACTACATGGCCGCTGTCCGCAGCGGCAGGCCAGAGAGACCAGAGAGGTCAGATGACAACCATCAGCCAGCTCGTCCGTAAGGGGCGTGAGAGCAAGTCCAAGCGTTCGAAGACGCCGGCGCTCAAGGGTTCGCCCCAGAAGCGCGGGGTCTGCACGCGCGTCTACACCACCACCCCCAAGAAACCGAACTCCGCCCTGCGTAAGGTCGCTCGCGTCAGGCTCGTCAACGGCATGGAAGTCACGTCCT
>JAPLCM010000116.1 GCA_026392275.1 Actinomycetota bacterium | reverse complement strand
CGGCCGCCTCGCGCCGGACCAGCTTGACGACCTCGTGCCCGGCGGTCGTGAGGTACACGGCCAGAGCGGCGCCGATCAGCCCGCTCGCGCCGCTGATCGCCACCCTGATCCGCGCGCGGTCCGCCCACACGGCGTGGCGCTCGAGGTCGGCGTGCGTGCGTGCGTGGCGGAAGCCGAAGAGACGCTCGAGCTGGGTGCGCGCAGGGCGCGCGCCGAAGGGCTCGGTGAGGATCCCGACAGGAAGGCTGTACTCGACATGGTCGAGCAGTTCGCTGGTGCCCTCGACGGCGCCGGGCAAGAAGCGGTGCGTGTGTTCCCACGAGGCGAAGGGGCCCTCCACCTGACGGTCGACGAACTGCCGGCCCTCCATGTAACCGCCCATCTCGGCGATCCATCGCTTGCCGACAGGACCGACGTAAGCCTTGAAGACCACGCGGCCGCCGTCCTTCATGCCGCCCTCTTGCTCCAGGATGCGAAGCCGTTGCCACGGTGGCGCCAGGCGTTCAAAGGCCCCCGGACGGGCATGGTAGGCGAACAGCTCATCCACAGGCACTGGCATGAGGCTGCGCCACTCGAACACCGGCATGAGGCACCTCCATCAGTCGATGCCGGGGTTCTACCCAGCGGCCGCCCGGGTATCACGCTTCAGGACTGATTGCGCATGCAAACGGAGGAGGCTCCGAGATGAGGGACCACAACGGCGAGGACCGCAGCATCACGGCGCAAGGCATGCGCCGTGATTTCGGAGGGCTCCATGCCGTGGACGGCGTCGACCTTGAGATCCCGGGAGGGCGCATCTTCGGCTTCCTCGGCCCCAACGGCGCCGGCAAGTCGACGCTGGTCAAGATCCTGACGACGATCCTGAACCCCACCGCCGGCCGCGCCACGGTGGCCGGCTACGACGTGCAGAAGCAGGGCGGCAAGGTGCGGAAGGCGATCGGAGTGGCGCTGCAGGACGTCGGTCTCGACCCGCTGATGACGGCGCGTGAGCTGCTCATGCTGCAGTCCGAGCTGTTCGGCACCCCTCGCAGCGAGGCGCGCAAGACGGCCGAGCGCCTGCTCGCGACGGTGGGTCTCGACGACGTCGACCCCAAGAAACGGTCCGGCGCGTACTCCGGCGGCATGAAGCGCCGCCTCGACCTCGCCCTGGCGCTCGTGAACGACCCGCGCATCCTATTTCTGGACGAGCCGACGACCGGGCTGGACCCGGCCAGCAGGGCGGCGATCTGGGAGGAGGTCCGGCGCCTCAACGACGAGCTCGGCATGACCATCTTTCTCACCACGCAGTACCTTGAGGAAGCCGACCGCCTCGCCGACGAGGTCGCCATCATCAGCAAAGGCAAGATCGTCGCGCAGGGCACGCCGAGCGACCTCAAGCGCGAGGTCGGCGACGAGGTCGTCGAATTGCAGTTCGGCTCGTGCGAGGACGCCGCGAGCGCCGACGACGCGCTCGCCGCCATGGCCCCCAGCCGCCAGCACTCTGACCGCGAGCTGCGCCTGTACTTCGGGCACGCCGCGGAAAACGTCCCCAAGCTGGTGCGGGTACTCGACGGTGCAGGCATCCGCCTGCAGGGGCTGACCATCGAACAGCCGAGCCTGGATGACGTCTTCTTGCGCGTCACCGGCGAGGCGCTGGAACACGAGGTGGACGAGGCGGGGGACGGAGGCTCCGCCACGCCCGCCTCATCCGCAGCCGGCGCCCCGCCGCCCGGCGACAACGAGCGCGCGGAGGTGATGTCATGAACGACACCCTGCTCCTCATCGGCCGCTCGCTGCGCAACACCATGCGCGAGCCGGCGACGATCCTCCCCAACATCGCCATCAGCGTCTTCTTCCTCTTCGTCTACAACAGCGGCCTCTCGTCGGTCGCGGAGTTGCCGGGGTTTCAAGGCACCTATCTGGGATTCATCCTCCCGGTCGCCATTGTCTCGGCGGCAGTCGGCGGCGCGGGTCTTGCCGGCCAGACTCTGATCAAGGACATGGACAACGGCTACTTCACCAAGCTCCTGCTCACGCCGACGCGGCGCCTGGCGGTGATCTGGGGGCCGATGGTTGCCAGCGCGATCATCCTCACGGGCCAGGTGGTGCTCGTCATGCTGCTGGCCCTTGCCTTGGGCCTGAAGGTCGCTGCCGGGCCCCTGGGCTTCGCCCTCGTGGTCGTCCTCGCGTTCCTCTGGGGCATGGCCTTCGCCGGGTACGCCGCCTTCATGGCCCTGAAGACCAAGAGCGCGGCGGCGGCCCAGGCCGCGACGTTCGCCTTCTTCCCGCTGATCTTCCTCAGTTACACGTTCGTACCCAAGGAGTACGTGACCGCCGGCTGGCTCAAGGTGGCGGCGACGATCAACCCGACAACGTATGTCTTCGACTCCATGCGCTCGCTACTGAACACCGGCTGGGACACGACCTCACTGCTCGTCGGGTTCGCCGTGACCTTGGGCTTCGCCACGCTCACCGGCTCCATGGCGCTCTGGGCGGCGCGCGGGGCGACCAAGATGACGTCGTAGGGTGCGGGCGCGGGCGGGCCGCCGCACGAGGCGCCCGCCCGCGTCGGTCAGTCGCGCGCGCGCTGCGAGCGCGAACGGCCGCCACCGTAGTAGATGAAGATGTCGAGGACGATGCCGAGCGCGAAGATGACCGTGCCCCACCCGGTCAGGCCCCCGAACGAGTTCTGCGCGATCGCGTATGCCATCGTCGTGCACGGCGCGAGCAGAAAGCCGACGAATCCCCACACGAACGCGACGCCGGCCTGCGCGAGATAGTCGGTGAAGAGCCACAGGCCCAGGAGAATGAGCCGCGGCGACGCCGCCAGGATCCCGATGCCCAGACAACAACACATACGCCTCTCCTTCTGACGGCGCTCGACAGCGTGACCACGCGCTCGCTCCCCTCTCACGCAACGCTAACACGCAGCGGGAATCATGTGGTCATGATGACGCACCGCTCGAAGACCAGAAGGCATCTGCGCAGTGCACGCGTCGCAGCGCTGACCCCCGAAGCGCGTCGCCAAGAGATGCGCGCCGCTGAGGAGAGACACGCCGAAAGCCTCGGCCACTCGGAGCAAGCCAACGCAGACTCCGCGGTCGCAGTCGGCCGCGAGACACGCGACTCGCCGCCGAGCTCCCCCACCTTCTAAAGGCTACGGCAGGCGCCGACCATCGAGAGCGATGCGCGGAGGCCCGCGCGGGGCGCACGCGCCTCAGGCGCGCAGGCCGGGCACGTTCACGCGGAGGCGCCAACGGCGCACGAAGGGCCCCTCCGCCGGACCGCCGCGCTCAAGCAGGGAGTAGCCGGCGCCGAGGAACGTGCGCCAGCGCCGAAGCAGCGGATCGTCCTGTGGCAGCAGGCCGAGGCGCTCGACGAGGTACCCGAGACGCCGCGGCACCGTGCCGCCGGCGAAACGCTCGAGGTAGCCCGTCAGGCGCTCCCGGTCCAGCTCCAGCCAGGCTCCTTCGAGGGCGACCGCCGCCGCCGGCACACCGCCGCACAGGTCGCTGCGGTCGAACATGTCGACGACGGTGCGCTCGAGATCGGTGACGCGGATGCGCAGCCCGGGCTCGCCGAGGAGGGCGGCCCCGAACAGGCGCTCCGGCTTGACCAGCACGAGCTCGAAGCGCACGCCGAGAAGCTCCAGCCGCATGGCCTGTCTGCGCTTCGGCGTGATGAACGAGATCGGCGGCCCGTGTCCGCGGGAGCCGCCCGTCCCTTCGCTGACGGCGTCACCGGGCGTCCACCCCCACCAGCGCATCGCCGCGCCGTAGGCTGCGGCGCCTTCAGGCGCCAGCAGGCTGCCCACCACGAGCGCGTCGCGGAAGCGTTGGTCGTCGTCGCCGAGCATGCGGCCATCCTACGCGCAGAGGTCGGCCGCCGGAAGCCCCACCGGAAGCCCGGCTCAGGCTGCCGCCCTCCGCCTCCTCGCGTACTCGGCGCGGATCGCTTCCGCCACTTCCTCGTCACAGTACGGGCACCCGAAGGGCGCATCCTTTGGCAGAGCCATCTGCAGCTGCAAGTCGACGTCTTGGCCGCACACGAGACACGTGACCTTGAGCTCCATAGGTGCTCCTCCTACAGGGCCGGCGCACGGGCGCACCGGCTTCTGGCGCAGTGTGTCCTGCTCAGGTTGCGCCCGGTCGAGGGTCGGGTTGAGCTTTGTGTAGCGCGCAGCTGCCGCGGGTAGTCCCGAGGCACACCACGAGGAGGCCTGCGATGAGCGACGAGCGTCACGTCCTGGTCATCGGCGCCGGCACCGCCGGCACACGCGTGGCGCGGACGCTGGCAGGCGCCGGCTGGCGCGTCACGGTAGTCGAGCACGGGCAGTTCGGCGGCACCTGTCTCTGGCACGGCTGCGTGCCCAAGAAGGCGCTGTACACGGCCGCCCAGACCCGCCGTGAGGCGGGAGAGGCGGCCCGCATGGGCTTCGCAGGTGGCGTGCCCGAGCTCGACTGGGACAGGCTCATGGCCTGGCAGGGCGAGATGCAGCGTGCATACGCCGGCGACCAGGAAGGCATCCTCAGTGGTCTCGGCGCGGAACTGTTGCGCGGCGAGGCTCGCTTCCTTTCACCTGACGAGGTGGCGGCTGGCGGCGCGACCTATCGCCCCAGCCACGTCCTGGTGGCGACGGGCTCCCGACCGGCGAGACCCTCGCTCCCAGGGAGCGATCTGGCCGACTCCAGTGACGACGCGCTCGCCTACCCCACGAGACCCGCGACCCTGGCCATCATCGGCGGCGGCTACATCGCCATGGAGCTCGCCGGCATCTACGCCGCCTTCGGCACGCAGGTGACCGTGATCGTGCGTGGCGGAAGCGTCCTCAAGGGCTTCGACCCCGAGGCTGCCGCGCTGGCGCAGGCCGGTCTCGAGGCGCTCGGCGTGACCTTCCTCCTGCACACGGAGACGCGAGCGATCGAGGGGAGCCCCGGCGCGCTCGAGGTGCGCGTCGCGGGGGCGCACGGCCGCGAGCGGGCGCTCGCCGGCGAGCGCGTCCTCGCGGCCACCGGGCGTATGCCGGCCGTGGCCGAGCTCGACCTGGCCGCAGGCGGGGTCGAGGTGGATGGGCGCGGCAGGCCCCGGCTGGACGCCGCCCTGCGCAGCACGAGCAATCCGCGCGTCTGGTTCGCCGGCGACGCGGCCGGCGGTATCGAGCTGACGCCGGTCGCCGGACTGGAGGGCGAACGCGTCGCCCAGAGCATGCTCACCGGCGAGCCGCAGACGGTCGATCTCGCCGGCATGCCCTCGGCCTGCTTCACGGTGCCGCAGGTCGCGCGCGTGGGGCTCGGCGAAGCCGAGCTGGCCGCGCGCGGCGCGCCGTACCAGGTCGCGCGCGGCGGCTTCGAGTACGTCGCTCAGGCGATCATCGACGACCGACGCGGCGGCCTCGTCAAGTTGCTGGCCGGAGAGGATGGGCGCCTGCTCGGCGCCCATCTGGCCGGCCCCCAGGCCGCCGAACTCATCTTCACCCTCGGCCTCGCGATCCGCGCGGGCGCCACGCTGAACGACCTGCGCGAGTCTCGGCCGGTCCATCCGACGCTGAGTGAGGCGCTGAACTGGGCGGCCTTCGCGACGGAGACCGTGACGCCGTAGAGGCCCGCGGCGGCGGCCGGATCAGCCGGCCGCCCGAAGCGCCGGAAGACGCCGACGTGGTAACACTCGTCAAACCCAGAAAGGGGGATGGGCCGCGACGACTGGGGGACAGTCGTAGCGGCCCATGTGGGGCCAGCGGCTCCCGGGCGCAGGAGGTGTACCGCCCGGGCTGGTGGGACGCCGACTCGGTGGGGGCGCACCGTACTTCAGTCAGGTCCCGACGGCCGGGGGGGCAGCCGTCGTCGCCGTTGTATGGCTTGATGGCATTCTGCGACCCGAATATGAAGTACGTGTTGCGGCGGCGTTGAGGAAGATTTTGCCGACAGCCTCGCTACCCGGCCGG